>CANQQQ010000004.1 GCA_947626025.1 uncultured Clostridia bacterium
AGTAGAACAATGTCACCAACTATGGTATCACAATATACTTTAAAATTAATTGATAAAAAACTTTTAGAAAATAAATTGAAAGAAATAAGTGATATGGTAGAAGAAAATAATAATAAAAAGTAAAAAATATAATTTTATTTATGATATAAAATATATTAGAGTTTTATAAGGAGCGATAAAAATGAACAATATTCAAATTACAAAAAATGAAATAATAAGTGACATAAAAAAAAGAGTAGAAGACAAAATATTAGAAAATGAAAATGCGGATTTATTAATTAAATTAATTAATAATGCAGAAGACATAGATGAAGCAATAGAAATTGCTCATTTGGGTAATAAATATAAAAAAACAGGACTAAATTATGATGTTAGACTTGTTAAAGCTTCACATGTAATTAAATACCTATATAAAGATGAGAATCTAAGTTTTAAAAATAAAGATGCAGAAATAACTCATAAATTAATTATAGGAGAAAATTATGAAGCATTGCTAAATCTATTGATTGAATATAGGAATAGAATAGATGTTATATATATAGATCCTCCATATAGTAAAGACAAAATGGGAGATTATGCAAAAACAAATTATAATAACAATATAACTAGAGATAATTTGTTATCAATGCTATATCCAAGATTAGTTTTAGCAAAACAATTATTGTCAGATAATGGATTAATTTTCTGTAGTATAGATGATAAAAATTATGCATACGTAAAATGCTTATTTGATGACATTTTTGAAGAAAGACATTTTATTAATACTTTCGTTTGGAAAAAGAATTCAAGTGGTAAAACCGAAAAAGATAAATATACTGTAAATACTGAATATGTTTTACTATATGCAAAAACAGCAATGTATGCACTTGAAGAAGTTTTTAAACCTTTAGCTGAAGCTACAAAAGCCTTATATAAAAATGATGATGGAGATGGAAGAGGATTATACCGTCTATATCCATTACAAAAGCCAAGAGATCCTGGACCAGAAACTACATATGATTATGTCGATAATAATGGAAAAGTGTGGGCATGTCCTCCAAAAGGATGGAGAATGAAGCAAAGTAAATTAAAGGAATTAGAAAATGATGGAAGATTATGCCTGACTAATACTACACTTTCTGAAAAAGCATATTGGAACGAAAGAAAGAGTGAAGGTAAAAGAATAGATACATTATGGGATGATTTACCTGAAAATAGTGCGGGAACAAAAGAATTAGAAGAAATAATAGGAAAAGATAAATTTGACAATCCTAAACCTGTTGAATTAATCAAAAGATGCATAAATGTTGCGAATAACAATGCTATTGTTTTAGACTTTTTTGCAGGTAGTGGAACGACGGGACAAGCAGTTTTAGAACTTAATAAGGAGGATGGAGGAAATCGACAATTTATATTATGTACTTTAGACGAAGTAACTGATAAAACGCCAAATGGAATTGCTCATGATGTAACTACAAAGAGACTAAAAAGAATTATGACTGGAGAATGCTACGATAAGACTAATAAATTTAAATGGTTAGAGAAAAATGATATTTTAGATGACAATCTAGATGTATATGAAATTGGAAAAGTATCTGATTTTGAAAATGTCGATGGCAAAACCCCATTTGAATTAATTAATGAAGAAAACTATGGAGTGAAAAAATTCAATACAATAAAAGAAAAAATAGATTGGGTTTGTAATAATTTTGAAATTACAGAAAAGGAAATTGAAGAATAACTAGAAGGGAGAAAATTTAATGTTAAAACAGATAATTGAATTACAAAAAAGAGCTGTTCAACAATTAATTGATGTTATTAAAGTTAAAGATGAAGTCACTTTCAGAGCTCCTACTGGTAGTGGTAAGACATTTATGATGGCTGATTTTATGAATCAAATATTATCGCAAAATAATGATATAATATTTTTAGTTTCAACTCTTTCAAAGGGAAATCTAGCTGAGCAAAATAATGAAAAGTTTTGCGAGTATGCTTCCACTGGCAAATTTCCATTTTTAGACACGTATTTAATCAGTAGTGAAACATCATCTGAAGAAGAGCCATATATTCCACCAACTCATAATGTATATATTTTACCTCGAGATTTATATAAAGATGGAAGTCGATTAAAACAAGGTGCAATGGAGCATTTTTTAAATACTATGACTCTAAATAAACATTTTTCGGGTTTTGAAAAAAATATATATCTAATAAAAGATGAATGTCATATTGCAACTTCAAATTTAGATAATATATCTAGTTATTTTGAAAAAATTATAAACTTTTCTGCTACTCCTAAATTGAAAAGAGGCCAAATTCCTGATGTTGAAATAACAGATGATGAAGCAGTAGAAGCTCAGTTGATAAAAAGAATTGAATTAGGAGATGAAAATGATGATGTAGAAGTAGCGATTAATAAATTTAGAGAGATAAAAAAAGAATATAGAAACAATCTGTATATTAATCCATGTTTAATTATTCAAATATCAAATAAAGAAATAGCTGAGAGAGAATTAAATAAACTTATTCCACTTTTAAATGAAAAACAAGATTTAAATTGGATGCTGATAGTTGATAAAGAAAAAGAATGTAAAACCAATGAAGCATTTGAAAAAAAAGGTTTACCTGTAAAAGAATGGAAAAAATACGCAAAGCAACCTAATTCAACAATTGATGTTATCATCTTTAAAATGGTCATTTCAGAAGGCTGGGATATTCCAAGAGCATGTATGCTATATCAAATTAGGAAAACCAAAAGTGAACAACTAGATGAACAAGTAATTGGTAGAGTAAGGCGAAATCCTAGATTACTGGACTTTGAAAATTTAAATGAAGATGCTAAAAAACTTGCATTAACATCCTGGATATGGGGAAATCAACCAGAGAAACGGAAAAGGCGGAGTTAGAGGTGTAAAATTATTTGAAGAGCCATCTGATATAACAAATGCTCTAAGATTAAAGACAACTAGGTTGAAAACAATTTCTAACAAGAATCATTTTGACATATATAATTTAATCGAAACACAAAAAAAGGAGAATTTGTATGAAAGTATTTTTTCAATATACAAAAAATTAAATCGAACTGATGATGAAGTAAAAGAGTTATGTTATAAATATTCAGATACTTATCAAAAATGGTTTAGATTTAATTCAAACTTAGATAAAATTGTTGAAGAGAATACGAAATATATTTGTAATTATACTGAAAGTATGGAAATAACAAAAGATGAAAATGGAGAAGAATTATTTGTATCATTTCCATGTAATTCTTCTTATACGGATAATGGAAATTATGAAAATATTAATGATTGGGTATGGAAGAGAACCGATGGTATGGATAAATTTTCTTTTGATAGTGAAGCCGAAAGAGAATGGGCATATATTATGAAAGAAATTTCTAATATAAGATTAAAGGACAATAAAAGCATTGTTAAAAGTGTATTAACTGGAAAAAAGAATCGAAATAGAGGAGCAATAAATATTTTTAATGAAGTTGAAAAGGAGAAAATTAATCCTAAAGAAAAGTTCTTATGGGGAAAAAATTTTACTACAAATTCAAATATAAAATTTGAATATTATTTAAATGGGATTTACTCCTCATATCCTGACTTTATAATGAAAGATTGTTTTGAAAGAATTCATATTTTTGAAGTTAAAAGTGTTAATTTGTCTTCAAATTTAAATATTGATTCAAATAAATATAAAGAAAAAATAGAAGAATTAAAAAAATGTTATAAACAAGCATCAATACTGACTAAATATTATTTTTATTTACCAATTTTAAAAGACGACATATGGTTTATAACCAAATTTGACAATGGAGAAGAAAGTACAATTACAAAAGAACAGCTTATTGAACAACTAGAAAGAGGATAATTAATTAATAAATCAAATAGAAAAATAATTTGTAAGGAGCAAATAATGAAGGTAGAGTTAATAGGAACAGGAGCAATATACACTAAATATAATAGTGCTTGTGTAATTTAAGTAAAATGAAAGTAGACACAAAGAAGTGTTTACTTTCATTTTTTATATATTTCATCTAAATCTATGTCATTTAAGTATTAAAATAAATCATAAGTTATACTTATTGAGACTATACTTAATAAGAACTGTCTTTTTTTATGATTTTTATGGAAAAAATATTAATAATATGATAAACTATAAAAGAATTTTAGGAGGCATAATTTATAACTATACAATATATATGAAAAGAATGGATAATGGCAGAACTAAAAAGTATTTGACTATGTAGATAAAAGGTGAAAATGAAATATGAAGGGAGGTTATAAGAATGAATAAATCTTGTAATTGCGGTGAAAAAACATCAGAACTAGATGGGATACTATCAAAATATGAAAAAGATAAAAGTAATTTAATTCAAATATTAAATGAAGTACAAGAATATTATGGATATGTACCAACTAAAGCACAAGAGGAAATATCTAAGTATTTAAATATTGAAATGGCAGAAATATATGGAGTAATTACTTTTTATTCTAGGTTCACATTAAAACCAAAGGGAAAATACAATATTGCTGTATGCTTAGGAACAGCATGTTTTGTAAAAGGATCTGAAAAATTACTAGATACAGCAAAAGAAGCATTAAAAATAAAAGAAGGAGAAACAACACCAGATGGAAAATTTTCATTGGAAGCAACTAGATGTATCGGAGCATGCGGATTAGCACCAGTATTCACAGTAAATAACGAGGTATATGGAAAAGCTACACCAGAACTAATGAAAAAAGTTATAGAAGAATATAAAAATAAAGAATAGGAGATATATCTTTATGACATTGGAAAAAATAAAAGAAATAAGAAAAGAAAAAAGAAAAGAACTAGATTTAAGAATTAATTTAAATGCAGATACAAAAGAAAAACATATATTAGTATGTCGAGGAACAGGATGTACTTCATCAAAATCACCAAAAATCATAGAAAATTTTAGGAAAATTTTAAAAGAAAAGAAAATTGATAACGTAAGAGTAATTCAAACAGGGTGTTTTGGACTTTGCGCAAAAGGACCAATTGTTATTATACGACCAGAAGATACTTTTTATGCAATGGTTACTCCAGAAGATTGTGAAGAAATAATTAATACACATATTATCGAAGGAAAAAAAGTAGAAAGATTACTTTGTAAAGATGTTGATGATAAACTAGTAGAAAGATTAGATGAATTAAATTTCTATAAAAAGCAAAAAAGAATTGCACTTAAAAATTGTGGAATTATTGATCCGGAGAATATAGAAGAGTACATAGCATTTGATGGATATAAAGCACTAGAAAAAGTTTTAACTTCTATGAGTCAAGATGATGTTATTAAGGAAGTAACAGATTCTGGTTTAAGAGGAAGAGGCGGAGCAGGATTTCCAACTGGCAAAAAGTGGATGTTTACGAAAATGGCAGAAGGAGATCAAAAATATGTTGTATGTAATGCAGATGAGGGTGATCCAGGTGCATTTATGGATAGAAGTATATTAGAGGGGGATCCTCACTGTGTTATTGAAGCAATGATGATAGCAGGATATGCTATTGGGGCTAATAAAGGATACATATATGTAAGAGCTGAATATCCAATAGCCGTTCAGAGATTTCAAAAAGCAATTGACCAAGCAAGAGAATATGAAATATTAGGTAATAATATTTGGGGTACAGATTTTAGTTTTGATTTGGAAATAAGATTAGGAGCAGGTGCCTTTGTTTGCGGTGAGGAAACAGCACTTTTAGAATCAATAGAAGGAAGACGTGGTCAACCAAGATTAAAGCCACCATTTCCTGCAAATGCAGGTTTATGGCAAAAGCCTACTTTAATTAATAATGTAGAAACTTATGCAAACATTACAAAAATTATATTAAATGGTGCAGAGTGGTATTCAAGTATAGGTACAGAAACTTCTAAAGGAACAAAAGTATTTGCACTAGGTGGAAATGTTGTAAATATTGGATTAGTAGAGGTGCCAATGGGAACCACTTTAAGAGAAATTGTATTTGACATTGGCGGAGGAATACCAAATGGTCATAATTTTAAAGTAGCACAAACAGGTGGCCCTTCAGGAGGTTGTATACCTGCAGAACATTTAGATACACCAATTGATTATGAGTCATTATCAGCAATTGGCTCTATGATGGGATCTGGTGGGCTAATTGTAATGGATGATACAAAATGTATGGTGAATTTAGCAAAATTCTATCTAGGATTTACAGTAGACGAATCTTGTGGTAAATGTACACCATGCAGAATCGGAACAAAAAGAATGCTTGAGATAATAGAAAAGATAACAAGAGGTGCTGGAACTGAAGAAGACTTAGAAAATTTAGAAAAATTAGCTATTAATGTAAAAAATGCATCTGTATGTGGTCTAGGTCAAACAGCACCAAATCCAGTACTTTCAACATTAAAATATTTTAGAGATGAATATGAAGCACATATCAAAGATAAAAGGTGTCCAGCTGGAGAATGTAAAGCTTTGACTAAAATTACAATAGATCCAGAAAAATGTAAAGGCTGTGGTCTATGTAAAAAGCAATGCCCTGTTAATGCGATTGTAGGAGAACCAAGAAAGGCACATAAAATTAACTCAGCTATATGTATTAAGTGTAGAGCTTGTGTTAATAACTGCCCATTTAAGGCTATTAGTTAATATAGCGAAAGGAGAAATAAATTATGTCAGATATGATAAACTTAACAATAGATGGTAAACAAATAGAAGTAAAAAAAGGAACTACTATATTAGAAGCAGCAAAAAAAGCAAGTATTGATATTCCTACATTGTGTTTCTTAAAAGAAATTAATGAGATTGGCGCTTGTAGAATGTGCTTAGTAGAAGTAGAAGGTAGAAGAGGTTTTGTGACATCTTGTATTGAAAAGGTACAAGAAGGCATGGTTGTTAAAACTAATACGAAAGAATTAACAGAAGCTAGAAAAATAGTACTAGATTTGATTTTATCAAATCATCAAAGAGACTGTTTAACATGTGTTAGGAATAAAAATTGTGAATTACAAAAACTAGCAGAAGAATTTGGAGTTACAGGTGTATTATATAATGGAAAAATCCAATCCCATGAGAAAGATGAAAAATCTGTATCAATAGTTAGAAATTTTAACAAATGTGTTTTATGTGGGAGATGTGTAGCAACTTGCAAAAAAGTACAAGGAATTGGAGCAATTGATTTTGTAAATAGAGGTTTTGAATCTTGTGTATCTACAGTAGAAGGAAAGAGTTTAGCAGATGTAAACTGTGTTCTATGTGGTCAATGCATAGAGGCTTGTCCAGTAGGTGCATTAACTGAAAAAGATTCTACAGAGGTAGTATGGGAAAAATTAAGAGATAATGATACTTATGTTGTAGTACAAACTGCACCAGCAGTAAGAGTAGCACTAGGTGAAGAATTTGGAATGGAAATTGGTACAAATGTAACGGGTAAGATGATTGCATCTTTGAAAAGATTGGGATTTGATAGAGTATTTGATACAAACACAGGTGCAGACTTTACTATTATGGAAGAAGGAACAGAATTTATAGATAGATTAAATAATGGTGGAGTTCTTCCAATGATAACCTCATGTAGTCCTGGATGGATCAATTATTGTGAAAAGAATTATCCTGATCAATTAGAACATTTATCTAGCTGTAAGTCACCACATACAATGTTTGGTGCACTTATAAAATCATACTTTGCAGAAATAAATAACTTAGATCCATCAAAAATATTTGTGGTATCAGTTATGCCATGTGTTGCAAAAAAATATGAAATTACAAGAGATGACATGTCAGGCACAGGGTATCAAGACGTAGATGCAGTTATTACTACAAGAGAACTTGCGAGAATGATTAAACAAGCTCGTATAGATTTTAAATCACTAGAAGAAGAAACATTTGATGACCCAATGGGAGAAGCAACAGGGGCAGGAGCAATTTTTGGAACAACTGGAGGAGTAATGGAAGCTGCGCTAAGAACAGTAGCAGAGGTAGTTACAGGAGATAAATTAGAAAATTTAGATTTTGATGATGTAAGAGGAAAAGAAGGAATTAAAAAAGCTAGAATTGAACTAGCTGGAAAAGAAATAAAAGTCGCTGTTGCATCTGGCTTAGCAAATGCAAAAAAGATAATGGATGAAGTAAGAGCTGGAACAGCAGATTATCAATTTGTAGAAATAATGGCATGTCCAGGAGGATGTATAATGGGTGGAGGTCAACCTATTCATTCATCAAAAGAAAGAGCAGAAATTGATATTAGAAAAAAGAGAGCAGATGCTTTATATTCAGTAGATGAAAGAAGTGTTATTAGAAAATCTCATGAAAATCCTATTCTTAAAAAGATATACAAAGATTTTCTAGGAAATCCAGGCGGTCATAGAGCACATGAATTATTACACACAACTTTTAATAAGCAAGATAAGTATAAACTAATTAATTTATGATATAATGTAATTAGTATATGCTATTTTGCAATAAGGATTTTTCGACTAAAAAGGTAATATATTATAAAGGTTATTTGAGGAGAAAAGATGAAAAGATTAGTTGTTATTGACGGCAATAGTATTATGAATAGAGCTTTTTATGGGATTATGGGAAGTAAAACTTTACAAACTGAAGATGGAATATATACTAATGCTATATATGGCTTTTTAGCAATTATGTTTAAGATATTAGATGATTTAAAACCAGAATATCTTGCAGTTGCATTTGATTTAAAGGCACCCACAAAAAGACATCAAATGTATGCTGAATATAAGGGAACTAGACATGCTATGCCAGATGAACTTGTAGTACAAATGCCTATAATTAAAGAGATTTTAAGAGCAATGAATATTACTATTATTGAAAAAGAAGGATATGAAGCTGATGATATATTAGGGACTCTTGCAAAGATAGCAGAGAAAGAGGGAATTGCAACAACTATTCTTTCAGGAGATAGAGATACGTTCCAACTAGCTAGCAAAATGATAACGATAAGAATACCTAGAACAAAAGCAGGAAGAACAGAAGAAGAAGACTTTGATGAGGATAAGGTTTTTGAAACTTATGGAGTAAGTCCTACTGCAATGATTGAAGTAAAAGGATTAATGGGAGATAAATCAGATAATATTCCTGGAGTTCCTGGAGTAGGAGAAAAGACCGCATTGGAATTAGTAAAAAAATATGGAACTATAGAAAATTTATATAAAGCTATAGAAGATGGAACTGCAACAGAAAAAGGAAAGTTAAGAGAAAATCTTGAAAGCAATAAAGAATTAGCTTTACTTTCAAAGACTTTAGGAACTATAGATATACAAGCACCAATTGAAAATGAAATTAAAGATCTAGAGATAAAAGAATGGGACAAACCTAAAGTATTAGAACAATTTAGAACACTTAGATTAAAAAAATATATAGAAAGATTTGAACTTGATAAAATAGATACTGGAAACATAAAAGAGACAAATTTGGAAGAACTTTTTGTTAAAAGACATATATCAAAGGATTCAGAACTTGAAGAATTGAAGAATAAAATTGTTGAACAAAAAGAACTTGTATATCTTTTCGAAACAAGTGAAGTTCAAAATTCACAAAGTATAATTAATAGAGAAATTTTAAGAATATATATATTCAATAATAACATTGCATATTGCTTAGATAAAACTTTATTGAAAAGTTTAAAAGATATATATGAAGATAATAGTATAAAAAAAATAGGTTATAAACAAAAGATAGACTATATTTTATTAAAAGAACAAAATATTGAGTTGAATAATATATATTTTGACGTAGAAATATCAGGATATTTACTTGATTCAAATGCTTCAAGATATACTTTAGAAGTATTAGCAGAAAAATATTTGAATATAGATATAACTGACATAGTAAAGAAAAATGATAATACTGGAGTGCAATTAAATTTATTTGAAGAAGTTCAAAAAGATAATAATGACGAGAATATAGAATATTTATTAAAAGTATATGTAATATCAAAATTATATGAAATAACAAATAATTTACTAATTAAAAATAATCTTATAAATTTGTTTAATGATATAGAAATGCCACTAGAAAAAGTTTTAGCAGATATGCAATATAATGGAATGTTAATAGATAAAAATGAATTAATAAATTATGGAGAATTTTTAAAACAAGAATTAGTAATCTTGACAGATGAAATATATAAGCTATCAGGTCAAGAATTCAATATTAATTCCCCAAAGCAATTAGGAAAGGTGCTTTTTGAAGATTTAAAACTTACTGCTTATAAAAAAACTAAAAGTGGATATTCTACTGATGTAGATGCTCTAGAAAAGATAAGATGGGAACATCCAGTAATAGATAAAATCTTAGAATATAGGCAGACTGCAAAATTATATTCAACTTATGTTGAAGGAATGCTACCATATATTAATAAAAACACAGGTAGAATACACTCATATTTCCATCAAACAGTTACAGCAACAGGAAGATTAAGTAGTACTGATCCAAATTTACAAAATATTCCTACAAGATTTGAGGCAGGAAGAAAACTTAGAGAGGTATTTAAACCACAAGAAGGATATATATATGTTGATGCAGATTATTCGCAAATAGAATTAAGAGTATTGTCACATGTAGCTAATGATGAAAATCTAATAAGAGCATTTAAAAACGGAGAAGACATACATAGACAAGTAGCTTCTCAAGTATTTAACACACCAATTGAAGAAGTAACAAAAGAGCAAAGAAGTCATGCAAAAGCAGTTAATTTTGGTATAGTTTATGGAATGAGTGATTATGGACTTTCTGAAGAAATAGGAGTTCCGGTAAAAGTGGCAAAACAATATATACAGAACTATTTTGAAAAATATCCACAAATAAAAAAATTTGAGGAAGAAGTTATAGAAAAAGCAAAACAAGACGGTTATGTGAGTACTTTATATGGGAGAAGAAGATATATTCCAGAAATAACTTCTAATAGTTATATGGTAAGGCAATTCGGAATAAGGGTTGCAACTAATACGCCTATACAAGGTACGGCAGCAGACATAATGAAAATTGCCATGATAAATGTATATAACAAATTAAAAGAGCAAAAACTGAAAGCTAAGATTGTATTACAAATACATGATGAATTGCTTTTAGAAACACCTATTGAGGAAAAAGAAAAAGTAAAAAAACTATTAAGGACAGAAATGGAAAATGCAACCACACTAAATGTACCTCTAATTGCAGAAGTATCAGAAGCAACTAATTGGGAAGAATGTAAGTAAGGAGAAAGAATATTGAACAAGAGGATAAAAACTTTAATAATAGTTATTTTAACATTATTTACAATATCACTATTAAAAGCTATAAATATTGAAGATATAATTTTAAAAAAAATATATACAGTAAAATATCAAGATTATGTTTATAAATACTCAGAAGAATATAATGTTGATCCATGTTTAACACTTGCAATAATAAGAGTTGAAAGTAATTTTGACGAGGATAGTATTTCGCAAAGTGGAGCAAAAGGGCTAATGCAATTAATGGATTCAACAGCAGATGAGTTAGCTTTAGATTTAGATATAGCTGATAATTATGATATTTTTAATGCAGAAACTAATATTGTATTAGGAACAACATATATGTCTACATTATTGAATTATTACAATAATAATATGTATCTTGCGTTATCTGCTTATAATGCAGGGATAGGCAATGTAAATAAATGGATACAAAATGGTACAATAAAAAAAGATGGTTCAGATATTGAGAATATACCATTTCAAGAAACTAGAAATTATGTAAGAAAAGTAACAAGAGATTTTAGAATTTATACACGTTTATATGGGTAATATAATTAAAAAAATAACAATATAGTTGATATAAAATAGGAGCGAAAAAATGAATAATTTAGAAGAACAAATAAATGCTGATATAAAAGAAAAATTAACAGAACATAGGTATAAACATTCATTAGGAGTAATGAAAAAAGCTGAAGAACTTGCTAAATTCTATGGACTAGATGAAAAAAAGGCAAGATTGATAGGGTTAGCACATGATATAGCAAAGCAGATGACTTCAACAGAAATTGATGAATATTTATCAAAGTATAAGGTTGACCTAGATGAAATAGAAATAGATAATAGAGAATTATTACATGCTAAAATTGGAGCAGATATATGTAAAAGGAAATATAACTTTGATGAACAAATGGTTAATGCAGTTAAATATCATACAACAGGAAATCCAAATATGGATATGATGGCTAAAATAATATTTATGGCAGATAAAATAGAAGAAAATAGAGATTACGATGATGTAGAAGAAAGAAGACAATTAACTTTGAAAAATATAGATATGGCAATTGTTGAAACAATAAACTACACAATAAGAGATAGTATAGATCGAGGAAAAATAATTCATCCAGATTCAATACAAACAAGAAATTATCTATTAAAAAACATGAGTAAGAGAAAAGAGCACGTTTTATAACGTGTTCATTTTTATATAATAGGAAATTCAGTCAAATTTCATATGATAAAAATGATATAATCGCTATCGCTTTTAATACTTCCTCACTTTGTCCGAAAACCCAAATCGGCAAGAAGAAAAGATGACATAGCCATTTTCTTGACACCTTTATACTTGTTAATAGAATAAAACTTCAAATTAAGAATACAATAATAAGTGGACATGTAAAGAAAAAATAAGAGGTAAATTATGATTATTGATATGGGATATTGGAATAAAGTTATAAGAAGAATTATTATATTAGTTTTTACTATTATTTGTATATACTTAGCTTTCAAATTAGCTATATTTTATACACCATTTTTAATTGCTATAGTTATTTCGATGCTTATAGAGCCTTTAATAAGATGGACTTCAAAAAGAACTAAGTTAGAAAGGAAGAAAAGTGCAATTATAGTACTTATTCTGGTTTTTGCAATTATTATAGGAGCTTTAGCATTTGGAATAACCAGTCTTATTTCAGAAGCATCTAATTTATTATCAGGATTAAATGGCTATATAGATATTGCTTATGAAAAGATACAACAGTTTACACAATATATGAGCTTTGATGGATTTGAAGGTAGAGATGAATTGAATACGATTATTAAGAATTCAACAAGAAATATACTAGATACAATATCTAATATTATTACTGCTTTTTTACAGTCTATATTAAATGCGGTAACATCAATCCCAGAAATAGGAATATACACAGCAATTACAGTCATTGCAACGTATTTTATATGTACAGATAGATTGTATATGTTGGATCAACTGGAGCATCATTTGCCTCAAGAATGGGTAAAAAAGATAGGAAACCATGTTAGAGAAATTGCAACATATTTAGGAAATTATTTGAAAGCAGAATTTATATTAATAGGTATAGATTTTGTTATTATCTTAATTGGATTATTTTTAATGAAATTTTTAGGTTATAACGTAAGTTATCCATTGCTTGTCGCATTAGCAATTGGATTCGTAGATGCATTACCATTAGTTGGTTCAGGAACCGTAATGGTTCCATGGGCTATAATATCAGCTTTAAATGGTGATATACGATTAGCCGTTACTATAATAGCTTTGTTAGCAGTAATTATAGTAATAAGGCAATTTTTAGAGCCTAAAATTGTAAGTTCTCAAATAGGAATACATCCAATTTTTACTTTAATATCCATGTATACAGGATATAAATTTATTGGAATAATAGGTATGTTAATAGGTCCAATTATATTAATTATATTAAAAAGTATATTTGGAAAACTAATAGATAAGGGGATATTAAAAACAATTTTTGATAGGAGATAATATCTTGTATAATTAGTATAATTTTGATATACTATTGTTGTTATGATAGTAGAAGTAATTATAAATAGTAATGTTAAAAATCTTAATAGAATATTTGACTACAATGTACCAATAGATATAGAGAATGATATAAAAATTGGTAGGAGAGTTTTTGTGCCATTTGGAAATATGAAGGAGCCTCAAGAGGGATTTATAATAGGTATCAAAGAAAAATCAGAGTATGAAATAAAGGATATTTTAAGCATACAAAAAGAGAACTCTATAGAGGAAGATAAAATTATTTTAGCAAAACTTATGGCAAGAAAGTATTTTTGTAATATCTCTGATTGCATAAAATTAATGCTTCCACCAGGTACTACTACGAAAAATATTGAGAATAGAATTAAAGGAAAATCAGCTAGGTTTATATATTTATTAAAAACGGAAGAAGAGATAAATGAAGATATAGAGAATAATGTAATCAAATCAGAAAAACAAAAAAGAATATTGAAGTTTTTATTAGATAATGAAGAAGTTTCTTCTATTGATTTAGAAACTTTTACAGATACGACAAGTGCTAATATAAAGGTTTTAGAAAAAAAGGGGTATATAGAGATAATAGAAAAAACAGTAGAAAGAAATCCTTTTATAAATAAAAACATAATTCCAACTACTAATTTAACTTTGACTGATGAACAAAAAAAAGCATTTGATGAAATTTCTACAAGCATTAAGAATAACACTTTTGAAGAGTATTTGATTTTTGGAGTAACTGGTTCAGGAAAAACAGAGATTTATTTACAATTAATAGGAGAAGTATTAAAAAAGAATAAAACAGCTATACTATTAGTTCCAGAGATTTCTTTAACTCCACAAATGATTGATAGATTTATAGCAAGATTTGGCGAAGAAGAAATTGCTGTTCTACATAGTAAATTATCAGTAGGAGAGAGATATGATCAATGGAAGAAAATAGAGTCTGGGAATATTAGAATAGTGATAGGAGCTAGATCAGCTATATTTGCTCCTATAAAGAATTTAGGACTTATTATAATAGATGAAGAACATGATGCTTCATATAAATCTGATAAAAATCCTAGGTATAATGCAAAAGAAATAGCAATATACTTAGCAAAAGAAAGAAATATTCCATTAGTATTAGGAAGTGCTACGCCGGATATTAATACATACTACGAAGCTATGAATGGAAAGATAAAATTAGTTTCACTAACAAGAAGAGCAAATAAATCTAATCTACCTAGTGTAGAAATAATTGATTTAAAAGAAGAATTAGCAAATGGAAATAGGGGAATGCTAAGTAGAAGATTATTTACAGCAATACAAGATAATTTAAAAGCAAAAAAACAAACAATATTATTTCTTAATAGAAGAGGGTATTCTACATTTATAATGTGTAGAGATTGTGGATATACAGTAAAATGCAATAAATGCAATGTAACTATGACATATCATATTGAACAAAATAGACTAAAATGTCATTATTGTGGATATGAAAGAAAAAATGTAACAATATGTCCAGAATGTAGTAGTAAAAATATTAGATATTTTGGAACAGGAACAGAGAAACTAGAGGCAGAAATAAAAAAATTATTTCCAGAAGCAACTACAATAAGAATGGATATTGATACTGTTAGCAAAAAAAATTCACATGAAATAATTCTAAACAAGTTTAGAGATGAAAATATAGACATATTGGTTGGCACACAAATGGTAGTAAAAGGGCATCATTTTCCAAATGTCACTTTAGTTGGAGTTATTGCTGCAGATTCAAGCTTATTTATAGATGATTATAGGAGTAATGAAAGAACGTTCCAAATATTAACACAAGTTGCAGGAAGAGCTGGTCGTGGAGAAAGTAGTGGCAATGTAATAATTCAAACTTATAATCCAGATAATTTTGCGATAGAATGTTCTAAATTACAAAATTATCAAATGTTTTATGATGAAGAAATAAAATTTAGGGAATTATTGAAATATCCGCCATATTGCGATATAATAAAGATTGAAATAAGCGATATGAGTAAAAGTCAAACAGCAAAGATTGCCACACAAATATATAATAGCCTTATTGAACAAAATGAAGATGGAAAGATGGCTATATATAAACCTATGCCATCCCCAATAGATAAAATAAAAAATAGATATAGATGGAGAATTGTAGGTAGATGTAGATTTTCTAATACTATTATCGATAGAGTAAATACTAGCATCAAAGATATAAAAAGCGCTAATACTAGGATATTGGTAGATATTAATCCCAACAGTATGGTATAGTGTGAAAAATAACTGTTGTATTGAGTTATCAAGCGTAGTACAAATAATTTTTATTTAATAATAAATATGAAAGGAGGACAAAAATGGCTATACGTAATATTAGACAAGAAGGAGACGAAATTTTAAAGAAAAAATCAAAGGAAGTAGAAGTAGTAGATGATAAAATAAGAGAACTAATTGATGATATGGTAGATACAATGCATAAGTATGATGGAGTTGGACTTGCAGCAGTTCAAGTAGGAATTTTAAAGAGAGTGATAGTAATTGATTTATATGACGGAAAACCAATTTTAAAACTTATAAATCCTGTAGTATTAAAAACGAAAGGAAGTCAAAAAGTGGAAGAAGGCTGTTTGAGTTTTCCAAATAAATTTGTAGAAGTTGAAAGACCAAATGAAATTACAGTTGAAGCAATAAATGAAAATGGTGATAAGGTAAAAATAACAGGCACAGGACTTTTAGCACAAGCATTATCACATGAAATAGACCATTTAAATGGTATTATTTTAACAGATGTAATGTTACCTGGTACAATGCAATATATAAATCAAAATAATGACAAATAAATATAACCAATAATATAATATAAGTAGAGTATACAATAATTTTATTGTAGGAAGAATGACAACTGTCTTTTTCTTTAATCTGCATGAATACGAGGCATGGAGATATGTTAATAGTAAAAAAATTTGGAGGAAAACTATTAGAAACAAAGGAAAAAATATCTAAAGTAGTAGATATCTGTAAAGAAGATTATGAGAAAGGACATGACATCATTTTAGTATTATCGGCAATGGGCAAAAAAACTGATGAATTAATTGGATTAGCAAATGATATTAATGATGACATAAATAAAAGAGAATTAGACATGCTACTTTCTACAGGAGAACAGATGTCAGTAGCATTAGTATCTATGGCTTTTGCTAGAGAAAATATACCATCAATTTCTTTAAATGCATTTCAAGTACCAATAATTACAGATTCTAATTATAATGATTCAAAAATAATATATATAGGTAGTGACAGAATAAATAAGGAATTACGTAAAAAAAATATTGTAATTGTTACTGGTTTTCAAGGAATTGATAAAGACAACAATCTAACTACTTTAGGAAGAGGGGGGTCAGATACAACAGCAGTAGCATTAGCAACTAAATTTAATGCAGATAAGTGTGAAATTTATAAAGATGTAGATGGAGTATATAATGCAGACCCAAAAATTGATAAAAATGCAAAGAAATATAATACTTTAGACTTTGACGAGATGTTACAACTCTCAAATGAAGGTGCAAAAGTATTACATAATAAGTCTGTAGAAATTGCTAAAAAATACAATGAAACAATATTTATAAAATCTATTCTTACAAATGAAATAGGAACAATAATTAATTAATATTGACATTCTCGCAAAATTATTTTAAAATAATATATGTAAGTAAGCTGAATAGTCGCGTATAGCAATGCCGAAAGGTAGCGTACGAGGAAAGTCCGGGCATCCAAAGAGCATGGTGCTGGATAACGTCCAGTGAGGGAAACCTTAAGGAAAGTGCAACAGAAAATAACCGCCGTTACTTGTAACGGTAAGGGTGAAAAGGTAGGGTAAGAGCCTACCGCAACTGTGGTGACATAGTTGGTCAATGTAAACCCCACCTGATGCAAGACCGAGACTAGGAGGTTAAGATAGCTCTTTTCGTCTCCTTAATTTGGTCGCTTGAGACCTATAGTAATATAGGTAGTAGATAAATGACTATTCTAGACAGAACCCGGCTTACAGGCTTGCTTATTATAATGTTATGATATAAAACTGACAAATACTTTAAGGTATATGTCAGTTTTTTGATATAAAATACAAAAATATTTATTAAAACTATCTAAAGTGCGTAGAAATAAGACTTTTATTCTTTTTATAAGTTTATATAAAAAATTTAAATAAATTATATTATTTTTTCTATAATTGTGATACAATATTACAAATAAAAATGCTTATAAAAGGAGGGAAACTTTATGAAGATACCTGAATTACTAGCACCAGCTGGTTCTTTTGAAAAAGCAAAGATTGCTTTTATGTATGGAGCAGATGCAGTATATTGTGGAACTGGTTCATTATCTCTAAGAAGTAGAGCTGAAGTAAATGATGAGGATTTAGCAAATACAATAAGATATGCTCATAGTATAGGAAAAAAAGTATATGCGGCAATAAATATTTATGCATGGGATGATACATATGAAGAGATAAAAAAACAAGCTAGGATGCTAAATGAACTTAAAGTAGATGGAATAATTGCATCAGATGGTGGAGTAATAGATGTTTTGCAACAAGAAGCTCCTGATATAGATATACATATTAGTACACAAGCAAATGCAGTAAGTGCACATGATGCAATGTTTTGGTATAGAAATGGAGCTAAAAGAATTATTTTAGCTAGGGAATTATCTAAAGAACAGATAAAATATATTATAGATAACACTCCAATTGGATTAGAAACAGAAATTTTTGTTCATGGTGCTTTATGTTTTGGCTATTCAGGTAGATGCTTTTTAAGTGATTTCTTATCTTCTAGAAGTGCAAATTTAGGAGATTGTGCACAGAGTTGTAGATGGGCATATAACTTGTACGTAGAAGAGAAAAATAATCCAGGAAATTTAATGCCTGTTGAATATGATGAAAAGGGCACATATATATTTTCTTCAAAAGATTTATGCTTGCTAAGAGAAATACCTGAGATAATTAATATGGGTGTTGATAGTATGAAAATCGAAGGAAGATTAAAAACAGAATATTATTTAGCAAGTGTTATAAATGCTTATAGAAATGCTATAGATGATTATATAACGGATCCAAAAAACTATGATTATACAAAATATTTAAAGGAAATTGACAAAGTTAAAACAAGAGGTTTGACAACGTTCTATTTTAATGATAGGAATAATAAAGATTTTCAAGAATATGAAGGAAAGCAATATAATCCTGACTATGAATTTGGAGGAAAAGTAGTAGAATATAATGAGAATAAATCTGTTATAGAAATAAAGAATAAGTTGATGGTAGGAGACACATTAGAAATTATAATACCTGGAACAATAAATGTTCATACTTTTGATATTGATAGGTTATGGGATTATGAAACAGATGAAGAGATTAAAAGTGTAAGTCCAGGAAAATCAGGACAAAAAGTGAAAATGAAATTACCTATAAAATGTGGACAAGATTGGATTATTAGAAGAAAAAAATAAAACATAGAAAGGATGATGATATTAAGTGCTAAGTAAAGAAGAATTAACATTAAGAATGAATGAAGCCATAGAGTGGATAAAAGAATATGTTTATAATTCAGGTGCTAAAGGAGTAGTGGTAGGAAATAGCGGTGGAAAAGATTCAGCAACTGTAATTGCAATGAGTGTTAAAGCTTTAGGAAAAGAAAATGTTGTAGCAATTTCTATGCCATGTAATTCGATTTCTAGCGATTATGATGATGCAAAATTAGTTGCAGATACTTTTGGAGTAAAGTTCGTCAAAAATGATTTGACAGATACTTACCAAAAGCTTGAAGAAGCTTTAAACTTTTCTGTAAAAGAACTTGGACTTGAAGAATTAACAAGAGAATCAAAAATAAACATAAAACCTCGTTTACGAATGATCACTTTATATGCTATTGCACAAAGTCTAAATTATCTTGTTATAGGCACAGGAAACTTATGTGAAGCTATGGTTGGCTATACAACTAAATGGGGAGATAATGCAGCAGATTTTAATCCAATTGGAAATTTTACAGTGCCAGAAGTTTTAGCTATAGGAAAAATGCTTGGGATACCTGATAAGATATTAAATAAAGCACCAAATGATGGCTTAGGGGGACAGACAGATGAAGAAAAGTTAGGTGTTAAATATATACAAATTGCAGAAATGATTGAAACAGGAAATACTGATAAATGTGCTAAAGAAATCATAATTCAAAAATATAAATCTTCAAAACATAAAAGACAACTTGTACCAGTATTCATGTTTGAACGCGCAAATTATTTAAAGTCATTGGAAAATAATTAGTATTTAACATATAAAAATCATTTATATTAGGGGGAAATAATTAAAATGAACGAGGATAAACTTGAATTAGTAACAGATTTTTATGAATTTACAATGTCAAATGGTTATCTACTAAAGAATATGAATGATATTGCATATTTTGATGTATTTTTTAGAAATGTACCAGACAAAGGTGGATATGCTATAGTTGCAGGACTAGAACAAATAATTGAATTTATAGAAAACTTAAAATTTGATGAAGAAGATATCAAATATTTAAGAAGTAAAGAGATTTTTTCTGAAGAATTTTTAAATTATTTAAAAAATTTTAAATTTAGTGGAGATATTTGGGCAATTCCAGAAGGAACTGTAGTATTCCCAAACGAACCATTATTAACAGTAAGGGCACCAATAATAGAAGCACAATTACTTGAAACAATGTTACTTCTTATAATAAATCATCAAAGTTTAATAGCAACAAAGACAAATAGAATTGTTAAAGAAGCAGCAGGAAGACCTGTAATGGAATTTGGAGCTAGACGAGCACATGGTACTACAGCAGCTATATATGGAGCAAGAGCAGCAATAATTGGTGGGGCAGTTGGGACTTCATGTACATTAACAGCACAAAAGTTTAATGTACCTGCAAGTGGAACAATGGCACATAGTTGGGTACAAAGTTTTGACTCAGAATACGAAGCATTTAAAACATATGCGGAAATTTATCCTAATGGTTGTACTTTACTAGTGGATACATATAATACTCTAGAAAGTGGCGTTCCAAATGCTATAAAAGTATTCGATGAGGTTCTAAAGCCACAAGGGATAAGACCTTCCGCTGTAAGATTAGATAGTGGAGATTTAGCATACTTATCAAAAAAAGTGAGAGTTATGTTAGATGAAGCAGGTTATGAAGATTGCAAGATTTGTGTTACAAATTCATTAGATGAATATTTGATTTCATCATTAATAAAGCAAGGGGCAAAAGTTGACTCATTTGGAGTAGGAGAAAATCTAATAACAGCAAAAAGCGATGCAGTATTTGGCGCAGTTTATAAATTAGTGGCACTTGAAAGAAATGGAAAAATTATCCCTAAAATAAAGATAAGTGAGAATGTTGCAAAAATTACTAATCCAAGCTTTAAGAAAGTATATAGATTCTATTCAAAAAGCACTAATTATGCTATTGCTGATCTTGTTACTTTAGGAGATGAACAAATAGATGAGAATGAATATGAGATTTTTGATCCAAATGCGCCATGGAAGAAAAAAACCCTAAGAAATTACTATGTTAAACCGCTTGCTGAAAAAATATATGATGGAGGTAAATTAATTTATAAATCTCCAACATTAGATGAAATTGCTAAATATGAAAAGGAACAACTTAACACAATTTGGGATGAAGTTAAACGTCTGGATAATCCTCAAAAATACTATGTGGATTTATCAAAAAAACTATGGGATTTAAAACATAGTATGTTAGAAAATGGTAGATAGTCGAATTTAATTTTAAATAATATATATAAAATTTAAGGAGGAAAAAATATGTTAAGACATGTATTAAGTGCAGGACAATATACAAGAGAAAGTTTAGATGAATTATTTGATTTAGCAAGTAAGATAAAAGCTAATCCAACAAAGTATTCAAAATCTATTGAAGGAAATGTTGTTGCAACTATGTTCTATGAACCAAGCACAAGGACAAGACTTTCTTTCGAAACAGCAGTATTAAGATTAGGTGGACAAGTTATTTCAACAGAAAATGCCTCAGCTAACTCTTCAGTAAAAAAAGGAGAAACTTTAAAAGATACAGTAAGAGTATTACAAAATTATGCTGATGCTATTGTTATTAGACATAGTGACGTAAATTCTGCTACAGATGCTGCAAGTGTTGCAACAGTTCCAATACTAAACGCTGGAAGTGGAAAAGGAGAACATCCAACTCAAGCATTATTAGATATGTATACAATAAGAGATAAAAGAGGAAAAATAGATGGAGTTAAAGTAGCAATTTTAGGAGACTTAATGTACGGAAGAACAATACATTCATTAATAAAATTATTGGCTTTATATGATAATGTTGAAATCTACGGCTTAAGTAAAAAGGAATTTATGCTACCACAGGAGTATATTGATTTCTTAAAAGAGAGAAATATAAATTACAAAATATGCAATAGCTTTGATGAGCTTCCAAAAGATATTGATGTTATGTATCATACAAGGATACAACAAGAAAGATTTGAAGGAGATTTTGGAAAAGAAGAATATATAATAAACAAAGAAGTATTAAGTAAATTTTCAGAAAATACAATGGTACTTCATCCATTACCACGAACTGGGGAAATTTCAGAAGATATAGATGATGATCCTAGAGCTTTATACTTTGAACAAGCTGGTAACGGATTATACATACGTATGGCATTATTATTACAAGCTTTAAACAAAGATAAATAGCTTATTCTATAACAATAAAAGGGCGGTCAAAGACCGCTTCGTTTATATTCATTAGATGTTCATATTGTATTGACATATACAAACCAATGTTCTATAATATACGTGGATGGTGATTTGGTATGAGAGAAAGACAAATACTTCACGTTGATGTAAATAATGCTTTCTTGTCATGGACTGCTATTGAAAGATTAAAAGAAGGAGAAACTTTAGATATTAGAGAAATACCTGCTGTAATTGGAGGAAATGAAGAAATGAGATCTGGCATCGTACTTGCAAAAAGTATGAAAGCTAAATCATGTGGAGTAGTTACAGGAGAAACTTTATATCAAGCCAGAAAAAAATGTAATAATTTACAGGTATATCCTTCTAACTACAAAATTTACAAAAAATATTCAAATGATTTATATAATTTATTATTAGAATATACTGATAAGATAGAAAGATTTAGCATAGATGAATGTTTTTTAGATATGACCGAATATCTTGCAGGTTCAACATTATTATATAAAGCAAAAGAAATAAATAAAAGAGTAGAAAAAGAGCTTGGCTTTACTGTAAATGTTGGAGTTGCTCATAATAAGCTTCTTGCAAAAATGGCATCAGATTTCGAAAAGCCTAATAAGGTACATACATTATATGAGAATGAGATACCTCAAAAAATGTGGAATTTACCTATAAGCGAACTATTTATGCTAGGTAGAAAAACCGTCCCAAAGTTATATAATATTGGCATAAAAAGTATAGGGGATTTAGCCAAATTTGATGAGAAAATATTAATAAAAAAATTTGGAAAGCACGGAAAATTAATGTGGGAATATGCTAATGGAATAGATAATTCAGAAGTACAGTATGAACCAGAAGAACCAAAGTCAATAGGAAACTCTATAACTTTACCAACTGATATATTTGGATTGGATAAAATAGATGAAATCGTACTAGCCTTAACAGAGCAAGTTACATATAGATTAAGAAAGTATGATTTATTGGCTAATGTAGTTAGTGTTCAACTAAGAACAAAAGATTTTAAAGATTATTCTCACCAAAGGAAATTAATATCTCCAACAAGTAGTACAAGAGAAATATATGATGTTGCAAGAGAAATAACACATGAAATGTATAAAGGGGATTTTATTAGATTAATTGGAGTTAGAACAGACGATTTATGTGATAAAAATCAAATTCAATTATCACTATTTGATAATAGTAATTCTAAAAAGCAGGAAAGAATTGATAAATCAATAGATTTTTTAAAAGAAAAATACGGCTATAGTAAAATCACTAGAGGTACAGTCATGAATGTGGAAAATATAGTAAAGCCTAAAAGAAAAGAATAAAGGGAGTATAAAATGAATAAAATAAAAATTATTATGATAATATTAGTAATTATAATAGCCTTATCAATAATTACTTTAGTAATTATAAATGAATATGTTAAAAACTCCACAAAGTCAAATATAATTGAAGATGAAAATTTGGGTGATATGGAAACAATTTTAATTTTAGGATGCAGAGTAATGCCAAATGGAGAATTAAGCTATATGCTTAAAGATCGACTAGATAAAGGAATTGAACTATATAGAAATAATATTGCGCCAAAAATAATTGTTTCTGGAGATAATGGACAAATACAGTATGATGAAGTAAATCCAATGAAAAACTATTTAATTAACAATGGAATACCAAGTGAAGATATTTTTATGGATCATGCAGGATTTTCAACTTATGATAGTGTATATCGTGCTAAGGAGATTTTTGGTATAAGTAAAATGGTAATAGTAACACAAAAATATCATTTATATAGAGCCTTATATATTGCTAAAAGCTTGCAGATTGAAGCATATGGAGTTCCTGCTGAGGATATAAAATATTATGGACAATTTAGTAGAGATATAAGAGAATTTCTTGCAAGAAATAAGGAATTTATTAAATGTATTATTAAACCAAAACCTAAATATCTCGGCGAAAAAATATCGATAAATGGTGATGGGAATATAACTAATGATAAAAAATAATTATTTAGTTAATTAAAGATATATAATTAATGATTTACAGAAAAGCACTGAGATTATTTAAAGTGCTTTTTTGCTTTCTAAATACCTTCTTATATTAGTACATATATAGCAATCATAAAATTATCGAAAAACAATAAAAATATATTGACTTTCAAAAAATAGTATGATATATAGTAGGAAAAGAAAGGAGAAATTTTAAATGAATATTTTAGGTAAAAATGGAATAGGAAGTATATTAAAAATAATACTTCAAATAGCTTTTATAGGAGGTATTGTTATTCTTGTATTACTACCTATAGTATCAATAGTAATAAAAAAACCCTTAGGTGCATTTGTATACATATTGTATCCAAATGGGATTGCAATGTTAGTAATAGTTAAACAATTTATAGGTTTGTTTGATTCATTGAAGGAGAATAAGCCATTTTGTGATAATACTGTAACAAAATTACGAGTTGCAGGAATTTCATCACTAGTTATTTCAATACTATTTATATTTCAGACTATTTATGAAATGTTTTTGGCAAAAGCAGAAATAGTATTTGTACTCATATTGGGATTTATGTTTATACTATTTTTTGGTGTTGCAATAGCTTTATACATACTATCAGAGTTATTTAGGCAAGCAACCAATTATAAAGAGGAAAATGATTTGACTATATAGAAAAGGAGAGGAGAATATGTCAATAATAGTTAATTTAGATGTAATGCTAGCTAAAAGAAAAATGTCATCTCAAGAATTAGCCGAAAAAGTAGGAATTACTCAAGCTAATCTTTCAATTTTAAAAACTAATAAGGCTAAGGCAATCCGCTTCTCAACTTTAAATAAAATTTGCGAGGTCTTAGATTGTAAACCGGCAGACATTTTGGATTATATAAAATAAAATTAGGAGGAAAATAGAAATGGAGATAATAGGTAGCTTAATAATAGCAATATGCCAATCAATTTTATTCTATGGAAAACAAATTGGAATATCAATGATTATATTTACACTTATATCAACAGGAATAATTTGGCTAATTCTATATAAGAAAAATAAAGTGGTAAATAAAAAAGCAATACTATTTATGATACCAATAATTTTATTAAGTAGTACATATTTTATTTTTGCAAATAGAATGTTTTATTTTTTAAATCTGTTAGCAATAGCTGCTTTGACAATTCTAATGTTTATAATTGCAACAAATAAAAAGAATTATTTTAAGGAATATATATATAATTCTTTAAAAGTAATATCTAGAACTATGAATAAAATCGTTTTTTCAGTAAAGCTAACTAATAGAACTGTAAAGAAAACTGCAATAAAAATGAAAGGAAAATCAAATATAGATAAAGAATTAGTAAAGAAAGTAATCAGCTCTTTATTCATTGTAATGATTGTAGTAGGTATAATTATTGCATTACTAGCTTCAGCAGATAGCATATTTGCAGGAATATTTACTAACTTTGGTAATCTATTCACTAATATTAAAATAGTGAATATGAATAATTTTATTTTTAGACTTTTGATAGTTGTTGCTGTATATTTTTTAACATTAAGTCTAATATTAGCATTTCAAAAGAAAGAAGTTATAAATTCGAGTAAAAACAAAGCCATCAGCCAAGACAAATTCACTGTAAAAATGTTATTAATAGTTCTAAATATAGTATATTTAGTATTTTGCTATATTCAAATTAATTCATTGTTTATAAAAATGAATTCAGCTGGAACATTTAACTATGCGGAATATGCAAGAAGTGGATTTTTCCAACTAATGATAGTATCTTTTATAAACTTTATATTAATATTAATCTCAAATAGAAACAATGAAGCTAGAGATAGGTTACTAAAAATATTAAATTTATTTTTGATTTTATTTACGATCATTATTGTATTATCTTCAATGTACAGAATGTATATGTATGAAACAGAATATGGTTTTACTTATTTGAGAGTGTTTGTATATATTATATTAGCCACAGAATTACTTGTATTTATACCAACAATAATATATGTTTTTAATGCTAAATTTGATTTACTAAAATGGGGGACATTAATAGGTATATGTGTTTATGTTAGTATTAATTTTATGAATTTAGAAAACATTATAATAGACAAAAATCTAAAAAGAGAAAGTTCAAAAGTAGATATAGATTACGATTACATATGTCAAATTGCAAGCGCAGATAGCTATGATAATTTAGAAGATTTGGAAAGTAATATATTAACTAAAACAGGCATAAATTTAGATAACTTAAAACCTTTAAATGATAATACCAAAATAGATATAGATTTGTATGAGGCTCTTATTGATATATTAGATTCTAAAATCAGGATTTTAAGTGAAGTAAAAGAACTACATTGGCAAGAATTTAATATATCACAGTATAAGATAATTAAAAAGTATGACGATATTCCTAATGAAATATCAAAGCTAAATTTAATTATTATTAAATTGGATAGTTCTATAAACAGCTTAAGCCAAACGGAAAATACAACTACAACAAAGAATTGTATATATGATGAAATGGTAAATTATACAGAGGGCTATGTAGTTTATCAAGTAGATCATGTAATGGGCGATGCTGTATGGCAAATTGAGAAAACAACAGATGCAGGAGAAAATTATAGTTTAATATCACAAATTGAAGTTACGACTCCAAGTAAAATAGAATTCTTTGAAAATGGTTTAGGTTTTTTAATGTTACCAGATAATATTTATTGCGGGAAAGCAGATTTATTGATTACAAATGATTCAGGAAAAACATTCAAAAAGATTGAATTTCCAAAAGGAGAATTTAGTTTATCAGATCCTGAAGGAAAAGAATGGAATGAATGTTATGATTATTTCACTTTGCCAACTCGAGAATCAAATGGAGAATTAGTAGTATTGTGTTCAGGAGGATATGATGGCGGTTATAATAATGGAAAAACTAGAGCAAAATATGTTTCAAAAGATAATGGTAGAACGTGGAATTTTGTAAGTGAAGTATTAAAACAAGAAGGGCTATAAATGCCCTTCTTAGATATTAAATATTCTTATTTTGTTCTAAATTTTTACATGCTTTAACTTTTAAAATCCTTTTGTCTTTAAATTTTTCCACCTTAAATGTGATTTTGTCTGTTTCTATAACAGGCTTTTCTTTTTCATTAGGTATTCTACCCAATTCTTCTATTAAATAGCCTGAAAGTGTATCATATTCTCCTTCCGGTATTTTTGTATCTAGTATTTTCTCCGCTTCATATAAAGCTATACTACCATCCAATATAAAAGTATTATCATCTATTTGTTCATATTTTTCTTTTATTTCATCATATTCATCATATATTTCTCCAACAATTTCCTCTAATATATCTTCCATAGTTACAATACCTGAAGTACCACCGTATTCATCTATAACAATTGCAATTTGCTTTTTATTTTTACGCAATTCTGCAAACAATTCATTAACAAGTTTTGACTCTGGAACATAATATGCAGGTTTAACTAAACCTTTTATTTTTGTATTTTTATTCTTTTGAGATAAAAGAATATCTTTTACATATACAATTCCCTTAATTTCGTCGATTGTTTCGTCATATACAGGGATTTTACTATATCTATAGTCTTCTGATAACTCTTCTATAACGTCAGAAATAGAGGAGTTAATATCTACAGCAAAGATTTCTTTTCTAGGAACCATTATTTCAGAAACAACTTTATCATCAAATTCAAAAACATTATTAATCATTTCTCTTTCTTCTTTATCAATTGTACCTTTTTCTTCACCAACATCTACCATCATTCTAATTTCTTCTTCAGTAACGGTTTCCTCATCATCTCCAGATACACCAAAAAGTTTTGAAACAATATTCGTAGAGAATGTAAGAAACTTTACAAAAGGAGAAGTAATTAATGAAAGTGCCTTTATTATACCAATAGTTGCAAAAGTAATCTTTTCATAATTTCTCATAGCAATTCTCTTAGGAACTAATTCACCAAAAATTAGTGTAATATAAGATAAAATTATAGTTATAATTATAATAGAAATATTAGTCCAAGCAGTAATACCAACCATAGGAAAGAGATTGTTTAATGCTGGTGCTAATCGTGTTGCAAAAGATTCTGAAGCAAAAGCACTTGATAAGAATCCTGCTAAAGTTATTCCTATTTGTATTGTAGCTAAAAAGCTACTTGGATTTTTTAACATAGCTTGAATACTCTGAGCTTTTTTATTACCTTCTTTTGCAAGTTTTTCCACTTTTGCATCATTTAATGAAATAAAAGCCATTTCAGATGCGGCAAAAAATGCGTTTAATAGTATTAATATTAATAAAACTAATAGTTGTAATAACATTTTATTTTCTCCTTCATAATATAATTTTTCCTATTATAATACTTTTTATTATAAAATTTTTAAATCTTATCTGTAATATAACATTACTATATATTATTGTCAAATTTAAAATTGAATAATTGGTTAATATATGCTAAAATAAATAATATTGATTTAAAAGGAGAAAATGATGTCAGATAAAATACCAGATTTCTTATTGCAAAAATTAATAAAACAGTATGGGGAAGAAATAACTAGCCAAATCATAGCAGGATATTCTACAAAAAGAAAAGTAACTTTAAGAATTAATACTTTAAAAACAGAGGTAGATAAAATAAAAGAAATATTAGAAAATTCAAATATTAAATTTAAAGAAGTTAGTTGGAGTAAGGAAGCTTTAATAATTGAAAATATTGATGAATACCAAATACAAAAACTTCCTATATATACAAATGGAGAAATATATTTACAAAGCTTATCTTCTATGTTACCAGCAATTATACTGAATCCGCAAGCAGGCGAAAATATATTAGATATGACTGCAGCACCAGGTGGAAAAACTACCCAAATATGTGCTTTAACTGAAAATAAAGTATTGATAACTGCTTGTGAGAAGAACAAAATAAGAGCAGAAAGATTAAAATATAATATTGATAAACAAGGAGCAAATGGGATAAATATTTTAACAGAAGATGCAAGAAATCTTGATAGTTATTTTTCTTTTGATAGGATTTTATTAGATGCACCATGCAGTGGAAGTGGAACAATTAATATTGAAGATAAAAAATTAGAAAAAGTATTTACAGAAGAATTAATAAATAGATCTGCAAAAGCACAATATGAATTATTAAGGAAGGCAGTTACAATATTGAAATCAGGGCATGAAATGGTGTATTCTACTTGTTCTATATTAGAGGAAGAAAATGAAAAAAATATTGAAAAGATACTAAAAAATTCAAATGTAGAATTAGTACCAATAGATGAGAAAACTTTTAGTAGCGTAAAGCTATTACCAACTAAATTAAGGGGAACTATAGTAATAGCTCCGTCGGAGCTATATGAAGGATTTTTCGTTTGCAAATTAAAAAAAATAAATAATTAAGAAAAGTGGATTTGACACATTTAAATGAAGAAGGTTATGCTTATGCATTACTTTCTTTTATTTTCTGGGGGAAATATGGATGTTAGCCTTGACAAACATTTCACAATGTAATATAATGTTAACTTGAGTTAACTTGAAAGGAGAACTAAATGGTTTCAAAAGCATCGGAAGAATATTTAAAAAATATGTATATACTAAAAAAACAAAACGGAAATATAAGAGTTACAGACATAGCAAATAAAATGAATTGTTCTAAGGCTAGTGTAAATAAAGCAATATATAATTTAAAAGATGAAGGAATGCTAAACTATGAATCCTATGGAACAATAGAATTAACTTTGGAAGGTGAAAATTTAGCAAAAAAAATATTAGAAACATATGACATTGTTTATTTATTTTTTAAGGATGTACTCAATTTAGAAGAAAAAGAAGCATCTGAGGAAGCAGAAAGAATTAAATTAGCAATAAATGATAATACTATAAATAAACTAGCAAAATATGTACATAAAGTTTTAGACTTAAATAATTTAGATTGCAATTATGATGTAAATAAAGAAAGATGCAGAGTTTGTGCGAAGAGATCTAGTGCAAAGAAAGAAGGATAATAATATGAGTGAAAGTTTATTGGAAATAAAAGACTTATATGTAAATGCTGAAGATAAGGAAATATTAAAAGGAATTAATTTAAAAATTAATAAAGGTGAAATACATGTCATAATGGGACCAAATGGTTCAGGTAAAACTACAACAGCAAATGCAATATTAAATAACCCAGCATATACCAAAACAAATGGTACAATATTATTTGATAATGAGGATATAAGTAATTTAAAGACTGATGAAATTGCAAGAAAAGGTGTATTTATGTCTTTTCAATTACCAGAAGAAATACCTGGAGTATCTGTTACCAATTTCTTAAAATATGCTAAAAATAAGATTACAGGAACACCTATAAAAGTATTTCAATTTAAGGATGAACTAAAACATTACATGGAAGAATTAAACATGGATCCTAATAATATGGAAAGAAGCTTAAATGTAGGATTTTCTGGTGGAGAAAAAAAGAAAAATGAGATCTTACAAATGCTTGTATTAAATCCAAAACTTGCTATTCTTGATGAAACAGATTCAGGATTGGATGTAGATGCAATAAAAACAGTGTCAAAAGGAATTGAAATGTTTAAGAATGACAATAATGCAGTACTTATTATTACTCACAATACAAAAATACTTCATAGCTTAAAAGTTGATTATGTACATGTTTTGGTTAATGGGAAAATAGTAACTACAGGAAATCAAGAATTAGCAAAACAAATTGAAGATAATGGATATGCACAATATAAATAGCATGCAAAAATTACTTTGAAAGGAAATGACAATGAAAAAAACAAATATAGATGAGATAAATAGAAATATTTATGATATTAAAAATAAAGATGAATATGAATTTAAAATAAAAAAAGGATTGACTCCAGAGATAATAGAAGAAATATCAAGACAAAAGAATGATCCTGATTGGATGAAGGAATTTAGATTAAAGGCATTAGAAGTTTATAATAAGCTAGAATTGCCAACTTGGGGACCAGATATTTCAGAATTAAATATGGATGAAATTGCAACATACGTAAAGCCTAAAACAAAATTGAATAATTCGTGGGAGGATGTTCCAGATGACATCAAAAATACATTTGATAAATTAGGGATACCAGAGGCAGAAAAAACTTCATTGGCAGGAGTTGGAGCACAATATGATTCAGAAGTAGTTTACCATAGTATGAAAGAAGATCTTATAAAACAAGGAGTAATATATACTGATATGGAAACAGCAGTTAGAGAATACCCTGATTTAGTGAAAAATCACTTTATGAGATGCGTTCCAGTGTATGATCATAAATTTGTAGCACTACATGGAGCAGTGTGGTCAGGTGGTTCATTTGTATATGTACCAAAAGGAATTAAAGTTGATATTCCGCTTCAATCATATTTTAGATTAAATTCTCCAGAATCAGGACAATTTGAACATACTTTAATAATAGTAGATGAAGGAGCAAGCTTACATTTTATCGAAGGATGCTCTGCACCAAAATATAATAAAGTTAATTTACATGCTGGATGTGTTGAATTATATGTAAAAGATAATGCATATTTAAGATATTCAACAATAGAAAATTGGTCAAAGAATATGTTAAACTTAAATACAAAAAAAGCAATAGTAGGCAAAAATGCAAAAATGGAATGGGTAACAGGTTCATTTGGCTCAAAAATATCTATGTTATATCCAATGAGTATTTTAAATGGAGAAGGAGCAAAAACAGAATATACTGGAATTTCATTTGCAGGAAAAGGGCAGAACCTAGATAATGGATTTAAAGTGGTTCATAATGCACAAAACACTTCAAGCGTAGTTAATGCTAAATCCATTTCAAAAAACGGAGGAAAATGTACTTATAGGTCTTTGGTAAGAATAGATGAAAATGCAAAAGCTTCTAAGTCAACAGTATCTTGTGAGTCTTTAATGCTAGATGATATTTCAATTTCAGATACAATTCCAGTAAATGATATAAGAACAGATGAAGTTGAATTTTCTCATGAAGCAAAAATAGGTAAAATCAGTGATAAAACAATATTCTATTTAATGAGTAGAGGTTTATCAGAAGAAGATGCTAAAGCAATGATAGTTAGAGGTTTTGCATACCCTATATCAAAAGAGTTACCAGTTGAATATGCAGTAGAGATGAATAATTTAATTAATCTTGAATTAGAAGGAGCAATAGGATAGTATGGAACAATTGAAATTAAATGAAACGCCAGTTAGAACATCTCGCAATTTTAATATAAATAATATCAAATTAGAAAATATAACTATTCCAAAAGTTGTACATGCATTTACTAATATGAAAATAATAGATAATGATATAGAAATAAATAACAACACAAGTAATATTAATTTGACTTACGGTATAGGAGATGAATTAATTAACCAAATACAGCAAAATTCAAATATAAAATTGCATATTGATTGTATGGGCACATCACAATGTTCGAGTGAGAATGAAATTATTTTTCAATTTGATAAAAATAATACAGCTCTAGTCGAAGACATAGAAATAGTTTTAGAAGAAAATTCAAAATCAACTATTATATTAAAATATTACTCAGATCACGATTGTGAAAACTGGCATAATGGTTTATTAAGAGTTAAAGCTAAAAAAGGCTCTGAATTAAATATAATTATCGCTAATTTAATGAATATAAATTCTAATAATTTCATTAGCTTTGAAAATGATATATTAGATAATGCAAAAGTAAATTATACAATTATTGATTTCGGAGGGAAGAATAGTATTACTAATTATTATTCTAATATAGAAGGCGACAATGCAGATAATAAGATAAATACTATTTATTTAGGAAAACAAAATCAATTATTTGATTTAAATTATATTGGGGAATTAAGAGGTAAAAAATCAAATATAGATATTGAAGTTCAAGGGGCATTAAAAGATACCTCAAAAAAGCATTTTAAAGGAACTATTGATTTTAAAAAAGGGTGTAAAAAGTCAACTGGAAATGAAAATGATTCTTGTATGCTATTATCAGATACAGCAAAATCACTTGCTTTACCAATGCTATTATGCTCAGAGGAAGATGTAGAAGGAAATCATAGCAGTTCAGCAGGAAAGATAGGCGAAAAGGAATTATTTTATATTATGAGTAGAGGTTTTGAATTAAAAGAAGCCATGAAATTAATGGTAAGAGCAAAATTTAACACGATACTAGAGAATATCGACAATGCAAAGTTAAAAGATGAAATTATAAAAGAAATTGATGTACGATTAGATTAATAAGGAGGATAATATGAATATAGAAGAAATAAGAAAAGACTTTCCTTTATTACAAAATAGAAAAATAGCATATCTAGATAATGGAGCAACTACTCAAAAACCTACTAAAGTTATAAATGCTATTAAGGAATTTTATGAAAAATATAATGCAAATCCTCATAGGGGTGCTTATGCTTTAAGTATGGAAGCAACAGAATTATATGAAGATACAAGAACAAAAGTAGCTGAATTTATAAATGCAAAACATAGGGAAGAGATTATATTTTCAAAAAATGCAACGGAAAGTCTAAACTTAATTGCTTATTCTTATGGAATGGAAAACTTAAAAAAAGATGATGAAGTAGTAATCTCTATAATGGAGCATCATTCTAATTTAGTTCCATGGCAGAAAGTGACAAAAGTTACAGGAAGTAAGCTGAATTACATGTATATAAATGATGAATTTGAATTATCTGATGAAGAAATAGAAAATAAAATTACTGATAGGACAAAAATAGTTGGAATTGCACATGTTTCAAATGTTTTAGGAACTATTAATAATGTAAAAAAGATAATTAAATATGCGCATAAAAAAGGAGCTGTTGTCATAATAGATGCATCTCAAAGTATTCCACATATGAAAATAGATGTGCAAGATTTAGATGCGGATTTCTTAGTATTTTCTGGGCATAAAATGCTAGCACCACTAGGAGTAGGCGTACTATACGGTAAAAGAGAATTATTAAATAATATGACTCCTTTCTTAATGGGTGGAGATATGATAGAATACGTATATGAGCAGGAAACAACATTTGCTCCGCTTCCAAATAAATTTGAAGCAGGTACTCAAAATGTAGGAGGAGTAATTGGTCTAGGTTCAGCCATAGATTATATAAATGAATTAGGTTATGATAAAATTCAAAAAATGGAAAACGAAGTTTTGGGTTATGCAAAACAAGAATTATCTAAATTAAATTTTCTAGAATTATATTTAACTCCAAATGATGATAATCATTCTAGTGTAATTTCTTTTAACATAAAAGGAGTTCATCCACATGATGTAGCAAGTATTTTAGATGCAGAAGGAGTTTGCGTACGTTCAGGAAATCATTGTGCACAACCTCTTATGCGATACCTAGAAATTGATTCTACATGCAGAGCAAGTTTTTATTTCTATAATTCAAAAGAAGACGTAGATAAACTTATTAATGCATTGAATAAAGCTTATAATATATTTAAAAAATATGTGAAATAAAACTTTAATAAATTCAAGTTTACAGAATTTGCAAAATTCAAATAACTGTAGTATAATTAACATAATGGCTAAGGCCATAGTAGCAACCGTCATATAAAATTTCTTAAGGAGGTATAAACAATGGAACGGTCAAAAAAAATTATACTTGAGGCAGAAAAAGGTATAACTTTTCAAGTCTCAGAGCAAACAAATGGAATAGTTATTAAAGCCGTGAATTCTTCTAAACTCAATGATTACTCTAGCAACTATGTAAATCCGATAATTTTAAAAGGATATAAACATATTTGCGGAGAATGGTATAACGGCTTTGTAATCGAAAGATGTACAGACGGCAGTCAGTTTGTATGGATTCCTGTCGGTAGTCTTAAGAGTAATGGTACTCTTGACGGAAAATATTTTGTTGAAAAATTTGGCAGACGGAATTATATGCATGATAAATTTGCAAAATCTGGATTCTCCGAAAGAGTAGATAGTGAGCAAATAAAAAGTATTAAGCAATACGGAGGTTTCTACATTTCTCGTTTTAACATTTCTAAAAGTCCAGAAGAAAAACCACAGTCGATAAAGGGAGCTATGCCGTGGACTGAAATTAATTTTTATGATGCTCATATGGTCGCATCTACTTTCGAAGATAATGAAACAGTTACGAGCCATATGCCTTTCGGTGCAGAATATGATTCAGTATTAGAGTGGTTTATTCAATCAAAAGCAAGAACCAGTAGCGAAATTGTATTTGATTCTACCAATTGGGGTAACCACTTTAATACAACGAATTCTTCGGGAAGTTTAATTGAAACAGGAAGTATAGAAAAATATTGTACTAACAATATTTACGATTTCGCAGGTAATATTTCTGAATGGACACAAGAAACATTTTACGCGCAGGATGATGGAATGGACCTGAATAGAGTTCCTCGTGGTGGTGAATATGACCAAAGAGGATACGAATATCCTGTTGCAACTCGTTATAACTGCTGCTCGCCTGAAGACGAATTTCCAAACACAGGCTTTCGTATTGTGCTTTGTATTAAATAGCACTAGATACTATTCCTAAAGTTTACGAAATCATATGGATAAGGCGAATTTCGAGATTTTGAAGTTCGCCTTGTTTCTTATATACTTTTTTAATAATAAAAATGTAACTATTTCTTAAATATAAATAATAATTTATAAAAAACTTCTAGTAAAACAATAGTAAGAAGGAGTATAATATGATATAATTCTTTAATAATAAGTATTAATGATAAATAAAGAGAGGATAATATGGAAGATTTAAGTGATGTTTATAATGAATTGATAATGGAACACAGCATGAATTCATACAATAAGAAAAAACTACCAGATGCTAATTTATCAGAGATGGGACATAATCCAAACTGTGGAGACGAAATCACATTAGAACTAAAATTAAATGGTAATGTAATAGAAGATATGGCTTTTTCTGGACATGGTTGCGCAATATCACAGGCTTCAACTTCTATTATGATAGATACTTTAAAGGGAAAAACAATTGATGAGGCAAGAGATATAATAAAAACATTCATAGGGATGATAAAACGAGAGACAAAAGATGAAGCAGAATTAGAAAAGTTAGAAGATGCTATTGCATTTAAAAATGTATCAAATATGCCTGCAAGAGTAAAATGTGCACTTTTAGCTTGGCATACTTTAGAAGATATGTTGAATAAAAATCAAAATACAGGAAGTACTAATATAGATTGTTGTCATTAATGCAGGAAAGGAACAAATATATGGATAATAAAAAGGTCTTATTGGGCATGAGTGGAGGAGTAGATAGCTCTGTTTCTGCTCTACTATTAAAGCAACAAGGATATGAAGTAATTGGAACAACCTTAGAATTATTTGCGGGTAGTAGTTGTTGTAATGTAAATACATACTTAGATGCAAAGAATGTTTGTAATTCGATAGGAATTCCTCATTTCACTTATGATTATAAAAAGGAATTTAGAAGATATGTTATAGATGATTTTATAGATTGTTACTCAAATTGTAAAACACCAAACCCTTGTATAGAATGTAATAAATATATGAAATTTGGTTTTATGTATGAAAAGGCAAAAGAGTTAGGATGCAATTATATAGCTACAGGACATTATGCTAAAACTGAATATAGTGAAAAATATCAAAAATGGGTGCTAAAAAAATCTAATGCAGGCAAGAAAGATCAAAGCTATGTTTTATGGAATATGCCTAAAGAGTTAATAGAGCATGTATTATTCCCTTTGGCAGATTATGAAGATAAAGAAGAAATAAGAGAGATTGCAAGAAAAAATAACTTAAAAGTAGCAAATAAGCCAGATAGTGAGGATATATGTTTTGTGCCAGATGGAAACTACAAAAAATTCCTTGAAACTAATTCCAACATAAAACCTAAAATAGGTAATATAGTGAATTCTAAAGGAGAAGTATTAGGAAAGCATACAGGATTATATAATTATACAATAGGTCAAAGAAAAGGCTTGGGAATTTCTAATTCTGTACCTTTATTTGTTCTTGGATTTAATAAAGAGAAAAATGAAGTAATAGTTGGAGAAGAAAACGAACTGTATAAGAAAGAAATATTAGTTACAGATATTAATTTATTATTAATTGATGAAGTCTCAGAAGAAATTGAAGTAGAAGTAAAAACTAGGTATTCTGCAAAAGTGGCAAAAGCAAAAATTATACAAGATGGAAAATATATAAAAGTTATATTTGATGAACCACAAAGGGCAATAACTCCAGGACAATCTGCAGTATTTTACATAGAAGATACTTTATTAGGAGGAGGAAAAATATTGTACTAACTATTTAAAAGATTATCAATATAAGAAAGATAATCTTTTATTTTTTTATCTAAATATATTGACAAAACTGTTACAACTGTTATAGTATAAATATAACAGTTATGCAAAAAGGAGAAATAATTATGGATATTATTATTAGTAATAGTAGTAATCAGCCTATATTTGAACAAATTAAACAAGCTATAAAAAAGGCAATAGCAACTGATGAGTTAAAAGAAAATGAAATGTTGCCATCAATTAGAAATTTAGCACAAGATTTACGAATCAGTGTTATGACAGTAAAAAGAGCTTATGACGAACTTGAACAAGAAGGATTTATAAAAACGATTCAAGGAAAAGGAAGTCTAGTTGCGACAAAAAATATCGAATTACTAAAAGAAGAGCAAATGAGGGAAATTGAAAAATATATTGATAAAATAGCTTTAATATCTAAAGCATCTAATATAAGTAAAAAAGAAATTTTAGAAGCTTTTGAATATTTATTTGAGGAGGATGAATAAATGGAAAATGAAAACATATTAGAAGTAAAAAATTTATGTAAAAGATATAAAGGATTTGAATTACAAAATGTTAATATTACACTACCTAAAGGAATGATTATGGGATTTATAGGTGAAAATGGAGCAGGAAAAACAACTACAATTAAAGCAATACTAGATATTATTAAAGATTATACAGGAGAAATAAAAGTATTTGGCCTTGACAATAGGAAAGATGACAAAAAAATCAAAGAAAATATTGGAGCTGTCTTAGATGATATGTTTTTTCCAGAAATACTTACCCCAAATGATATCAATAGCATTATGAAATATATTTATAAAAATTGGGATTCAGAATTATATTTTAAATACTTAACTGACTTCGCATTACCAAACAATAAAGCAATAAAAACATTATCTAAAGGAATGAGAAAAAAATTAGAAATCGCAACAGCAATTTCACATCATCCTAAATTATTAATTCTTGATGAGCCAACAGCTGGACTTGACCCAATAGCTAGAAATGAAGTAATAGATATCTTTCAAAATTTTATCCAAAATGAAGAGTGTTCTATTCTTCTATCAAGTCATATTACAACGGATTTAGAACATATTGCAGATTATATTACATTTATAAATAATGGAAACATTATACTATCAAAAACTAGAGAAGAATTACTAGAAGATTATGGGATTGTTAAATGCTCAAAGGAAGAATTTGAAAAAATAGATAAAAATGATTTTATTAAATACAAGAAAAGTAAATATGAATATGAAGTTTTAGTTGAAAGCAAAAAAGCTTTTAAGAGAAAATATGCAATTAATACAATAGATAAAATAACACTTGAAGAACTTATGGTATTAATGATTAAGGGGGAAAAGTAATGTTAGGTTTTATAAAAAAAGATTTATTAATGATAAAAAGTAATATTAAAATTCTTGCGATTTTATTACTTATATATGTAGTTATGGCTTTTCAAGGTCAAATGGATTTATCATTTTTATTACCATTTATGAGTGTAATGATTATGATGTCAACATTTAGTTATGATTCTTACAATAAATGGGATGCTTATGCAATATCTTTGCCAGATGGTAGAAAAAGTAGCGTAAAAGCCAAATATTTAGCAACTATAATACTTATAATTGCAACAACTATAATTATAACGATATTATCTTTTACGATTTCTTATGCTAAAACAAATATAATAGATTTTGAAAACATTACAGGTACAATATTTGGATCTCTTTTTGCTACGATTTTATTACAATCACTTATTTACCCAGCAATGTATAAATTCGGTCCAGAAAAAGCAAGAATTGGATTAATGACTATAATTTTTTGCGTTGCTATTATAGGAGGATTTATTACACAATATGTTGATCTTTCATCAATAATTAACATCTTAAATTTTATAGAAGAATACTGGATAATTGTGTTTTTTATGACTATGATTTTAATGTTATATATATCATATAAAATATCAGAAAGAATTTACTTTAAAAAAGAAATTTAAATAGTTATATCATATGTAAAATTTAATTGCTAAAGATAAAATAAATAGATTATATATTGTTTTCAAGCTCTTGAGTTTTACAAAAAATTGCTAGAGCATGAGAGAGACAATACTGAAGAAGTGGTATCAGTTGACATAACAAAAATATGGTGATATAATTTTGATTACAAAATAATTTGTATAGGAGGGGTCGCAATGGCATTTATTGACTTAAGCAAAATTAAATATGTTACTTTGTATACGGGAGACAATGGCTCTGCTAGCTGTACTTGCAATTGCCCTTGTTGCTCGCAGAAAGGTAGAAATCGGAAATATCAAGGAACTATGAATCAGGCTTTAGATATGTTTGAAAAATTACCTAATATGGAGCAGCTTTACATATTCGGCAATCCTGATGTAACCATAGATACTGATTTTTGCCATAGCATTATAGTAGAAGCAGTAAACAGAAATATTAACGTAAGTTTTTCCACTTCTGGAGTAGGTGGAGAAAATACTCTTAAGCGGTTGTTAAACAACATTTCTACTGCAAGCATTGATTACATTTCTTTTAGCTTTGATGGTACGACTGAAGAGGAGATGTCTTTCTCAAAAGGAATTGCATATCCTATGGAACATGCTTTAAAAGGCGTAGAATGGGCTATTAATAACGGTTACACTGTAAAAGTACAGCCTACACTTTGGACATACAATTACACAAAGACTGAAACGATTATTGACTATTTCGTTAGTAAAGGTGTAACATGGTTTACTTTTCACATTGGTAGTCTGGAAGCAGAAGTAGATATGCCTTCTCACAAGCACCTTTTACCAGAGCAAATTAATGTAGTTCATAGTCAGATTGAACATGCAGTTCAAAAGCACAAGAACATTAAAGTTAGATGTCCTATTATTTATTTGCAATGTGGCAAAAACGAAGTTCACAAATGGTATTGTATGCATCCTGAAAGGATCCAAGAATTATTGATAACATTTACTGAAAAAGGGATAAAAGCGACGCATGTGCCTATGGCAAGTATTTATAGGAATGATCTAAGCTTTGACTTGGGTACATCTGTTGATATTCCTGCTATTTCCGAATCTCAGCATTGTCCATTTAGCAATGAATTAGCTGGTCGAAATGATACTTGTTGCAGATATATTTCAAAATATTGGAATTATTAAACTCTTCAAACACATTCCTCAATTAAGGATAATTATTATTTATAAGGGAACCCACAGAGTTCCCTTATATTTATATAAAAATTTGAACAAAAAGATGGAAGTTGTGAAAGATTTAAAAGCTCTAAGCTTAACTATGGAAAAGATATTTTTGAATATCATTGAATTTATTTTGAAAAACAAGACGTCAAATTATTAAATATAGATAGTGATTTAAATAAAAAATTGGTCGACTTACATAAATAAGTGGTTAATTGATAATCACTTATTTTTTTGTTATAATTATTTGCAAAGTAACAAAATAAATTTTAAAAAATAACCTCTAAACATATTGAAAAAACTAGAATGTTAATTTCAGTTGACAAAGTTCCAACTCAAATTGATAGAATGCAACTAAAAAAAGAAGTATAATTTTAAATAGAATAAGGGAGGAAAAGAAAATGAATTTAGGAGAAAAATTATATGAATTAAGAAAAGCAAAAAATTTGACGCAAGATGAAGTCGCAGAAAAGTTAAATGTAACAAGACAAACAATATCAAAATGGGAAACAAATCAAAGTACACCAGATTTTGACAAGATACTTCCACTATGTGAATTATATGATATTTCTACAGAGGAACTATTAAGAGGAGAAAAGCAAGGTCAAAAAATAGAAGAAAATGAAAAAGAAAAAAAGGATAAAAATAATTATGAAAATATGACTATAAATCAAATAAAACAAAAATCAGCCGAAGTAGTCTGTAGTTCTGTTTTAATATTCATTGTAGCAGTTGCGTATGCAGGAATTGGTGTTTCTGTAATGATGTGGAATCCCGTTGTTGTTGGTTGTACTTTTTTAATAATGATTGGTTGGGGAGTAACTAGAATTGTAAAACATTATATGTCTATTCCAAAATTTGAAAAAACGAAAAAAGAAGAAAAACAAGATAAAATAATAAAACAAGTAAGTGATATTATTGGTGGTATAGGAGTAGCAATATATTTTATAGTAAGTTTTATAACAATGGCTTGGCATATTACTTGGGTAATATTTATAATTATTGGAATGATTGAAGAAATTGTTAAACTTATATTTATGTTAAAAGGAGATGAAGAAAATGAAGAATAAAAAAATAATTGTTGCTCTAATAATTTTACTTTCTATCATAATATTCTTTTTAGTAATGTTTTTGGTAATGTGTTTAACAGGAAGGATAAATTATACAAACGGAATATTATTTTTTGGTACAAAGAAAAGTAATAATATAATCTTCGATAAAACATATAGTATAGAAGATATAAACAATATAAATATAAGACAAGACTCAGGAGATGTTATTTTTAAGGAAACATTAGAGGATAATATTAAAGTTGTTGTTTATGGAGAAAATGAAAGTGATGTAGATGTTAATCTTAACCAAAATAATTTATCCATTAATAATATGAATAACAAAAAATTTACTTTTTTTAGTTTTGGAATTATGGCAAAAGATATTGTAGTATATGTTCCTTCTACATATAATAAAGAAATAAAAATAAAGAACGATTATGGCAATTGTGAAATGTTAGACTTAGAAAATGCTATAGTTGATATAGATTGCGATTGTGGAAATGTCAAATTAGGAAAAATAAAAAATGCAATAGTGAAATGTGATCTAGGAAATACAGAAATAAAAGAAATATTGAACAAATGTGATATTAAAGCAGATTGTGGTAATGTAGAAATTGATACAATATCTATACAGGAAAATTCTACAATTAAGGTAGATCTTGGCAATATAGATATAAATAAAACTGACGATATTTATATAGAATCAAATGTTGATTTAGGAAAAACTAATATAAATCAAAACAATAGAAATTCTGAAATAACATTAAAAATAAATTGTGATTGTGGAAATGTAACAATAGGTAAATGATAAAATCCAAATATGGTAAAGTAGTTTGGTGAAATTCTTATACCGAGTTGCACAAAACTTGTATAATGTAAACCAATACATAAGAAAAATTTAATTTTACAATTTAAAAATGATAATATATGTTATATTTTATTGCAAATATATAGAATTTATGATATTACAGTAGTAAATATGGATTATAAAAAAGAAGGAGAAATAAATATAATATGCCAAATATCATTGATTATGTTAAATGGAGAGGAGACCTTAGCTTAAATAAATCTAAATTTAATGAAATCGATAGTCTAATATTAAATAGATTTTCGTATTTTCCCTTAGAAAGTCTAATAAAAGAAGGCGAAATGGTAACAATTAAAGAATTAAGTAAAAGATTTATAAAAAAGGGCAAGGAAAATTTGAAAATATTATGGGAAGATGATGCAGTGCTTTTCCCAGAAATAGGAGAAAGTAAAAGATTTGAAGAAATGGTAGTAGTAGAAAATGTAACTAAAATGGAAAAAAAGTTGGAAGAACAATTTTCTGCAGTTACAATAATTTTACCAGACAATACAATATATGTATCTTTTAGAGGAACGGATAATACATTAATTGGATGGAAAGAAGATTTTAATATGAGTTTCAAAAGCCATCTAAAATCACAGATAGATGCAAAAAATTATTTAGAAAATATTGCAACGAAATATTCAAATAAGAAAATAAGATTAGGAGGACATTCAAAAGGAGGAAATTTAGCAATATATGCTTCTATATTTGCAAATCTTGATGTTAAAAACAGAATTATAAATGTATATAATAATGACGGTCCTGGCTTTCATGAAGATATAACAAATACGGAAGAATATCAAAATGCAATAAAAAAAGTTATAACATATATACCACAAGATTCAATATTTGGAATGTTATTAAATCATGAAGAGAAGTTTATTGTAGTCCAAAGTACACAAAAAGGTTTTATGGAACACGATGTATATTCTTGGCAAGTAATTGGAAAAAAATTTGTAGTATTGAGCGAAGTAACAAATGGAAGTAAATTTATAGATAAAACAATAAAAAATTGGTTAAATAATTTGGATTTAAACACAAGGGAACAAATTATTGATATCATTTTTGAAATAATTAATTCAACAGAAGCTAATACTTTAAAAGATTTAAAACTTTCATTAATGAAGAATGCAAGAATAATATTATCGGCATATAATCGCATAGGAAATGAAGATAAAAAAATGATAATGACAACAATAACTACACTTCTTACAATATTAAAGGAAAATGTTAAAGAAGAGTATAATAATAGAAACATTAGTTAATGAAATAAGATTATTTTAGTTGAATAAATAATAATTTGTAGGAGGTTAAAATATGAGCGATAGAGAAATTGCTGTTGTAGTTAGTAATGATAATAAAGATGTTAGTGTAATATAAACAATAAATGCAATTAAAAATGCAGGATTTAAAAATGTTTTTATACAATGGTATAATAAGGATTGGATGATAACACAAGAAGAACAATTAAAATATATAAGAGATAAAGGGTTAAATGTTATTTTTGCACACTTAGGTTATCAAAATATAAATGATTTATGGCTTGAATGTGATACAGGTAATAAATTAGTTGATAGATATAAGAATGATATTAAAATATGCAAAGAAAATAATATTCCTATGGTTGTAATGCATTTAACAAGTAAAAGTGAAGCACCAAAATATAATGAAACAGGATTAAAAAGATTAAAAGAAATTGTTGACTATGCACAAGAATTAAACATAAAAGTTGCCTTTGAAAATACAAAAATAAAAGGTTATTTAGATTATGTTATTGAGAATATTGATAATAAAAATGTTGGTATATGTTTTGATTCAGAACATTATCATGTACATTTTGATGATGATTTAGATTTTACTAAATTTAAAGATAGAATATTCGCAGTGCATCTACATGATAACGATAAAAGTGATGACTTGCATTTGATACCTTTTGATGGTACTTTAGATTGGAAAGATACAATAAGAAATTTAAAAAAATGTAATTATAGCGGTTCTATCACAATGGAACTTTGTTATAGATATGATTATTTAAATATAGGTATTGATAACTTTTATAAAAAAGGTTATGAGATAGGCAAAAAATTAAAAGAAATGTTTGATATGCTGTAAAGAATTACAAAAGTAGGAGAGAGAGGCTATTTTTCAAAATCTTGAAAATAAAAAAATGAAATAAACTTGTTAAATATATAGATAGAAGTAGCTAAAAGTGGCTAATATCAAGAAGTAGAAGTGATTTGCAAGTATATAGTTTTATTCCTATCTCTATTTGCACAGAAGTTTCATAATACAAACATATATGAGTTAAATTTAATCTTTAAAATAAATAAAAATTATACATGTTTTAAAAATATGTATAATTTTTTTGATTTTTTATACACATTTATTGAAAATGTATAAAATTTATGATATTTTATATATAATGGAGGTTTAAAAATGCAATTAGAAATGTTACCATATAAAAATATTGATCTAAAAACTAAAAAAATTTTAGAGCAATTAACAATTTCTTCAAGGGCATTAGCAGAATTAAAAGGATACGCAAATACTATTCCTAATATGCATATTTTAATAAATGCTGTAACAATAAATGAAGCTAAAGATAGTAGTGCTATAGAAAATATAGTTACAACTCATGACGACATTTACAAAGTTCTTACAGAAAGTGGTTATAAAGAAGAGAACGCTAAAGAAGTTGTTAACTATAGAAATGCTATTTGGAATGGATTTGAACAAATTAAAAAAGATGGATATATTAGTACAAATACAATTATTAAAATACAAGGTATTATTGAACATAATAATGCTGGAATTAGGAAATTACCGGGAACTGAACTTAAAAATTCTATTACTGGAGAAACTATTTATACTCCTCCTCAAAATGAGCAAGAAATAAGAGCATATTTAAAGAATTTAGAAGATTTCATCAATGATGACAAAGATAATATAGATTCATTAATAAAAGTATGTTTAATTCATTACCAGTTTGAGAGCATACATCCTTTTTATGATGGCAATGGAAGGACTGGAAGAATTTTAAATATTTTATATCTGGTATTGAATAAACTAATAGATAGTCCAATTTTATATCTAAGTAAATATATAAATGAAACAAAACAAGAATATTATAGATTATTTAGTGAAGTTAGAAACAATAATAATTTTGAAGATTGGATTTTATATATTTTAAAGGGAATTGAAATTACATCTAAAGAAACAATTAAATTAATAGAGAACATTCAAAATGAAATAAAAGATTATAAAGAAGAATTTAAAACAAAACTACCTAAAATATATTCAAAAGAACTATTAGAAAGTTTGTTTTATGAAGTTTATACCAAAATTGCTTATATTGAAAAAGCTTGTGGAGTCACAAGACTTACTGCATCATCTTACTTAAATCAGTTAGAAAAAATCGGACTATTAGAATCTGAAAAAATTGGCAGGGAGAAAATATATAAAAATATTAGATTAATAAATTTGTTATCAGATAAATAATTGTTAGAGTAAGAGAGAGGCAGTTTTGAAAAATGGGTATCTTAAATTAAATAAAATTTCAAAATTAAGGTTTAATCTTCTATAAAATATTTTATCAAAATTTTTTAGAACAAAATCATAAAAATACAATTTATAATATAAAATTTAAATTTTGAAAATTAAAAATTTTATATTGTTACAAACATTAAATTTTAAAACCAAACATTTGTTATAATTAAAATTTTTATAGTTTAAATGAAATTTTTATAAATCTTTAATAAAATTTTAAAATAAATTTCTAACTACAACATTATAAAATAATTTCATTTTAGAAAGCTTCAAAATGGATTTTAAGACACTTTTATATTTAACTAATAAAGTTAATCATTTGACTTTAATTTCTGATATTTAAGAATTATAACTGACATAATGTAAATTTGCTAACATATTGTAAAATCAACGTTTTTGAAAAAATGATGATAGATGGCCAAAAAGCCGACGCACGAAATTCGATTTTAAGCCGTTTTTATAAAAAAGACATATAGTTTATTGTCTATAAATTTAAGCAAAATGCTGAAATATGGGCATTTGCAGATTTTAATAAAATTTTTTAATACAAATATAGAAAATTAAAATTTAAGAAATAAAAAAATAAAATTAGATTATAATATTAAGAAAAACTTGTAACAAGCTTAAAATAACAAAGCTCTAAAATCGGTTTTAAGACATTTTTATAAAAAGATAATATAACTTGTTGTTTAAATATACAGATAGGATTAGCTGAAAGTGGCTAATAGCAAGAGATAGCAGTAATTTATGGATTATGGTTTTATTCCTACTCCTATTTGCACAAAACTTTGATTTTGTGCAAAGTTTATATTAAGATTTTTGAGGGACTATTTTATTTTAGTCCCTCTCTCACTTCTATTGTAAATAAAAAATTATCTTCTAAATATATAACTTTATTATAAAAACATCTTAAAAATTTATTTTTATTACTTAAATTTTTCTAAAAATGATTCCATACGTTTTAAAAATTCTGCATTAGTTTTACTAGCAACCATCTGATTTAATAATTGTTCTGTGACTTCAGATACTGGCATACTTGATAAAGCTTTTCTTAATGCAAAGACAGTTTCTAATTCTTGGGATGATAAAAGTTTTTCTTCGCGACGAGTTCCAGATTTATTAATATCAATTGCTGGGAATATCCTCTTCTCTGAAAGATTTCGATCTAAGTGTACTTCCATGTTTCCTGTTCCTTTAAATTCTTCAAAGATGACATCATCCATCCTACTTCCTGTATCGATTAGGGCTGTAGCGAGAATTGTTAAACTTCCGCCATTTTCTATATTTCTAGCAGCACCAAAGAAGCTTTTGGGTTTATGTAAAGCATTTGGATCAAATCCTCCTGATAAAGTTTTTCCAGATGATGGAATTGTTAAATTATAAGCTCTAGCAAGCCTTGTTATACTATCTAATAATATAACAACATCTTTATTTTGCTCTGTTAATCTTTTTGCTCTTTCTAATACCATTTCGGCTACTTTTATATGATGTTCTGGTAATTCATCAAAAGTTGAATATATAATATCTCCTTTTATAGAACGTTTCATATCTGTAACTTCTTCTGGTCTTTCGTCTATTAATAAAACGATTAAATATACTTCTGGATTATTTTCTGTGATACTATTTGCTATTTTTTTTAATAAAGTAGTTTTACCTACTTTAGGTTGAGCAACTATCATACCCCTTTGTCCTTTACCAATTGGAGAAATTAAATCTATCATTCTCATTGCCACTTCATTTGGAGTTGTTTCTAAGCGTAATCTCTCTTCAGGATATATTGGTATTAATTCAGAAAAATTTTTCCTTCTAATACATGTATCTGGAGACTCATCGTTAACTTCTCCAACAAAGATAAGTGCTGGAAACTTCTCACCTTCCTTAGGAGTTCTCGCAATTCCTTTAATTTTATCTCCTGTAAGTAATTTAAATCTTTTTATTTGAATTGGAGATACATATACATCCTTATTAGTTGATAAATAATTTTCTCCTCTTAAAAATCCATATCCATCTGGTAATACCTCTAATATTCCTTCAACTATTTTATCATCTTCATTAGTTACTCTATATGTTTTATCAGTGTCAACAACATTATCTTTTTCTAGATTCTCTAACAACTGTATTAATTCATCTTTTTTTAATTTTGATACATTAGTAATTCCCTTTTCCTTGGCAATCTCCCTTAATTCATTTACTGACATTTTTTCCATAAAAACTTTACCCCCTAATTACATAATTATACTAAATTTTTTTATTAAAATCAAATATTTGGATATGTTTTAGATTAAAATATTTAAGAATATAAAACAATTTGAGGAAAATTATTATAACATTAAAGTTATCTATTATGATAAGTATATACAATGTGTCTATATTAAGAAAAGTTAAAGTTTCATTATATATTAATTTATGAAACTTTAACTTCCAATATCGATATAAACCCTTTCATTGGGCATATACATATTTAATTTATCTCTAGCTACACCTTCTATATATTCTGGTGAATTAATATTCTCGTTAACAGAATTTAATTCTTGTTTGTATTCTTTTTGTTCATCTATTTTAGATGAAAGATAATCTATTGTAGAATTATGTGAATTTATTTTCTTTTGTTGATTTACAAATGTAACAATAAGATATAAAATAATAACTAATAAAGTTAGCTTTATTAAAATATTTTTTAATTTAAATTTTCTTTTCATATGTAATCCTTTTCTATTTATATAAAAATAAATACTATATAATTACTTTTTCTACATTTTTCTTTAAAATCCTTCTTTATACTTTTATTTTTTTGCTTTATTATAATATTTTGTCATATTAAATCGTTTTTTGAATGTTTCAGTTAAAATTCTTTTTAAATTTTTACAAACCAATATTATTGGATTAAGAACTGCCTTTTTAATTATATTTGTAATTAATTCTATTGGAATTTTGAAAATTTTAATAAATATACTTATTATTTTCTTTATAAAGTTCAAAATATATACATTTATCTTTATAAATATTTTACTTAGAGTTATCATATATAAAGTAATACCACAGAATGCACCTAAGAACATATATCCTCTAATAATTCCATTATTAAAAACAAAAATAGAATATAGTAAAATTATTCCAGTTAATATCCAAAAAGCAATATCCTCTAAAGCAGTCAATATATTTCCAGTAGAAAAACTTCTTCGCAATATCCTAAATAGGTCAAATAGAATACCAATTATTACACCATCTAAAGTAAAAAGTAAAAATAATATCGCTTGAGAATTTGTCATTCCTATTCCCTTTCTTTATTTGAAAATTTTTCCTAATAATCCTACTCCGCTCTTTTTTATCTAACTCTTTGTTACTATATCCTAAACTATTAATTTCACCTTCAACTACTATTTCCGAAGTATCTAGACTTAACTTATTTATTCTTATATTCTCTCCTTTAACAGTTAACAAACCTAGCTCAGTTTCAACAATTACAATCTGATCATCAAAACTTAAAACATCTAATACTCCAGATACATTTAGCTTTTGTCTATTTTCTAATATTAGATTTTGAATAACTCCTGTTTGAATACTTTTTCTGTCTTCTAATGTCATATTTAATCACTCTCCTCTTCTTTTGATACAAATTATATATATTCACTAATTTGTTCTTTTAGAACAAATAATAGAATAAAAATTCGCACAAAATAAAGAAAAGAGAGTTTTTTTATTGTGATACTCTAGACTTTAAATATGCTTCCATAAATCCATCTAAATCTCCATCCATAACAGCTTCGACATTTCCAACTTCATAATTTGTTCTATGATCTTTTACTAGAGTATATGGACAAAATACATATGAACGTATTTGACTTCCCCATGCGATATCCATTTGAATACCTTTAAGTTCATCTATAGTATCTTTATGTTCTTTTTCTTTCATATCTAATAATTTTGATTTTAACATTCTCATTGCAGTTTCTCTATTTTGCACTTGTGATCGTTCTGTTTGACAAGCTACAACTATTCCAGTTGGAATATGTGTAAGCCTTACTGCAGATGAAGTTTTGTTAATGTGTTGTCCTCCTGCACCAGAGGCTCTATATACATCCATTTTAATATCATCAGGATTTATATCTAATTCTATATCATCACTAATTTCGGGAAGTACTTCTAATGAAGCAAAAGAAGTATGTCTCCTACCTCCTGAATCAAAAGGTGAAATTCTAACTAATCTATGAACTCCCATTTCACTTTTCATATATCCATACGCATTATCTCCAGAAATTAAAGCTGTAACACTTTTTATTCCTGCTTCTTCACCTTGTAGATAGTCTAATTCCTTAACTGTAAAACCTTTAGAATTAGCCCATCTACAGTACATTCTATATAACATTTCGACCCAATCTTGCGCTTCTGTACCTCCTGCTCCAGGATGTAAAGTTATAATTGCATTATTTGAATCATATTTTCCTGATAAAAGTATATCTATTTCAAATTTACTTAAAGATTTTTCTAACTTTTTTGTATTTTTTAATAATTCTGTTGCAAGTGCATTATCATTTTCTGTTGATAAAAATTCATTGATTTCTTCCAGATTTACTATTTCATCACAAAGTTCTTTGTAATTGGTAACTTTATATCTAATATTCTTTAATTCGCTTAAAACAGAATTTGACGTTTGCTTGTCAGACCAAAATCCATCTTCTAAAGTTTTACTTTCAAGATCTTTTAGCATTTTTTCTAACAAATCTAAACTGCCTAATGATTTTCCAATACTGTTAATTCTTTCATGAATATGTTGTAGTTCATTTTTATTTTCTGCTATATCTATCATAAAACACTCATTCCTTCCGTATGAAATTTCTCTGCTTGATTATACCAATATTTATATCATATTTTAATAGCAAAGTCTATATTCAAATAAAAACGAATGTTAGGATAAAAATTTTTTATGGGTCCATGCACTATTATATTTTTTTTACATATAATTTTGGTATAGTGCATTGGAGGTGTTTATGCTTACTCTAACAATATCAGGCATAATTGCAATACTCAAATCTTGCTTCTTAATGTTTGGTTATATACAAAGTAGTCAATTATTTCCTGAACCATTGGCACCTGAAGAAGAAAAGATTTTTCTTGAAAGATTAAAGAATCGGTGATGAAGAAGCTAGAAATATTCTTATTGAGAGAAACTTAAGACTTGTAGCGCATATTTCTAAAAAATATTCCAGTACAAATATAGAGCAAGATGATTTAATTTCCATTGGTACTATTGGTTTAATCAAAGGTATTAATAGTTATGATATGTCAAAAAATATTAGACTTGCTACATATGTCGCTCGTTGCATAGAAAATGAAATTCTTATGTTTTTACGAGGCTCTAAGAAAAATAAAACTGAGGTTTACTTAAATGAACCGATTGGAAAAGATAAGGATGATAATGAAATAACATTATTAGATATCCTAGAAAATGATGGAAAAAGTATTGAAGATGAAATTGACTTGAAATTAAAAACAAAAATCTTATACAAAAAGATGGATGAGGTATTAAAGGATAGAGAAAAACAAATTTTAATACTTCGTTTTGGATTAAATAGAGATAAACCTAAAACACAAAATGAAATTGCAAAACTTATGGGAATTTCGCGTTCATATGTATCTAGAATTGAAACAAAGGCTATAAGTAAACTAAGTAAAGAATTTGAAGAATAAAATTGGGCGCCATAAAGGGCACCCTTATTATTTATTTAATATATATACAAATAAATTTAAGTATGAAGCAAACAATGTCCATAATAGATATGGTACTTGCAGTAAACCTGCCAATTTATCCTTTTTATAAAATTTGACTATCATTATAAAAACAAGTATTGCAAGCAAAACTATCCATATGAAAGCAAATAATCTCCATTTGAGAACGAAGAATGCAATTGGCCATAATAAATTTACAAGTAATTGGCTATAGTAAATTATATTTATTTTGCCATCTACATGAGAATTGGTTTGTAAAATTCCATACGATACTCCCATTAATATATATAAAATGGTCCAAACAATTGGAAACAAAAAACCCGGTGGAGATAAAAATGGTTTCTGTAATGAATTGTAATCCATTGAACCAGATATAATTAATCCAACTATCCCTCCTAGTATTAATGGTATAAGTATAGATATTGTATAAGTTTTGAATTTTGACATAATATAAAACCTCCTTCATAATATTTTACTAAGTCAAAACCAAAATTATACGTTAAATAAATAGCTATTTTATCAAATCTTTAATTACTTCTCCTGCTATTATTAATCCTGCAACTGATGGTACAAACGATATGCTACCTGGAATTTGATTTCTTACAGTACAATCCCTTTTTGTTCCAGGAGGACATATGCACATATTTTTACAACTGTTTTCGATTGTTTCTTCTGGTTTTATAGGCTTTTCTTTAGAATAAACTACTTTAAGAGTTGTTATTCCTCTAGATTTTAATTCTTTTCTCATTACTTTTGCTAGAGGACATATACTTGTATTATATATATCAGTTACTTCAAATTGTGTTGGATCGAGTTTGTTTCCAGTTCCCATACAGGAAATAATTGGAATATTTAATTTATTTGCTCTAACTACTAACTCTATTTTAGCAGTTACAGTATCTACTGCATCAACTATATATGAAATTGTATCGTCTAAAATCTCACTACTATTTGGCATAAAAAATTCTTGATATATTTCTACATTTACATTTGGATTTATATCTAAAATTCTGTCTCTTGCTACTTCTACCTTAGGTTTACCTATACTTTTCCTGGTTGCAATAATCTGCCTATTCAAATTAGTTAAACAAATTCTATCATCATCAACTAATATAAAGTTTCCTACTCCTGCTCTAACTAGTCCTTCTACTACAAAAGAACCTACTCCTCCGATTCCAAATATGGCAACCTTGGCATTATGAAGTTTTTCAATATTATCTTTTCCAATTAATAATTCTGTTCTTGAAAATTGATTTAGCATTTTAATTAATCCTTTCAATTATTGTATTTTTCTAATTAATTTCATAACATCATCTAATATGTCTAAATTTCCTGATTTAACCTCATTAGCTACACAATTTTTTAAATGGCTATTAAGTACATGATTTCCTAAACTTTGTAATGCTTTAGTAACTGCTGCAATTTGAATAAGTACATCATCGCAATATCTATCGTCTACTATCATTTGATTAATACCTTTTATTTGACCTTCTATAATATTTAATCTTTTTGTTAATCTTTTCTTTTCGTCATCACTCCTATATGTGCTCTTTTTATTTGAACATTTATCACATTTTTCGCAACTCATAAATTCACATTCACCTCAAAATAGAATTATACACTCCGAATGGGTGCATTGTCAACAAGAAAAGTGGCTGTACTACTTTTTTCTACCGATTTTAGTTTCCTAACAAAATCAGAAAATCCTAAAGTCAATAATGATTGTATTATTTTTATGCAATAGGAAATTCATCGAAATTTCCTATTAAGTAAAATAACTCGATAGTGAACGTACATTGCATGTTCGCTATCGAGTTATTTGTTGTAGCTATTTATACTGAATAATTGTCTAGTATATCCATAACTGTTTCTTGAGCACTATTTTGCCACTTGTTATAAAGTTCTCTTATATGAGTAGCTTGATTTTCATCAATAGTCCCATATTTACTGTTACCATAGTACTCTTTTGGATTAGACTCTGCCTGCGGTATCTTATCATCAAGGCTCTCTAAAAAGTCTATTAGCCTTGAACATGCGTCCCGCCCGCAATTCTTACGCTCAATGCACTTAGAGTCTGTAAAGACATTAAGTATTAACTCTTGCATAGAGTTCCATTTTTCTAAGACATCTCTTTCTTTTTCGTTCATAGCTACTTTTTCCTCCTTAAAATTGATTAAACTTATATTAAAGTTGTCATAATAATTATATCACATAATAAGTTCAAATTCAAATGTAGCATATTATCCGAGCTCTTTTAAATCTATTTTTTTAATAGCCCTAATAAATATCCTATAGCCTCTTCAAAGTTAACACCATAGTCTACGCTATTTTTATCTTCATACGTTATACGTACGCATTCTGTTGTAAATTTTGTAGCTATGCTAATTGCCTTTTCTAAATCTTCTCCTTTAGCAATACTTCCCGCTAGTGCGCTTGTAAATACATCTCCTGTTCCATGATAACTTACATTATATTTAGTTTCAAAATTACTATAGAATTGACTTCCATCATATCCAATAGCTCCTATTTTTCCATCTTGCTCTATGCCTGTTACAATAGAACTTTTCACTCCTATTTCTAATAATTCTTGAGCTATTTTTTTGCCTTCTTCTAAAGTAAAATTTTCTTTATATTTACTATTCAATAAAATAGATGCTTCTGTTAGATTTAATCTCAATATGTCAGAATTTTTAGCAACCTCTTTTATTTTTCCTACTATTGTTTCATTAATTCCTGCATATAATTTTCCATTGTCAGCCATTGCTGGATCGAATACTACAATATTTTTATCTGTCTTAAATTGAGAAATGAAATACAATACGAATTCTAAAATTTCTTCTGCACCAGTATATCCTATGTATATTAAATCAAATTCAAATTTTTCTTTCTTCCAATGATCTACTATTTTATATAATTCATCTGTTAATTTTTTTAATGTCCATCCTTGAAATTGCGTATGAGTAGAGAGTATTGAAGTTGGTAATACTGCTAATTCTATCCCCATACTTGAAATAATTGGTAATGCAACTGTTTGAGAGCACTTCCCTATACACGAAATATCTTGTATTGATACTATTCTTTTCATATATCCTCCTAACTAATTAGAATACTAAAAATTTATATTTACCTACAATTAATATACTACATGTTTATGAAATAATCAATAAGTATTTTATTTGTATGCTAATATATAAAGCCTTTCAAAAAATAGTTTTTATTTTACTATTTTTATATTAATTACATTGTGTCCGTTAATAAAATATGCTATAATTTTTTTGTTTCATATTTAGTTTTATCAGTGAAAGGATGGGGTTATATGATGAAGACATCAAGTACACCATTAAGTGGTACAAAAGTATTTATTGTAGCAGATAATGTATATCGGGCTATAATACCATTCAGTGATGAATCTTCTATAAAGATTAATTTCCGCATTATTGCAGGAAAGATTCGTCCATGTACTTTAGCAGATGAATTTATTTATACAGAACTTTTACTTGAAATACAAGAGAAACTTCTTGTTTTAGCAAAAAAGCTCTAAAATAAATAATCTGTGGTAAAAATCCTTATATTTGAGTAGTTATTCAAATGTAGGGATTTTTCTTATTTTTCTGTTTTCTACTTGGAAATTCTTTTTCAATTTTAGTTAACTACTAATTTAAAAATTTAAATAGATATTAGTTTTTAATATTATTGACTTTAATTTATTTTTCAATTGGTATATAATATACATTAGTTATAAACCTGTGAGGAGAGAATTTATATGATTAATCGTAATGATAACCCAGATTACCTAAATGCATTTTTAGATTATAGTTTAATAATACTAAATAAATCACCAAATTCTGTTAAAGAATATAACTATGATCTTGCTAACTTTTTAAGATTCGTAAAGCAAAGATATTGTAAATTAACTGAAAGTGAAAAAGATTTTAAATCTATTGTATACAAAGAAGTTCCTTTTGACACTATAAAACAAGTTAAACTATCAGATATACGATCATATTTATCTATATTAAGAACAGAAGGAAATTGTAAAGCTACAACGATATCTAGAAAGTCTTCTACGATTAGAATCTTTTTTCACTATCTTTCTTGCAAAGATGAAGATTTTAAGCTAGAAAAAAACCCAGCTCAAGATTTAGAAAACCCAAAACTTGAAAAGAGATTGCCTAAATATTTATCTTTAGAAGAAAGTAAAAGTTTATTAAGTGCTGCTCAAGCAGTGTCTACTAATGAACGACAAAATAGAAATATTGAAAGAGATTACGCAATAATTACTTTATTTTTAAATTGTGGAATGCGTCTTTCTGAATTAGTTGGAATTAATACTACAGATATAGATTTTAGTGAAAATAAAATGACCGTAATAGGAAAAGGCAACAAAGAAAGAACTATCTATCTTAATAAAGCATGTATCAATGCAATAAATTCTTATTTAAGAACTAGACCTAATGATGTTGCAAAAATTGAAGATAAAAATGCACTATTTCTTTCTGAAAGGCATGAAAGAATTGCAAATAGAACTGTTCAATATGTAGTAAAAGAGGAACTTAGAAAGGCAGGCATTGACTCTAACAAATATTCTGTACATAAGTTAAGACATACGGCAGCAACTCTTATGTACCAATATGGTAATGTAGATATAAGAGCTCTACAAGAACTTCTAGGTCATGAAAGCATATCTACTACTGAGATATATACACATGTTGCTAATGAACAAGTAAGAGCTGCCGTTGAAAGTAACCCTTTAGCCGATATATAAATATAGGGAAAGCCAAAATTTTCTCTATATTTATATTATCTGCTATAAACTAGGTATCAATATTTTTTGATTAATAACTAAATTTGAATTAGATAAATTATTTACTTTCTTAATATCAAATATTATTTCTCTAATGTCTCTTCCTTTATAATAATTATTTCTCTCTTGCTCCGTTTTCGCAATACTCCATAAAGTATCTCCACTAGATACATATATTTCACTATATTTGATATTTTCATATGATAGTGACGTAGAATGTATAAACGATAAAGCTAATATCAATAATATAGCTATTATTATACTTAATTTTACAATTCTTCTTATGTTTAATCTTCTCATATTTATTACCTCCATTTATACGAACATATATTTCATTTATAAATAGAGTATACAGCGAACATAAGTTTTTGTCAATACTTTTTTTAAAAAAATGCGAAAAAATGTTTTGTTAATTTAATAATGGTTGTATCTGTTCTCTATCTAAAGCCGTTTCCAGTGTTTTTATTATATATTTATGATCAAAACATATCGAATAAGGTTTTGTAATAGGATTATCCTGACCAAAAGGGACAAAGAATAAATCTTTCCTATTTAAGAGTTTTCCTATATTTTCAGCATTTAAGCTTAACCCATCTTTACAACAAATTCCTAAAACTAGTGGTTTGCAATCCTTTAAGTGAGTTCTTCCAGCAACTAGTACTGGTGTATCTGTTATCGAATTAGCAAATTTAGCAATAGTATTCCCGTGAACATGGAGCAATAATCATTATATCTAAGTCATAATAATTTGATATATATTCCGCTTCTTGCATTGTATGTATAACTTTTTTACCTGTAATATCCTCAATTTCACTAACAAAATCTTTGGCTTTTCCAAATTTACTATCTGTATGATATGCATAATAAGACATAATAGGGATAATTTCTCCGCCTTTCTTTATGATCTTTTTTATTTCATCAATTGTATTTTTAAATGTATAAAAAGCTCCTGTTAAGCAAAATCCAATCTTCTTATCTTTTAGTTCCAAAATATTATCCCCCTAACTATTTTGAATATATAATATATTATGTAATTATGTAAAATTTTGAAACTAAATTCAAAAATATTATGGTAAATTTCCAAGCAGTTATTTTATGTTGCAAAAGTTTAAGATACTTCAATTTTCTATATGTTAATATTTTTCAATTAATTCATTTGTTTCTTCATATGTACTTAAATCAGTTGTATCTATAGTCACTGCGTCTAATTTGCAATTAAAAGCATACTTTGCAAAGCTTTGACTATTACTGGTTAAAATTAATATATCTAAAACCGCTATAATAAAATATTTCATTATATACATATCTTCCCCTTTCTAGTTATAATTTTTCTGATATTAATGATAAATAAAATGAATAACTTAAGGCTAAAGTACCTTCTAAAGTATCTTTATAATCATTTCCTTGATAATCCCAGCACCACTCTATATTTATTGACTTTGATTGATGTGCCTCTATAGTTCCAGTAATGTGATTTATTAAGTCAATCAAATTATCGTATTTAAGCCCTTCCAATTTAAAATATAATCCGTTCGGGTTTGAATATATTTTCTTCCACCATAAATGAGTATTTGAAATTTTCATTTGAATGGTTATAAATAACTAAATTGCAAGTTCCTGCTGTACCTGGTGCGATTTTATCATTTAATATAGATGACTTTTTATAATTACCTAATAGATTGATATTTTTAAATTCTATATTAGATGTGTCAAAGATGTAAACATTAGAATTTTGAGAAAAATTTTCAGATAAAAAACCAAAATAGAATGAAATAAATAAAATTAGTAATAGAATTAATATTAGAAATATTTTTTTTCTAATAGAAAAATGAATTAAATATCTATCATTAAGTATTAGCTCGTAGTCTCCATTATTTTTTAGCTTATAACCAGAATAAATGTTTAAAACCTTTTTAATTTTTCCGTTTCTTATTCAATTTTAGTAGAATCGCTGATCCTTCAAATGTAAATCTTATATTTCTATAATAAGTTTTTTTATATTCAAAGTTAGCTTCTTTGTTATTAAATAATATCAATTCCTAACCCTCCTCAATTTGATACGCATATACGTTAATCTTGACTTTGCCGAAATAACCCTCAGGTGCTTCTATTAGTAATGAATATTCACGTTCAATGGATACACCGTGAGGTAAAGTAAATGTATTATCAATATCTACTAGATTATCATTATAAAATAACTTGGTTTTAACATTATCATCAGCAATAATATCTATATTGTAATTCATGCTAACCTCACTTATATAGTTATCATTATAATTTTTAACAGAAAAATTATAATTGTTAAAGTTCTTTGAATTTTCAATAAAAATCTCTTCATCTCCTTCAACAATAAAAATAGGTTTAGCAATCTGAACATTAACTCTTGCTTTATTAGAACTAATAAATTTTGCTAATGAAAAAATTTGATTATCGAAAAAAGAATTAAAATGAAAAATAACTTTACCACATATTTGATCAATAGTTACTGGTTCTAAATCTTGAGCATTATTAGCATCTCCTTTTGTATAAAATTCTTCTCCATAAATATCAATTATCCTATGAGTTACTAAACAACCATTTTTTTCAATATATGTTATTATATCTCCTACTTCATATTTATTGCACTTTTTGATAACTATATTTTCACCTGCTTTTATTTCAGGTTCCATACTTCCGGTTACAACTTTTAAACAACTATATCCAAATAATTGTTTTAATTTTGATTTATCTATATATCTAAAATATATAATATTTACTGTAAGTGATAAAATTAATGAATAAATAATTAATTTTGAAAAATTCCTCATTGATTAAAACTTTATGAATAAAATTAGTTGTAGGAACTAGTCAAATTAGTTCCTACTTTTATGAAGATTCTTTATTTAGAAATCTAAGAACAAATTTGAATTTCAAAATTTTAGATCTAAAGTATTGGTTCTTTTTGAATACAAGTAACTGTGACATCAAAACGGTAATCATAGGCTAATTCACCGATCTAAAGTGTCCTGTTCATCGTCTGGCAGAGAAGTACCTTTATTTATAGTTTCATACTCCCAAGACCACATAATTGGTAGATTTATCGTTTTATTATCGTCATTCGCCGCAATACTACCACGCATGACTTCTGATAAAACAGAAATATCTAAATACTCTGTACCTTCGTATGAAAATACTAAATTATGTGGCTTGTATCCAGAAATATTTGAAAAATCAACTTGATAATCCAAACCAGTTTCTGTTCCAGTAGCATCTATTACAATTGTAAATGTTCCATTGGTGCCTGGAGCTATTTTTCCATTTTCTAATGTTTCCTGATTATATGTATTAGCAAGATTAATTTCTTTAGAAATATAACTCTTTCCTTGAACTAAAAATTCCTCTGTAACTTTCCATCTCGCAACCTCGAGCGAACCTTTTACCGTTTTCTGGCTTAAATATTTAGCAAATGTACTACCACTAAAAAATGATATTATGACTAAAGTTATAACTATTATAGTCGAAATTATTTTTTTGTTATTCATAAAGTTTATCCTCCTTTCTAAAATTATTTAGCATGATTATGTAAAATTGTGCTATGTTTTTTATTATACTAGCGAATGGTATAAAATGCAAGGAAAATCGTACGACATAAATCGACAAATAGTTAAAAATATGCGTGTTATAGGTTTACAATAGATATGTCACACTAAGATATAAAAAAGGAAATACCAATATGATATAATGTTTTTAACCACAA
>CANQQQ010000005.1 GCA_947626025.1 uncultured Clostridia bacterium
GTGTGTGTGTGTGTGTGTTACAATATCAACGGTTCTAGCGTTTCTCATTTTCTCGTATTCCTTTCTTTTATTTTATATTATAATAAATTCAAAGATTTCTCTTATTTAATGTTAAACTATTTTATATCGTATTTCAATACGACAAATTTTGACAATTTTCTGGCGTATTCTATGACTTTGCGGAAGGTTTATTTGCCTATTCCATATTTTTATATTAAATTTTCTTATCTTTTTTGTTACATACATATTAAAAAAATCGGAATTTCCTTACGGAAATTCCGGTTTTTCTCATTATATTTTAGGTATTTATTCAACCATTGTGGGTGTGTGATAGATAGAATAAAAAATTAAAATATATTTTATTTTTTATTTTAACCTATGCTTCCCTCTTCCAATAGAATAGATATTGTTGAGCTAGTCCTGCTAATCCCTCATATTTTTCTTTAGCTAATTTCTGTAGCTCTTTCTTTGATACTTTTTGCTCATCTTCTTCGTGTATATATAATTCATTCATTACTCTTCTTACCCAAACATCTATTGGAAATACTTCATATCTTTTTAAAGAAAATAATAATATACAATCTGCTACCTTTGGTCCAACTCCTGGTAACATCAATAGTTTTTCTCTTAATTTTTCAGTGTCTTTTTCATCTATTAATTCTTCTAAAGTTATTTGCTTTGTTAAAAACATTTGTGTAGTTTCATAAATTCTTTTGTCTCTAAATCCTAATCCCAATGTTCTTAAATCACTTATGCTTGCTTTACTTAATTCTTGTACACTTGGAAATGTATAATAAGTTTGATTGTCCCATTTTATTTCGTTTCCATACTTTTTGCATATTCTCTCTATTATTCCTTTTATCCTAGGTATATTATTATTCGCAGAAATTTCAAATGATATTATTGTCTCCCATAAATCTTGGTTTAAAATTCTAATACCATTTCCATAATTTATGCTATTTGCTAAGTGTTCATCAATATTTGCTAGTTTTGTTTTTATTTTCTCATAATTGGTGTTTAGGTCAAAGTAATCTTGGCATATTTCTTTTATATCTCCGTCACATATTCCCTTGAATATTATATCGTCTCCACTTTTTTTTACGTTTAAAACATTATTTCCAAATACACCTGTATATGATCCGTCTTTTTCTTTATTCCATCTGAAACATTGCCCACATTCAAAGATGTGTTGTGGTTCAAATGATTTACATTTTTTTAATATATACTGTTGTTCCATCTTCTTCATTCCTTTTCTTCGCTAATTATAATTTTTCAAGTGTTTTCGGTTCAAGACTTCTATGATTATCGCAAAAAATTTCATATTTTGCATAATCATAGCAGTGTTGAACCTATTATTCTAGTAAAATTTACTTCGTAAATTTTTCAAGTGTTTTCGGTTCAAGACTTCTATGATTATCGCAAAAAATTTCATATTTTGCATAATCATAGCAGTGTTGAACCTATTATTCTAGTAAAATTTACTCCGTAAATTTTTCAAGTGTTTTCGGTTCAAGACTTCTATGATTATCACAAAAATTTCATATTTGCATAATCATAGAAGTGTTGAACCTATTATTCCGCTATCATTATGGAATTGGGCTAGTAAGATTGGGGGCATTTCTCCGTTATATGTTTTTGCCTTTTTTAGTGCGTTGTCTACTTTCTCTCCTAATATATCTGTATGATATGCATAGCTCCCTCCTATACATATCGCTTCTGGCTCAAAAATATTTACTATGTTAGTTATTCCTTCTGCTAGATTTTCTGCAAATTCTTCTAATAGATCATCAATTTTATCTTTGTCTCTTTTTGCAAGTTCAAATATTATTTCTCCATTTAAGTCTGCTGATAGATTTAGTCTTTCTGCAATTTTATCTCTTAATCTTTTCATAGATGCATATACTTCAAAACATCCTTTTCTTCCACAGTTACAGTTAAGTCCATCTTTTTTTATAAGGGTATGACCTATTTCCATTCCTGAATATCTCTTTGGTACTAGCATCTTTCCATTCATAAAAACAGCTGAACCAATTCCAGTTCCTAAGCACATAAATATTGCATCTTTATAATCTCTTAATGCTCCATACTTTTTCTCACATAAGCCTGCGCATTTTGCATCATTTGCAAGTTTTATAGGCGCTGAAAAATATCTTTGTAATTTATCTACTATATGAAAATCATAAATTCCTAAATTTTCTGCTTTGATAACTACTCCATTCTTAGATGTCCCTGGGCATGCTATTCCTATTGCTTCTATATCTTCTGCTTTTATATTTTTATCTTTTAATATTTCATTTATAGTTCTTGCTATTGTTTCTTCTATGACTTTGTCTATATTTTTTCTATCTATAGAATTTATATTTTTTTCTTTTTTTATTACAATATTTCCTTTTTCATCAACTAGTCCTATTGCAATATGACTTCCTCCAATATCTATTCCAATTTTCATACATTTTTTCTCCTATATTTTAATGGACTTTATACCGTTTATTTTCAAATTGATTTATCTTAATAGTAATAACTTTGTAGATTTTATATAATAGAAAAGTGTGACTTATATTATAAGAACTTAAAAAAGAATCGTTCTATGGGGAGATAGACGATATTGGAATATATATTTAACTTATTCCCACTGCCGTCTAACAACGCCAAAGAACGATTATCTTTTGAATTCTATGCTTCTGGCTCTACTAAACCATAATTATTAGAATCTTTTAGTTTAAAGATTACATTTACTTTTCCTGTATCAATATTTATAAATGTATAGAAATTATTTCCTGGCTTTTCTTGTAATTTTAATTTTGCATCTTCTGGTGCCATTGGTTTTATTTCATAATATAATGTTTTTACAATTTCGTTTTCAATAGGTTTTACTTCTTGTACAAATACTGATTCTTTAACTCTTAATGAATCATCCCTGTTCATTTTATCTTTTTTAGTTTTATATTTTCTAATTTGACCTTCTAATATGTCTATATCTTTATCTATTGCTGCATAAAGGTCTGCATGTTCTGTTACAGCTCTAAACATATCAAATTTTGTATTTACTTGAATTTCTGCTATTTGTGAATTTTTTTCTGCTTTTACAGTAACTGTAGCATTTACTTCTGCTCCTTCAAAATATTTTTCAATTCGTTCTAGTTTTTTTTCTGCATAATCAATTATTGCATCTGTGACTTTTACATCTTTTCCTGTTACTTTAACGTTCATCTTTATTTCTCCCTTCATATAATGTAATCACTTGTATTATATTATAATGAATATTTATTGTCAATGTTTTTAGCTATGGATTATTATCCCTATTGAAGAACAAATAAGAAAATTAGAAGATTTTTCTTTGTTTGTTCTTGCTAAATTTTAGATCGTGAATGACTTTTTAAGTATATAAAAAAATGCCATTTTTATTGGCATTTTCTTTTGATTAATTTAATTTTATTGTCTGTCTTTAATATATTCTACAACATCATTTACTGTAGATATTTTTTCAGCATCAGCATCAGGGATTTCCATATCAAATTCTTCTTCTAATGCCATTATTAATTCAACTACATCTAATGAATCAGCTCCTAAGTCATCTATGAAAGATGCTTCTTTTGTAACAGAATCGTCTGCTACACTTAGTTGCTCTACAATTATTCTTTTTACTTTCTCAAAAACTTCATCGTTCTCCATTTGTATCTTCCTCCTTTTAAATTAACTGTTTACCTTTATATTTAAAACTTAATAACAAGATAATATATATATTAAATTTTGTCAAGCGTTTTTTTGTATTTTTTCAAATTCCTCTATCATTCTATCTACTGCTTTATTGTTAACAAATTGCTCTGCCTGCTTTATTGTGAAATAAAATAGATAATCATCACTGCTTCCATGTGCTTTAACTACTGGCTTTTTTACCCCTAAAAATAGTGCTCCTCCATATTCTTTGTAGTCCATAGTTTTTTTGAATCTATTTATTGCAGGCATACAAGGTATTGCCCCAATTATAGATAATATATTACGTTTTAAACTTTCTACTAGAGAGATTTTTACAAATCTTCCTATACCTTCAACTGCTTTTAAGAATATATTACCTGTAAATCCGTCTGTAACTACTGCATCAATCTCACCAGAGAATGCATCTCTTCCTTCAACGTTTCCAATAAAGTTAATTCCTAATTCTTCTGATTTTTCTTTTAATAATTCATAAGATTCTCTAGTTAGTTCATTACCTTTTGTTTCTTCTGTACCTATATTTAATAAACCTATTCTTGGTTTTTCTATTCCGAAAGTATTTCTTAAATATATAGTTGACATTTGTGCGAATTGTAATAAATTTATTGGTTTGCAATTTGTATTTGCTCCAGAGTCTATTAATAATAATCTGCTATGATATGATGGTAAAATTCCAGCTAGTGCAGGTCTATCTATTCCTTTTATTCTTCCTATTAAAAGTGTAGCTCCTGTAAGTAATGCTCCTGAATTTCCTGCAGAAATAAATACGTCTCCTTTTCCTTCTTTTAATAGATTAAATCCAACTACCATTGATGAGTCTTTTTTATGTTTTATTGCCTCAGTAGGTTTATCTTCCATTTCTATTGTTTCTGTTGTATTATGTATTTTTATTTTTGGAGAAATTTCGCCTATTGTATTTTTTCCATATAATTCTTTAACACGTGCATTTATGATTTCTTCGTTTCCTGTTAATAATATCTCTGTGTCTTTTTTTAGCTCATTTATTGCTTTAACTGCTCCTTTTATCACTGCATCAGGTGCATTATCTCCACCCATGGCGTCTAAAATTATAATCACTATTTATCCCTCTTCTTTCTATTCACAGTTTATGCATATCATTATTTTATTATTAATGTTTTAAAAAATCAATAGTTTTTGACAACAAATTCAATAATAAAAAAAAAAGGTAGTGTTACTACCTTACTTCCGCATAAAAATAAATATAATAAAAAAAGAGTGCAAGCATTATATGTGTGACGAAATATTATACAAACACCAGTAAAATTGCTTCGCAATTTTCCATGCGTTTGTATGGTAAGGTAGTGTTACACTACCTTACTTCCGCATAAAAATAAATATAATAAAAAAAGAGTGCAAGCATTATATGTGTGACGAAATATTATACAAACACCAGTAAAATTGCTTCGCAATTTTCCATGCGTTTGTATGGTAAGGTAGTGTTACACTACCTTACTTCCGCATAATAAAAATATAATAAAAGAAAGAGTGCAAGCACTCTTTCTTTTATTATATTTTTATTATGCTAATATTTCTGTAACAATACCTGAACCAACTGTTCTACCACCTTCACGAATAGCGAATCTTAGTCCTTTTTCCATAGCGATTGGTGTGATTAATTCGATAGTCATTCTTGTGTTGTCTCCTGGCATAACCATTTCTGTTCCAGCTTCTAGTTCGATTAATCCTGTAACGTCTGTTGTTCTGAAATAGAATTGTGGTCTATATCCATTGAAGAATGGTGTATGTCTTCCACCTTCTTCTTTTGTTAATACATATACTTCTGCTTTGAATTTTGTATGTGGATTAACTGTTCCAGGTTTTGCTAATACTTGACCTCTTTCGATGTCTTTTCTATCAATTCCTCTTAATAATGCTCCAGCATTATCTCCAGCTTGAGCTTGATCTAGAGATTTTCTGAACATTTCAAGTCCTGTGATTACTGTTTTATTTCTTTCTGTTGTTAAACCGATGATTTCAACTTCGTCACCAACTTTGATTGTTCCTCTTTCTACTCTACCAGTAACAACTGTTCCTCTTCCTGTGATTGTCATTGTGTCTTCGATTGGCATTAAGAATGGTTGATCAACTGGTCTTTCTGGTGTTGGTATATAATTATCAACTGCGTCCATTAATTCTCTAATGCATGCATATTCTGGTGCATTAGGATCTGTTGATGAACATTCTAGTACTTTTAATGAAGATCCTTTTATAACTGGGATTTCATCTCCTGGGAAATCATAGCTTGATAATAAGTCTCTAACTTCCATTTCAACTAATTCTAATAATTCTGGATCGTCAACCATATCGCATTTATTTAAATAAACTACGATATATTTAACTCCAACTTGTCTAGCAAGTAATATATGCTCTCTTGTTTGAGGCATTGGACCATCAGCTGCAGAAACAACTAGGATAGCTCCATCCATTTGAGCTGCACCTGTAATCATGTTTTTAACGTAATCTGCGTGTCCTGGGCAGTCTACGTGTGCATAGTGTCTGTTGTTTGTTTCATATTCAACGTGAGCTGTATTAATTGTGATTCCTCTTGCTTGTTCTTCTGGTGCTCCGTCAATTTTTGAATACTCAGTATATTGAGCTTTTCCTTCTAATGATAATACTTTTGTAATAGCAGCTGTTGTTGTTGTTTTTCCATGGTCAACGTGTCCGATTGTACCAATGTTAATGTGTGGTTTTGTTCTTTCAAATTTAGCTTTTGCCATTTGAAAATTCCTCCTTTTTAATTTTATATTTTTTTAAATTTAATAACAATATTTGCAATCATTTTATACTATTTTGGTTGATTTTGCAATACTTTTTTAAAATTTATTTGATATGTCAAAAAATTGCATATTTTTCAGCAACTTATTCGTATACAGGCGATTGCTAATTCCTATATTTTAATCTTCTTTTTTAGTTCTTGTAGCAACTATATTGTCTAAAATTGTTTTTGGAACTTCTTCATAGTGACTTGGTTCCATTGCATAAGTTCCTCTTCCTTGTGTTTTAGAACGTAAGTCTGTTGCATACCCAAACATTTCTGATAATGGAATAAATCCTCTTACTATTTGAGATCCTCCTCTTGCTTCCATTCCTTCCATTCTACCACGTCTAGAGTTTATATCTCCAATAACATCTCCCATGTATTCTTCTGGAACTGTTATTTCTACTCTCATTATTGGTTCAAGTATGACTGATTTTCCTCTCTTACATCCATCTTTGAATGCCATAGATCCTGCAATCTTGAATGCCATTTCTGAAGAGTCAACTTCATGGTAAGAACCGTCTACTAAAGTAGCTTTAAAGTCTATAACTGGGTATCCAGCTAAAACACCGCTATTTGCAGCTTCACGAATACCATCTTCGATAGGTTTAATATATTCTTTAGGAACTGCTCCTCCAACGATTTTGCTTTCAAATACAATTCCTGAACCTGGTTCTAATGGTTCCATCTCAACGATAGCGTGTCCATATTGTCCACGTCCACCTGATTGACGAATGAATTTTCCTTCAGCTCTAACAGCATTTCTAATTGTCTCTTTATAAGCAACTTGTGGTTTACCTACATTACATTCAACTTTAAATTCTCTTTTTAATCTGTCAACTATAATATCTAGGTGTAATTCACCCATACCTGCTATGATAGTTTGACCTGTTTCTTGATCTGTATATGTCTTAAATGTTGGATCTTCTTCAGCAAGTTTAGCTAAAGCAATAGCCATTTTTTCTTGTGCTACTTTGTCCTTTGGCTCTATTGCTATATCAATAACTGGCTCTGGGAATTCCATTGATTCTAGAATAATAGGATGAGCTTCATCACATAGAGTATCTCCTGTTGTTACATCTTTTAGACCAACAGCAGCAGCGATATCTCCAGTATAAACTTTTGTGATATCCTCTCTACGGTTTGCATGCATTAATAAAATTCTTCCCATTCTTTCTTTTTTATCTTTATTAGCATTTAATACACTTGTTCCAGCATCTAATGTTCCAGAGTAAACTCTAAAGAAACATAGTTTTCCAACAAATGGATCTGTTGCAATTTTGAAAGCTAATGCTGCAAATGGTTCTTTATCATCTGGCTTTCTAAAAGCTTGTTCTCCATCTGGTGTTTGACCTTCTACTGGTGGGATATCTATTGGTGATGGTAAATAATCTAATATTGCATCAAGTAATTCTTGAACACCTTTATTTTTATATGAAGAACCACAACATACTGGAATTATATTTCCTGCTATTGTTCCTTTACGAAGTCCTGATTTTATTTCTTCTATTGTTAATTCTCCACCATCTAGATATTTCATCATTAATTCGTCATCTTGCTCTGCAGCAGTTTCAATCATTTCTTGATGAGCTGCTTCCGCTTCTGCTTTCATATCCTCAGGAATATCTGTAATTTCAATATCTTTACCTTCATTATCCTTATGGATAAGTGCTTTCATTTTCATTAAGTCTACTATACCTTTAAAGTTATCTTCAGCACCTATTGGTAATTGAATTCTAACTGGATGAGCATTTAATCTTGATTTTAATTGTTCAACACAATTGTTGAAATTTGCTCCTGTCATATCCATTTTATTTACATATACCATTCTTGGTACTTTGTATTTGTCTGCTTGACGCCATACTGTTTCAGATTGTGGTTGAACACCACTTTTTGCACATAATACTGTTACAGCTCCATCAAGTACTTTTAGTGATCTTTCAACTTCAACTGTAAAGTCTACGTGACCAGGTGTGTCTATGATGTTTATTCTATGATCTTTCCAGAAACAAGTAGTAGCAGCAGAAGTAATTGTTATACCTCTTTCTTGCTCTTGAACCATCCAGTCCATAGTAGCTTCTCCATCATGAACTTCACCAATTTTATGTGTTTTACCTGTGTAGAAAAGAATTCTCTCTGTAGTTGTAGTTTTTCCGGCATCTATGTGAGCCATTATTCCTATATTTCTTGTTTTTTGTAATGATACTTGTCTACCGTCCACAAATTTTTCCTCCTTTATTTCATCTATTCACGGTTTTCCGCTTTAATACTAAAAATAAAAAATACATCAATAAAGCATTTTCTACCATTTATAATGTGCAAATGCTTTATTTGCTTCTGCCATTTTATGCATATCTTCTTTCTTTTTATTTTTCAAGTCAAACAACCAGTTTCACTGTTTGTTTGCCATGAACTTTCAAATAATCAATAAAGCATTTTCTACCATTTATAATGTGCAAATGCTTTGTTTGCTTCTGCCATTTTATGCATATCTTCTTTCTTTTTGAAAGCTCCACCGTTGCCAGCAATTGCATCTAGTATTTCTGCTGCTAATTTTTCTGCCATTGTTTTTTCATGTCTTTTTCTTGCATATGTTACTAAATATCTTAAACCTAATGTTTGTCTTCTTTCAGGTCTAATCTCTAGTGGAACTTGGTATGTTGCACCACCAACTCTTCTTGCTTTAACTTCAAGAACAGGCATTACATTATCTAATGCTGCTTCAAATACTTCTAGTGGATTCTTTTGCTCTTTTTCTTTGATGATGTCAAATGCACCATAAACTATTTCTTGTGCTACAGCTTTTTTACCATCTAACATAACATTGTTGATTAATTTTGTAACAACTTTGCTATTGTACATTGGATCTGGTAACACGTCTCTTTTTGCTACATAACCTTTTCTTGGCACTATTCTTCACTCCTTTTCATAAATTTTATGTGATATCCATAATATTCGATTAAAATTTTCCCCTCGCTTACACTTGGTTATTGAAAATTTTTACAATGGGATATCAAAGTTACTCTGATAGGACTGTTTCCTATCCGTCAAGTGCAATAATCTATTATAAATTTAAGTACCTTAAATTAGTAATTTATTATTTGCACTAATTTTTAGTCCAACTATTATGATTTCTTTGGACGCTTAGCTCCATATTTTGAACGAGCTTGCATTCTGTCTTTAACTCCGGCAGTATCAAGTGTTCCCCTTATGATATGGTATCTAACACCTGGTAAGTCTTTTACTCTTCCACCTCTAATTAATACAACACTATGCTCTTGTAAGTTGTGTCCAATTCCTGGAATATATGAAGTTACTTCATATCCGTTAGATAATCTAACCCTAGCAACTTTTCTTAATGCAGAGTTTGGTTTCTTAGGTGTAACAGTTTTTACTACTGTACATACTCCTCTTTTTTGTGGAGCACGGTTATTTGTTAAAGTCTTATTTCTAGAGTTATAACCATGTTGTAATGCTGGAGCTGTAGATTTAGTTTGACTTGTTTTTCTTCCTTTTCTTACTAATTGATTAATTGTTGGCACTTAAATTTCACCTCCTGTTTGTGATTATTTTATTTACCAATGAATTTAGTTATTTTTTCCATTTGATAAATAGCTTTATTATTATATTACTTTTCTTACGGAAAGTCAACATTTTTGTATTATTTTTTACTCTAAATGTTGATTGCGTAAGTTGACATAAGTTCCATTTTATGGTATAATTAACATAGTATTGTAATAACAATATGCGTAACTAAAAACAAGCACCAGTCTGTGTACAGACAAATGGAGGTAAAAACTATGTGTTTTAAATTTATGCAAAATAATGAAACGGTTAGTGAGCCAACTGTAGAGCTGTCTCCAGCAGGACGGAAATACTTAGATGAAGAAGTTGCCAGATTGAAGTCAGGTAATTTTGGGGTTGTTAGAAGTGTAAATCTCGATGAAATGCCTACTAAGACTGAAAAAGAATCAATTGATCTTGCAATAGGTTCTATTCGTGTTTTAATGGGTAGTAAATTAAATTCAGTTGTTGTTACGATTTTCTCTTCAAGCCACAGACCTAAAGTTCTCCACTATTACGGCGACTGTGCCTCTAATATTATAGATAGACAGATATTCTATAAAACTATTAGAGCAACCGGTTATTCGATCCGGCCACCTAAAATTAAAGAAGGCACTAACCGAGGCACAGTATACGCATACCGTATTTCAAGGAAAGGGCTCCAATAAATGGAGTCCTTTTTTATTTCTTTGTTAATTTTGCTTTTATTTCAATTTCTTGTTTATTTCTTAACACTTTTAATGTAACTTCGTCATTTACATTCTTGTTATATATATATCTTCTTAGATCATTTATTTTATTTAGTTTAATTCCATCTATTTCTTCTATAATGTCTCCAACCTTAATACCCGCTGATTTTCCTGCACCGCCTGAAACTAAGTCTGTAACGTAAACACCATATTCAAAATCTAAAGAAGAATTTATATATTGAGTTGCTTGTTTATCATATACATATACTCCTAAACTTGCTTCTTCATATTCTCCTGTTTCTTCTAATTTTTGAATTATTGGTTTTATAATATTAATAGGAACCGCAAGCCCTATTCCTTCTGCCTCTGTTATTTTTATGGTTGTTATTCCTATTACATTTCCTTCTTCATCTATTAAAGGTCCTCCACTGTTACCTGCATTTACAGATGCATCTGTTTGTATTAGTTCCTCCATATATGACTTTATATCTCCATCCTCATTTTCTATTTTTATAGTTCTATCTAACGCACTTATTATTCCATGAGTTACAGTTTTTTGAAATTCCGTTCCTAATGGGTTCCCTATAGCATAAACTTGCTCCCCTATTCTTAATGAATCCGAGTCTCCTAATTTTGCATAATTTGATTGGAGTGCTGGATTTATTTTTAAAATACTTAAATCTAAATTTTCATCAGTCCATACTACTTGTGCTGTATATTCCTCTCCATCTTGTACTGTTACATAACATTTAGATAATTTTTTACCACTAACATGATAATTCGTTATTACATATCCTTTATTTGAAATTATAATTCCTGTTCCCAAATTATATGTTTCTACTGCCTTTAACGAGAAAAAATTAGCATCTACACTTTGCAATTTTGATATTCCCACAACAGCATTAGAAACTTCCTCTAGAGTATCATATATATCTTTTTCAGCCTCTTCTACAGCTGTGGTGCTATCATTTTCTATAGGAACATTTTCAACATTAATATTCAAATACATGTCATATAAAGCTATACTTATTGTGGATATTATAAAAATTCCTATTAGTTTCATGAAAATTCTTAAAATCTTATGTTCTTTATGTACTGTTTCATAATATCTCCTCATATCTCTCACCTTTTAAAATTATATCCAGTTTTTTTGCTTTTAATCAATTAAAATGAATTTTGAGTAAAGCGTTATTTTATTATCCTTTGTTCTTAGTAAAAATGAACAAATCTAAAAGGCAATAATAATTTTCCTATCATTAAAATAGAGCATGCTTTTACGCATGCCCTATTTTTTATTTATTTAGAAATTCGATATCATTTATATGTGGTCCTTTTTTACGTATGATGATTATCATTAAACCTCCTATTATTATCATTGACATTATTATTGTTATTGTGATTATTGTACTTACTTGCCATCCTGTCTTTATGCTTACTATTATTGTTGCTTCTGATGAATCATCATCTTTGTTTGTATCATCATAATTTGCTGTGTTACTTCCTCCAATTAATTCTGCTTTGTTAGATATTGAGCCTAAGTTTCCTTCGTCATTTATCCATTTTAGTGTTACTGCTAATTCCTTACTCTCTCCTACTCCTAATTCTACTTCTGCTTCTAATGTTCCATCTGCATTCTTTGTCCAATATGCTGGGGTTGTTACCATTTCAAATCCCTTTGGTACCCTTTCTAGTACTTTTACTTTTCCTGCTAGTTCTCCATCATTTGTTACTTTTATGTTATATCTTGCTATTATTTCTGCTTTATTTACTTCTGCTGATTTTAACTCTACTTTTACTAGTTTATTGTCCTTTATATTTAACACTTGTCCATTTAATGTTACTCCTTCTAGAGTTTTCTCCATACTGAAGTTATAAATCATTTTTCTATAATAGTATATTACTGTAGTTTCTTCTTTTCCTATTTCTCCTTCTGTATTTTCTGTGTCTTTTACATATACATAGTATGGTATTTCTTTTTTATCTGTTTCGTATTTTTCTCCTACTGCTCCTGTTATCTCATATGAATATGTTCCTTCTTCTGCTTCTCCTTGTATTTCTTCTTCTGTTTCAACATCTACATATTTTACTATTACTTTTCCTTCTACATTTATATCTGTATCTGCTCCTGTTGTTCCTACTTCTACTGTATCTGATGAGTCTAATTCTATTCTTCCTGTTACAGTGTTTGTCATTTTCTCTTTTGTTAAGTCTATGTCTTTGTATGCTAAACTTATTTCTTTTGTTATATTTATTATATAACTTGCTCCTAATGTGTCTGTGTTAATTTGTCCTAGCTCTTCTGTCCATGTTATTGTTTTTGCTTGTTCATCATATACCCCACCATCTAATATTGAGTTTTCTTTATCTATTGCAAATGGTAGTGTATCTACTATCGTTACTCTTCCCCCTCCTATGTAGTTTGATAGTTCTGATCTAAAGTTTATTGTATAATTTGCTTTTTCTTCTGTACTTGTTATCTCACTAGGTCCTTCTTTTGTTATTGTCGTGTTATTAAAGCTTCCTTGGTTTGTATTATTATATGTGTTTGTTACTGTGTATGTATAATTTGTTACTTCTTCTGTCTGTGTCTCTTCGTTTGTTATTACTGCATCATTATAATGTTGTAAATCTCCTGCTACTGTTTCACTTTCTGTTACTATATATGTTATCTTTTCTCCATCTGCATTGTATTTATTAATTCCTTTTTCTTCATATGTCCAATTGTTTTGTGCGTTTAATACTTGTGTTGTTACTTGATTATTTGGCATTACTCTTATTTGTATTGTTACACTTTCTGGTCTCTTTCCATTTATGTTTCCATTATCGTCCCATACTTTTACCACTTTGAAGTTTGCTTTATATTCTTGTTTTACTATTACATTACTTTCTGCTTCTCCACTTTCAAATTCTTCATCTTTTTTATCTTCTACATGTCCATCTGGATAATATGTTATTGTTTCTCCTTTAACTCTATTTACTAAGTTTTGTGCTACATCTTGGTCTTTATATACTAATGTTATGTCTTTTATTATTTCTTCTACATAATCTCCATCTTCAAATGTATCTACCATTACATCCTTTGTCCATGTTATTGTTCTACTATTTTCGTCATAGTCTCCTTCTTCTATATTTGATTTTGTTAAATCTATCTTTGCTGGTAATGTATCTACTATTTTTATTGTTACTTTTCCTATATAATTTGTTACTCTTGTATTATATGTTATTCTATATGAAACTCCTTGATCTTCTTTTGTTAATACTACTTCTCCTGCTTCATTTGTTGCTGATGTTACTTCTTTTCTTATATTATCTACTATACTTGGTGTTAATAATTTATAATAATAACTTACTTCTATTGGTGTTGTTGCATATGTTCCTGTGCATCCTGTTGGATTCTCGTTTATACATTCATAGTTCTTTGGTACTCCACTTGATACACTTGTTGTATAGTTTTGTCCATATACTCCCTCTTTTATTTCATCTGCTACTAATTGTGTCTTTGTATATTTATCTTGTTCTTGTTCTGCTTCTTCATCATATATATAATGATGTACTATTACATAGCTTCCTTCTGTATTCCTTCTATAATAGTAATTTACTTCCAATGATCCATCTGCTAATATTTGTTCTGTTTTTGGTGTAGGTGATATAAATCCTACATAATCTTTTACAGGTGGTGTTACCATTTCTCCTGTAGTTCCTGTTTTATTTTCTGTATCCGCTAATTCATAGTTTTGATCATTTTCTATATTTGCATTTCCATCTAATTTTTGCTTCCAGTGTTTTACTACATATTTTGTATCTGTTCCTGCTTCCCATTTTGCATAGAATGTTAATGTTAATTCTTCCATATCTTCTGTAATTGCTTCTCTTATATTTGTTACTGCATTTCCTTCTAAGCTTAAATCCTTATACCATCCTGCAAATGTGTAACCTGCTCTTGTTGGTGTTGGTAAATCACCTTCATCTTCTTCACTATATATATAGCTTGTTATTGCATCATCTTCATTTTCTCCATCATTTAATTCATAGTTTATTGTATATGTATTTGCTTCCCATTTTGCATAAAATCTTAGTGTTAATCCTTCAGTGTCTTGTTTAATCTCTTCTGCTGTTATACTTTCTACTGGACCATCTGCAAATGCATTATCTCTATACCATCCTTTAAATGTATATCCTAATTTCTTTAATGTTGGTAACTCTATTTGCGTATCGTATGTATAGCTTGTTACATCATTTCCTGATTTAATTGTTCCTCCATTTTCTTCTAATTCTACTGTATATTGTTTTGGTGTCCATTTTGCATAAAAATCTTTATCTCCTGTGTCTGTAGCTTTTATCTCTGTTACTATCTCTCCTGTAAAGCTTCCATTGTTGTACCATCCGTCAAATCTATACCCTTTTCTTGTTGGTGTTGGTAATGTTACTGGTGTACCTGGTGTGTATTCTTTTATATCTTGTCCTGCTTGAAGCACACCATTATTTAAATGTAATTCTACATTTGCTTTTGCATCTTCCCATTGGGCATATAATGTTAAATCAGCATCCTCTGAATAACTATCTCCTACATTATATGGATCTCCATTTCCACCACTTCTGGTATTCCAATTAGCAAAAACTTTACCACTAGGAGCAGTAAAACTACTAGCTAATATCTTAACATCATCTACTGTCACTAACTTTATTTGGTCATTCATTGTTCCTGTACCACCATTAGAATCATATTCTATCTTATATCCTGCTACTAAATGAACTGACCCACTATAAGTGCCTGGTGCAATTATACCACCATCACATAATTTCATATCTGCTACATTATAATACTTGTTTCGATATGGCAAATATACGTTTTTTGCTGTTGGATATTTCTTTGGTGTGTAAATTTCTTTTGCATTCTCACAACCTTTCATAAAAGTAGTTACATTAGAAGAATCTGTTATTTTTGATACATCAAAATTCCTAATATCTAAAACTTCTACAGAAGTACAGTTATAAAACATATCTAGTACATCTGTTAAACTATTTGTCTCAAAATTACGTAAATCTAAATTTGTTAATGCCTGGCAATCAGTAAACATTCGATTCATACTTGTGACACGACTTGTATCAAATTTACTTAAATCTATGTTTGTTAGTGACCTACAATTATAAAACATTGATGCCATCGATGTTACATTATTTGTCCTAAAACTACTTATATTTAAACTTGTTAATGAACTACATCCTTCAAACATACATTCCATACCCGTTACATGACTTGTATCAAAACTACTTAAATCTAAATTTGTTAATGAACTACATCCATAAAACATCTGTGCCATGTTCGTTATTTTACTTGTATCAAGATTAGAAATATTCTTGATTTCAGTTAGATTAGACATTTGCCATAAAAAGCCATAGCCTCCACTACCTCCTCCAGAAATATATTCATTACATCCATATACTTTATTTGAAAAATTAATTGTTTTTATATTAGTTTTTCCTATGGAATCAACCATAACTTTATGCCAAGTTAAAGGTTCTATTTCTCCTATTCCTTCAGTACTCCTAACGGTTACTTCTCCTGTATCACTATTAAAACTCGCTTCTACATTTGTTCCTACACTATATGTGGTTGTTTCTGTATCTGCTAGTATTTCTTCATTTAAATCTTTTTTGCCTATTAGCACATCTTCTCCTCTTATTGCTAATATTCCTAATACTATAACTGCTATCATTAATAATACAGTCATCATAATTGTTGAAGTTTGTAATATTTTTAGTTTTCTAAGGCGACTGCATTTTACTTTAAAGATTTTACTGTTTTTAATATTTGGTGATTTCATAGTATTACCCCCTATTTAATTTCATCTTACTTTCTTTTCTTATTATAATAAGTACAAATTTCAATGTAAATGGATTAATTATCCTAAAAATAAAGGCTTTCACGTTCTTGTTACGGAAAGCCTTTTTCTATATTTTATTTTTTTATTATTAAATTTCTGTTACTTTTTTGTCATATTTTGTCGTTTTATCTAGGGAAATGCGAGTTTCTCTTTTTGCGGGCGGCCAATGGCCGGCCCCTACACCGTAGAATTTCCGAGCACTGCTCGTACATACGATTGATTTCTAATCCTATTAAATAAACCCGGGCATGCTTTTGCATGCCCTATTTTTTATTTATTTAGAAATCCTATATCATTTATATGTTGACCTTTTTTACGTATGATGATTATCATTAATCCTCCTGTTATTATCATTGACATTATTATTGTTATTGTAATTATTGTACTTACTTGCCATCCTGTCTTGATGCTTACTAATATTGTAGCTTCTGATATATCATCTTTTGAGTCTGTATCTTCAAAGTTTGCTATGTTGCTTCCTCCTTTTAATTCTGCTTTGTTTATTAGTGATCCTAGATTTTCTTCATTGTTTACCCATTTTAAGGTTATACTTAAGTCTTTGCTTTCTCCTACTTCTAGTTCTACTTCTGTGCTTAATGTTCCATCTGCATTTTCTTTCCAATATTCTGGAACTTCTACCATCTCAAATCCTTTTGGTACTTTTTCTATTACTTTCGCTTTTCCTCCTAGTTCTCCATTATTCATTACTTTTATGTTATACTTTGCTATTATTTCTGCAGTTTTTATTTCTGATGGCTGTAACTCTAATTTTATTAATTGATTGTTTGATATATTTACATTTTGTCCATTTATTGTTACTCCTGTTAATGTCTTTTCCATTGAGAAATTATATACCATCTTTCTATAATAATAGATTACTGTACTATCTTCTCTTCCCATTGCTCCTTTTGTATTTTCTGTGCTCTTTACATATATATAATATGGTATTTCTTTTTGCTCTGTTTCATATTCGTCTCCTGCTTTTCCTGTTATTTCATATGTATATGTTCCTTGTTCTGTTTCTCCTTTTATGTCTTCATTTGTTTCTATGTCTACATACCTTACTGTTACTTTTGAGTCTGGTAGTACTTTATAATAGTAAATTACTTCTTGATCTGCTTCTCTTATTGTTCCTGTTTCATCTCCTATGATTTCTACACATTCATATCCTTTTATTTCTTTCTTTTCTGCTATATATCTTCTTCCTATTTTTCCTGTGATTTCATATTTGTATGATTTATTTGTTTTTTCATCTTTCATTTCTTCGTTTGTATCATAGTTTATGTATTTTACTATTACTTTTCCTTGTACTTCTAGGTCAGTATCAAAGTTTGATGTTGCTTCGTCTTTTTGCTCTGTCTCATATAGCTCTACTGTTCCTTTTGCTGAGTTTGCTATTTTTTCTTCTTCTAGTTCCATGTCTATGTAGGTTAATTTTATTTGTTTTGTTACATCTATTGCATATACATTTCCTTCTGTTCCTTTAACAATCTCTCCTATATCGTCTCCTGTTCCTTCTTCTCCTGCAATAGTATCCATATCTAGTATGTCCATTTCCCATGTTATTGTGTTATTTTCTTCGTCATATATTCCTCCATCTAAGTTTGAATTCTCTTCATCTATTCTATATGGTAATGTATCTACTATTTTTACTTTTCCGTCTCCTGCATAGTCTTTTATTTCTGTTTTGAAGTTTATTGTATAATTTACTTTTTGGTCTTTTTCTGTTATTTCTTCTGTTCCTGTTTTTGTTATACTTGTATTTAAGTCTGCTCTTGTTAATTTATATACGTTTGTTATTGTATATGTATAATGTGTTATATTATCTTCTTCTGTTTCTGCTTTTTGAACTTCTTCTGTATCATAATACATTAAGTCTCCTACTACACTTTCTTTTTCTGTTATTATATAATCTATCTTTTCTCCTGTATTAGCATTATATTTTGGTAGTGTATTTTCTTCATATGTCCAATTATTTCCTTCGTTTAGTACTTCTGTTATTCCTTCTCCATTTTGTGCTACTTTTATTTCTACTGTTACACTTTCTGGTCTTCTTCCTTTTGCATTTTCGTTATCTTCCCATACTTTTACTACTTTTAAGTTTACTTTATGATTTTGCTCTACTGTTACATCTGCTTCTGCTCTTATCTTTCCTAGTTCGTCTCCTCCTTTTGATAAGTATTCTTCTGGATAAAATACTGTTGTTGTTCCTTCTACTTCATTTACTAGGTCTTCTATTACATTTTGATCTTTATATACTACTTCTATCTCTTTTGTTATTTCTTTTGTATACGTTTTTCCACTGGCAAATGTATCTATATCTTCTATCATTTCTACCCATGTTATTGTATGGTTTGTTTCACTGTATGTTCCTTTTTCTATTTCTGATTTGCTTAGATCTATTCCCGCTGGTAGTTTATCTACTATCTCTATTCTTGCTTTTCCTATATAGTCTTCTATTTTTGCAGTGTATTTTATGTTGTATGATACTACTCCTCTTTCTTTTGTTAATACTGCTGTTCCATCTTCTTTTACTTCGCTTGCTATTGCTATTATTTCTATTTCGTTATTTTCGTTTTCTTCTCCACTACCTTCTCCTGTTATATTTGGTAGTATCAATTCATAATAATATGTTACTTCTATTGGGTCTTCTCCCATATATCCTGTATATCCTAATGGATGTTCATCTCTACATCTATAATTTTTTGGTATATTACTTGATACATTTGTTGTATATGCCTGTCCTACTATTCCTGGCATTTCCTCATCTGCTACTAACATTGTGCCTTCTCCATCTGGATTATAGATATAATGATGTACTATTACTTTTGTTGGTATTTCTATTGTGATGTCTACATCTGCACTTCCTTTGCCTTTTTCGTCCCATTTGTCTGGTTCTCCATCTCCATCTGTATCCCATGCGTCTGGTTTTCCATCTCCGTCTGTATCCCATGCATCATCTCTTCCATTTCCATCTGTATCCCAAGCATCTATTCTTCCATCTCCTGCATTTCCATCTCTGTTTTCTAGTTCTATAAATCCATCTTCATCTGGTTGTTTTCCTGGATTTTCTATTCCTTCTTGTTCCCATGGATTTACTATTTCTCCTGTTCCTTTTTCCTCAAATTTTATAGATATTTGTGCACTATTTCTTATACTTCCTATTTCTCCATTTGTATACTCAAATATATAGTTTATTGCTATTTCTTTTGTTACTTTTATCTTTTCTACTTCTCCCGTTGTAAATGTATCTATGTTTTCTATTTTCTCATACCATGTTATTGTTTTGTCTTCTTCGTTATATTCTCCTTCTTGTATATCTGAGTTCTTTTCGTCTATTTTATATGGTAATTTGTCTACTATTTTTACTGTTATATCTCCTGCAAAATAGTCTATTTCTGCATTAAACTCTATTATATAATGTATTTTATCTTCTTTTGATGTTATCTTGTCTGTTGTACTTGTTTTTGTTGTACTACTTGTGAATAATATTATTGGATCCTTATATTCATAGTTTACTCTGTTCGTCTCTTTTTCATCTATTTTTGCTATATTTTCTATTGTATGTGTTCCTTGTAGATGTTCTACTTCTACTGTAAATGTCTCTTCTTTATTTTCTCCTCCTGCAATCTCTGCTATCTCCCAATTAACTTCGTTTTCTTCTTGTGTTGCATCATTTTCTGCACTTATAAATTTTGTTCCTTCTGGGATTTTATCACTTACTTTTATATTTTCTATTCCTACTGTTCCTGTATTTGTTACATTTATTGTATATGTTATTTTGTCCCCTACTGTTACTTGCGTATCACTTAGTTTCAACTCTTTGCTTCTTCTTACTATATTTTGAGTTTTCTCATATTCTAATATTGGTATCCTTATCTCTTCTGTTTCTTGCTCATCTATTTCTGCTGTACTTACTATGTCTCCTTGTTGATTTTCTTTTACTTGTACTTCAAAGCTTACTACCTTTCTACTTGCTGTTTCTCCTTCTTTCATTGGTACTTCTACTGCTATTCCATCTATTAGATTTTGCTCTCCTAAGTCACTTCTAGCTTCTTCTCCTACCTTTATTGATCCTTCTACAAATGTCGTTCCCTCTGGTATTTCTGCTTTTACTTCTACTTCTTTTGATAAGTTTCCACTATTTTCTATTGTTATTATATATTTTATCTTTTCTCCTGCTATTACATATTCTTTTTCATTCTCTGGCTCTGCATCTGTTGTTGCTGTTATCTTTGCTACTCTTAATATATAATAATATGTTACTTCTATCTGGTCTTCTGTCATTTCTCCTTCTGTATTGTCTGTATCTCCTACTAGTTCATATTCTGCTAATTTATCTTGTGCTGGTTGTGCATGGTATTGTTCAAATACTTTTCCATTTATTGTTTGGTCTGGACTTATCTTTGTTGGCTCTGCATTGTTTTCTGTTCCTTTCAAATAATGATGTACTAATACACTTGCATCTTTTTTTGTATAATATACATTTATTATGTTTTGGCTTTCATCTTCATCTATTATTAATTTGTCTTCTGGATCTATACTCTCATAGTCATATCCATAAATATCATTTCTTATTTCTTCACTTGTTGTTATCTCATCTTTAAATGTTTTTCCGCCTACTACTTTTGGATTTTGTATTGGCTCTTCTCCTCTTGTTTTTGGATTCTCTATTTCTGTCATTGTTTCTTTGTCTATATATTTTACTGTATAGCTTAATCCTGTTTTCTTTGTATAATAAATTGTTATTACATTTTCTTCACTATTTGCACTTATTGTTAATTTGTCACTTGGATCTATACTATCATAGTTATATCCTTCTATTACTGCTTTTTCTATACTTTCCTCTATGTCTATCTCGCTTTCAAATGTTTGATTTCCTACTGTCTTTTCGCTTTGTATCTCTTTCTTTCCTTCTACTGTTTCGTCTTTGTCTATATATTTTATTGTATAACTTAAATCTGTTCTTCTTGTATAATAGTAGTTTACTTCTGCTCTTCCATCTCCTGAAATTTGTACTGTTTCTGGTTCTGGTGATACAAATCCATCATAATTATTAACATCTGGTTCTACATTCTCGTCTGTTGTTCCTCTTAAAACTTGTGGATCTCCCACTAGTTCATAGTTAGTATCATTTTTTGGTTCTACCTCTGCTCCTAGTTTTTGTTTCCAGTGTTTTACTGTATATTGTGTATTTGTATTTGCTGTTGCATTTGCTGTTAATGTTACTTCTTTTGCTGGCATAGCAAATTCATATGGATTATCTGTCTCTTCTCCTTCTATATCTGTTCCTGTCCATTTTTCCCATGTATATCCTGCTTTCTCTACTGCTGTTACTGTTACTGTTTCTTCATATAAATATTGTTTTGGTTCTACTCCATTTTCACTTACATTACCTGTTGAACTTACACTCTCTATTCCTGTTCCTTTTTCTAATGTTACTGTATAACTTTTTCTTGTGTAATAATAATTTACTTCTGTTGTTCCATCTGCTTTTATTGTTACTTCTTGTCCTTGTGGTGATTCAAATCCTGTGTATCCTATAACTGTTGGTATTTTTTGTTGATCTGATGTTCCATCATTATACACTTTCGTTTCTATTAATTCATAATTTTCTGAATTACTTGTCTCTGCTGGTTTTCCTAATATTTGTTTCCAGTAATTTACTGTATATTTCGTATTTGTATTTGCTTCCCAATTTGCTATATATTTTTTCTCTCCTGTACTTCCTGATACTATTGTTACATCCTTTTGTGGATCTCCTTCTTTTCCTTCTTCTGTCCATCCTGTAAATGTGTATCCTTCTTTTGTTGGTTGTTTTAATTCTATATCTTCATCTTCTATTGTATATGTAGTTGGATTTTGTTCTGCTCCCTCTACTTTTCCTCCATGTAATTCATATTGTATTTGATATTGAATTGCTGTTGCATTTGCTGTTAAATCTACTGCTTGTGTTGGCATTGTAAATGTATATTCTTCATTGTTTGTTTCTTCTACTTCTATTCCTGACCCTGTCCATTCACTCCATTCATATCCATTTGATAAAACTGCCGTTACTGTTACTGTTTGTCCTACTCTATATGAGTCTTCTCCATTAACACTTGCTATTCCTTTTCCTGAATGTAATGTTACTTGATATTTTTTTCTATTTACTTTTACTTGTGTTGTTTTTTCTCCGTCTACATTATATGGTGTTATACTTGCTGCCTCATAAGTTGCATCTGCTTCTTTTGTCCATGTTACTTCTGCTCCATAGTCATATTCTTTTTCTAGCTCTTTATTATATTCTGTGAAACTTCCATCTCCATTTTCATAACTTACTTCTACTATTTGTTTATATTTATTTATCGTTTCTGTTCCATTTGCTTTTAATGTTACTTCTGTTGCTGGCATATCAAATGTATATGTCTGTTCATTAGATGCAGCTACACCTGTTCCTGTCCAGTTTTCCCATCCATAACTATATTTGTCTGTTCTTTCTTTTAATGTTGCTGTTACTGTTACTGTTTCTTCATATAAATATTGTTTTGTTTCTCCTTCATTTACACTTACATTACCTGATGAACTTACACTCTCTATTCCTGTTCCTTTTTCTAATGTTACTGTATAACTTTTTCTTGTATAATACAAGTCTATTACTGTTGAACCATCTCCATTTATTGTAATATTGTCTTGAAGTTCTGGTGAATTAAATCCATCATAATGTTCTATATATTGTTGTTGTATATCTTGTGTTACTTTTGTATCTGTTGTTCCTGTTAAATCATCTTGACTTTCTGGTACTTCATCATAGTTTTGTGAATTATGTTGGTCTGCTTGTCCCTCTAATTTCTGTTTCCAATGTTTTATTGTATATTGTGTATTATTATTTGCTGTTGCACTTGCTGTTAATGTTACTTCTGTTGCTGGCATTTTAAATGTATATGACTTTTGAGTTCTATCTCCTTCTCCTTCTATTTCTGTTCCTGTCCAGTTCTCCCATGTATATCCTGCTTTCTCTACTGCTGTTACTGTTACTGTTTCTTCATATAAATATTGTTTTGGTTTTACTCCATTTTCACTTACACTTCCTGATGAACTTACACTTTCTATTCCTGTTCCTTTTTCTAATGTCACTGTATAACTTTCTCTTGTGTAATAATAATCTACTTCTGTTGTTCCATCTGCTTTTATTGTTACTTGTTGTCCTTGTGGTGCTTTAAATCCTGTATATTCTTTTACTATTGGTGTTTTTAATCCATCTGATGTTCCATCATTATATACTATTTCCTCTATTAATCCATAATTTTCTGGGGTACTTGTTTCCGCTGGTTTTCCTAATATTTGTTTCCAGTAATTTACTGTATATTGTGTATTTGTATTTGCTTCCCAATTTGCTATATATTTTTTCTCTCCTGTACTTCCTGATTCTATTGTTACATCCTTTTGTGGATCTCCACCTTTTCCTTCTTCTGTCCATCCTGTAAATGTGTATCCTACTTTTGTTGGTTGTTTTAATTCTATATTTTCATCTTCTATTGTATATGTAGTTGGATTTTGTACTTCTCCCTCTACTTTTCCTCCATGTAATTCATATTGTATTTGATATTGAATTGCTGTTGCATTTGCTGTTAAATCTACTGCTTGTGTTGGCATTGTAAATGTATATTCTTCATTGTTTGTTTCTTCTACTTCTATTCCTGACCCTGTCCATTCACTCCATTCATATCCATTTGATAAAACTGCCGTTACTGTTACTGTTTGTCCTACTCTATATGAGTCTTCTCCATTAACACTTGCTATTCCTTTTCCTGAATGTAATGTTACTTGATATTTTTTTCTATTTACTTTTACTTGTGTTGTTTTTTCTCCGTCTACATTATATGGTGTTATACTTGCTGCCTCATAAGTTGCATCTGCTTCTTTTGTCCATGTTACTTCTGCTCCATAGTCATATTCTTTTTCTAGCTCTTTATTATATTCTGTGAAACTTCCATCTCCATTTTCATAACTTACTTCTACTATTTGTTTATATTTATTTATCGTTTCTGTTCCATTTGCTTTTAATGTTACTTCTGTTGCTGGCATATCAAATGTATATGTCTGTTCATTAGATGCAGCTACACCTGTTCCTGTCCAGTTTTCCCATCCATAACTATATTTGTCTGTTCTTTCTTTTAATGTTGCTGTTACTGTTACTGTTTCTTCATATAAATATTGTTTTGTTTCTCCTTCATTTACACTTACTGTACCTGATGAACTTACACTCTCTATTCCTGTTCCTTTTTCTAATGTTACTGTATAACTCTTTCTTGTATAATAGAAGTCTATTACTGTTGAACCATCTCCATTTATTGTAATATTGTCTTGAAGTTCTGGTGAATTAAATCCATCATAAGTCTTAATGTATTTCATCTGTGTCTCTTGTGTTACTTCTGTATCTGTTGTTCCTGTTAAATCATCTTGATCTCCTGGTACTTCATCATAGTTTATTGAGTCTTTTGACTGTGCATTTCCATTTAATTTTTGTTTCCAGTGTTTTATTATGTATTGTGTATTATCATTTGCTGTCCACTTTGCATATAATGTTAATCCTTCCATATTTTCTGTTATTGCTTCTTTTATATTTGTTACTGCATTTCCTTCTAAGCTTGAATCCTTATACCATCCTGCAAATGTATAACCTGCTTTTGTTGGTGTTGGCAATTCCACTTCTGTATCATATGTATAACTTGTTATATCCTTTCCTGACGCAATCGTTCCATCTTTTGCATCTAAAGTTACTGTATATTGTTTTGGTGTCCATTGTGCATAGAAGTTTAATGTCAATCCTTCTCTATCTTCTTTAATCTCTTCTTTTGTTATATTTTGTACTGGACCATCTGTAAATGCATTATCTCTATACCATCCTCCAAATGTATATCCTAATTTCTTTAATGTTGGTAAATTTACTTGTGTATCATATGTATAGCTTGTTACATCACTTCCTGATTCAATTGTTCCACCATTTTCTTCTAATTCTACTGTATATTCCTTTGCTGTCCATTTTGCATAAAAATCTTTATCTCCTGTGTCTGTAGCTTTTATCTGTGTTACTATCTCTCCTGTAAAGCTTCCATTGTTGTACCATCCGTCAAATCTATATCCTTTTCTTGTTGGAGTTGGTAATGTTACTGGTGTACCTGGTGTGTATTCTTTTATATCTTGTCCTGCTTGAAGCACACCATCATTTAAATGTAATACTACATTTGCTTTTGCGTCTTTCCATTGGGCATATAATGTTAAATTAGCATTTTCAGTATAGCTATCTCCTGCATTATATGGATCTCCACTTCCACCACTGCTGGTATTCCAATTAGCAAAAGCTTTACCACTAGGAGCAGTAAAAGTACTATCTAATATTTTAACATCATTCACTGTCGCTAACTTTATTTGGTCATTCATTGTTCCTGTACCACCATTAGAATCATATTCTATCTTATATCCTGCTACTAAATGAACTGACCCACTATAAGTGCCTGGTGCAATTATACCACCATCACATAATTTCATATCTGCTACATTATAATACTTGTTTTTACTTGACAAATATAAGCTTTTTGATGTTGGATATTTCTTTGGTGTGTAAATTTCCTTTGCATTCTCACAATTTGATATTAAAGTCGTTACATCAGAACTTGTTACTTTTGATAAATCAAAATTTTTAATATCTAAAACATCTACAGCTTTACAACCATAAAACATCATTGTCGTATCTGTTAAACTACCTGTCTCAAAATTACTTAAATTTAAACTTGTTAATGCATTGCAATCAGTAAACATACTATACATACTTGTTACTTTACTTGTGTTAAAACTACTTAAATCTAAATTTTTTAATAATTTACATCCATCAAACATTGATCCCATCGATGTTACTTTACTTGTATTAAAAGTACTTATATTTAAACTTGTTAATGAACTACAGCCAAAAAACATCATTGTCATATCTGTTACATTATTTGTATTAAAAGTTCTCAAATCTAATGTTTTTAATGAGCTACATCCATTAAACATTTGTATAAGGTTCGTTGCTTTACTCGTATCAAGATTAGAAATATTCTTGATTTCAGTTAGATTTGACATTCTATAGAAAAAGCCTTCGTATCCAGAATATTTACCACCACTATATCCATCGCCTCCATATACTTTATTTGAAAAATTAATTGTTTTTATATTAGATGATCCTATAGACATAGTCATAGCTTTATTCCAGTCTAAAGGGGTTATTTCCCCTGTTCCTGAAGTACTCTTAACAGTTAGTTCTCCTGTGTCACTATTAAAAGTTGCTTCTACATTTGTCCCTACAGTATATGTAGTTGTTCCTGTAGCTGCTAATATGTCTTCGTTTACATCCGTTTTTCCTATTAGCACATTTTCTCCTCTTATTGCTAATATTCCTAGCACTATAGCTAAAATTATTAATATTGCAACAATTACTAATGTAGAAGTTTTTAATATTTTTAATCTTTTAGGATTACCGTGTGTGTGTGTGTGTGTGTGTGTGTGTGTGTTACTCTCTCAACGGTTTCACGTTTTTCATTTTCTCCTTTGTTTTGTTCCATAAATTTTCCCTCCGTTATTAAAAATATTTTTATGTTAATTCTTAGAAAATTTTCGGACAAGCAATGTATTTTGTTTTATATTCTTTTCCTCGCTCTGACCGCCCCTACATTCTTCATCCATATCTTTTCCCTTTGTTTAAAATATTTTTAATATAATTATAATTCTTTGTTCTAATTATAATGATTAGTAAATTCAGTGTAAATGGCTAAATTTGCATGAAAAAAAGCTTTCACGTTTTTTTATTACGGAAAGCCTTTTTCTATATTTTATTTTTTTATTATTAAATTTCTGTTACTTTTATGTTATATTTTGTCACTTCTTCTAGGGAAATGCGAATAAATAGGCATTGCTTTTTTAACCATTTAGCAATACCCCTTCCTTTTGTACATTCATATAAAATGGTACAGTGTCTAACCAATAATTATAATCATTTATATTTTTTATCAATGCTGAGATTATAATATCATTTTCTAATCCAACATCATAAGCAAAATCCCATATTTGTGTTCTTATATCTACAATTTCATCTTCTGTTAAATCTGTTAATATAATAATATCTAAATCTGAATTTTCTTTATAATCTCCTCTAGCATACGAACCGTAAAGTATAACTTTTTTTAATTTATCTTTTAATATATTGTTTATTCCTTTTATAAACTCATTTATGGCTTTTTGGATATTCTTTGGAACTTTAGGCATAGTTATTGTCACCTCTATTATTCATATTTATATACATAATTAGTATATCATTTATTTACTTTTATTACAACATTTTTGTAAAAATTTGGTTAGTCAACTGCTTTAAGAAAATTTTCGAAGAATTTTTGGCAATCTAGTTTTTCTTTTGCGGGCGGCCAATGGCCGACCCCTACACCGTAGAATTTCCGAGCACTGCTCGTACATATGATTGATTTCTAATCCTATTAAATAAAACAGAGCATGCTTTTACGCATGCCCTATTTTTTATTTATTTAGAAATCCTATATCATTTATATGTGGATCTTTTTTACGTATGATGATTATCATTAGACCTCCTGTTATTATCATTGACATTATTATTGTTATTGTGATTATTGTACTTACTTGCCATCCTGTCTTGATACTTACTAATATTGTCGCTTCTGATATATCATCTTTTGAGTCTGTATCTTCAAAGTTCGCTATGTTGCTTCCTCCTTTTAATTCTGCTTTATTTGATAATGCTCCTAAATTTCCTTCATTGTTTACCCATTTTAAGACCACACTTAAGTCTTTGCTTTCTCCTACTTCTAGTTCTACTTCTGTGTTTAATGTTCCATCTGCATTCTCTTTCCAATATTCTGGAACTTCTACCATCTCAAATCCTTTTGGCACTTTTTCTATTACTTTTGCTTTTCCTCCTAGTTCTCCATTATTCGTTACTTTTATGTTATATCTTGCTATTATTTCTGCAGTTTTTATTTCTGATGGCTGTAACTCTAATTTTATTAATTGATTGTTTGATATATTTACATTTTGTCCATTTATTGTTACTCCTGTTAATGTCTTTTCCATTGAGAAATTATATACCATCTTTCTATAATAATAGATTACTGTACTATCTTCTCTTCCCATTGCTCCTTTTGTATTTTCTGTGCTCTTTACATATATATAATATGGTATTTCTTTTTGCTCTGTTTCATATTCGTCTCCTGCTTTTCCTGTTATTTCATATGTATATGTTCCTTGTTCTGTTTCTCCTTTTATGTCTTCATTTGTTTCTATGTCTACATACCTTACTGTTACTTTTGAGTCTGGTAGTACTTTATAATAGTAAATTACTTCTTGATCTGCTTCTCTTATTGTTCCTGTTTCATCTCCTATGATTTCTACACATTCATATCCTTTTATTTCTTTCTTTTCTGCTATATATCTTCTTCCTATTTTTCCTGTGATTTCATATTTGTATGATTTATTTGTTTTTTCATCTTTCATTTCTTCGTTTGTATCATAGTTTATGTATTTTACTATTACTTTTCCTTGTACTTCTAGGTCAGTATCAAAGTTTGATGTTGCTTCGTCTTTTTGCTCTGTCTCATATAGCTCTACTGTTCCTTTTGCTGAGTTTGCTATTTTTTCTTCTTCTAGTTCCATGTCTATGTAGGTTAATTTTATTTGTTTTGTTACATCTATTGCATATACATTTCCTTCTGTTCCTTTAACAATCTCTCCTATATCGTCTCCTGTTCCTTCTTCTCCTGCAATAGTATCCATATCTAGTATGTCCATTTCCCATGTTATTGTGTTATTTTCTTCGTCATATATTCCTCCATCTAAGTTTGAATTCTCTTCATCTATTCTATATGGTAATGTATCTACTATTTTTACTTTTCCGTCTCCTGCATAGTCTTTTATTTCTGTTTTGAAGTTTATTGTATAATTTACTTTTTGGTCTTTTTCTGTTATTTCTTCTGTTCCTGTTTTTGTTATACTTGTATTTAAGTCTGCTCTTGTTAATTTATATACGTTTGTTATTGTATATGTATAATGTGTTATATTATCTTCTTCTGTTTCTGCTTTTTGAACTTCTTCTGTATCATAATACATTAAGTCTCCTACTACACTTTCTTTTTCTGTTATTATATAATCTATCTTTTCTCCTGTATTAGCATTATATTTTGGTAGTGTATTTTCTTCATATGTCCAATTATTTCCTTCGTTTAGTACTTCTGTTATTCCTTCTCCATTTTGTGCTACTTTTATTTCTACTGTTACACTTTCTGGTCTTCTTCCTTTTGCATTTTCGTTATCTTCCCATACTTTTACTACTTTTAAGTTTACTTTATGATTTTGCTCTACTGTTACATCTGCTTCTGCTCTTATCTTTCCTAGTTCGTCTCCTCCTTTTGATAAGTATTCTTCTGGATAAAATACTGTTGTTGTTCCTTCTACTTCATTTACTAGGTCTTCTATTACATTTTGATCTTTATATACTACTTCTATCTCTTTTGTTATTTCTTTTGTATACGTTTTTCCACTGGCAAATGTATCTATATCTTCTATCATTTCTACCCATGTTATTGTATGGTTTATTTCACTGTATGTTCCTTCTTCTATTTCTGATTTGCTTAGGTCTATTCCAGCTGGTAGTTTATCTACTATCTCTATTCTTGCTTTTCCTTTATAGTCTTCTATTTTTACAGTGTATTTTATATTATAAGATACTACTCCTCTTTCTTTTGTTAATACTGCTGTTCCATCTTCTTTTACTTCACTTGCTATTGCTGTTATTTCTATTTCATTATTTTGGTTTCCTTCACCACTACCTTCTTCTGCTATATTTGGTAGTATCAATTCATAATAATATGTTACTTCTATTGGGTCTTCTTCCATGTATCCTGTATATCCTACTGGATGTTCATCCCTACATCTATAATTACTTGGTATACTACTTGATACATTTGTTGTATACGCTTGTCCTATTATTCCTGGAATTTCTTCATCTTCTACTAACATTGTGCCTTCTCCATCTGGATTATAGATATAATGATGTACTATTACTTTTGTTGGTATTTCTATTGTGATGTCTACATCTGCACTTCCTTTGCCTTTTTCGTCCCATTTGTCTGGTTCTCCATCTCCATCTGTATCCCATGCATCATCTTTTCCGTCTCCGTCTGTGTCCCATGCATCTATTATTCCATCTCCATCTGTATCTCTTCCTCCGTTTTCGTCTCTTCCGTTTCCTGTATTTCCATCTTGGTCTTCTAGTTCTATAAATCCATCTTCATCTGGTTGTTTTCCTGGATTTTCTACTCCTTCTTGCTCCCATGGATTTACTATTTCTCCTGTTTCTGCTTCTTCAAATTTTACAGATGCTTGTGCACTATTTCTTATACTTCCTATTTCTCCATTTGTATATTCAAATATATAGTTTATTGCTATTTCTTTTGTTACTTTTATCTTTTTTACTTCTCCTGTTGTAAATGTATCTATGTTTTCTATTTTCTCATACCATGTTATCGTTTTGTCTTCCTCGTTATATTCTCCTTCTTGTATGTCTGAGTTCTTTTCGTCTATTTTATATGGTAATTTGTCTACTATTTTTACTGTTATATCTCCTGCAAAATAATCTACTTCAGCATTAAACTCTATTATATAATGTATTTTATCTTCTTTTGACGTTATTTTATCTGTTGTACTTGTCTTTGTTGTACTACTTGTGAACAATATTATTGGCTCTTTATATTCATAGTTTACTCTGTTCGTCTCTTTTTCATCTATTTTTGCTATATTTTCTATTGTATGTGTTCCTTGTAGATGTTCTACTTCTACTGTAAATGTCTCTTCTTTATTTTCTCCTCCTGCAATCTCTGCTATCTCCCAATTAACTTCGTTTTCTTCTTGTGTTGCATCATTTTCTGCACTTATAAATTTTGTTCCTTCTGGGATTTTATCACTTACTTTTATATTTTCTATTCCTACTGTTCCTGTATTTGTTACATTTATTGTATATGTTATTTTGTCTCCTACTGTTACTTGATTACTGCTTAGTTGTAGCCAATTACTTCTTCTTATTATTTTTTGAGTTTTCTCATATTCTAATATTGGTATCCTTATCTCTTCTGTTTCTTGCTCATCTACTTCTGCTGTACTTACTATGTCTCCTTGTTGATTGTCTTTTACTTGTACTTCAAAGCTTACTACCTTTCTACTTGCTGTGTCTCCTTCTTTCATTGGTACCTCTACTGCTATTCCGTCTATTAAATCTTGCTCTCCTAAGTCACTTCTAGCTTCTTCTCCTACCTTTATTGATCCTTCTACAAATGTCGTTCCTTCTGGTATTTCTGCTTTTACTTGTACTTCTTTTGATAAGTTTCCACTATTTTCTATTGTTATTATATATTTTATTTTTTCTCCTGCTATTACATATTCTTTTTCATTCTTTGGCTCTGCATCTGTTGTTGCTGTTATCTTTGCTACTCTTAATATATAATAATATGTTACTTCTATCTGATCTTCTGTCATTTCTCCTTCTGTATTGTCTGTGTCACCTACTAGTTCATATTCTGCTAATTTGTCTTGTGCTGGTTGTGTATGGTATTCTTCAAATACTTTTCCATTTATCGTTTGGTCTGGGCTTATCTCTGTTGGCTCTGGATTGTTTTCTGTTCCTCTTAAATAATGATGTACTAATACACTTGCATCTTTTTTTGTATAGTATACATTTATTATGTTTTGGCTTTCTTCTTCATCTATTATTAATTTGTCTTCTGGATCTATACTCTCATAGTCATATCCATAAATATCATTTCTTATTTCTTCACTTGTTGTTATCTCATCTTTAAATGTTTTTCCGCCTACTACTTTTGGATTTTGTATTGGCTCTTCTCCTCTTGTTTTTGGATTCTCTATTTCTGTCATTGTTTCTTTGTCTATATATTTTACTGTATAGCTTAATCCTGTTTTCTTTGTATAATAAATTGTTATTACATTTTCTTCACTATTTGCACTTATTGTTAATTTGTCACTTGGATCTATACTATCATAGTTATATCCTTCTATTACTGCTTTTTCTATACTTTCCTCTATGTCTATCTCGCTTTCAAATGTTTGATTTCCTACTGTCTTTTCGCTTTGTATCTCTTTCTTTCCTTCTACTGTTTCGTCTTTGTCTATATATTTTATTGTATAACTTAGATCTGTTCTTCTTGTATAATAGTAGTTTACTTCTGCTCTTCCATCTCCTGAAATTTGTACTGTTTCTGGTTGTGGTGATACAAATCCATCATAATTATTAACAGCTGGTTGTACACTCTCGTCTGTTGTTCCTGTTAAAACTTGTGGATCTCCCACTAGTTCATAGTTAGTATTATTTTTTGGTTCTACCTCTGCTCCTAGTTTTTGTTTCCAATGTTTTACTGTATATTGTGTATTTGTATTTGCTGTTGCATTTGCTGTTAATGTTACTTCTTTTGCTGGCATTTTAAATGTATATGAATTTTGAGTTCTATCTCCTTCTCCTTCTATTTCTGTTCCTGTCCATTTATCCCATGTATATCCTGCTTTCTCCACTGCTGTTACTGTTACTGTCTCTTCATATAAATATTGTTTTGTTTCTCCTCCATTTCCACTTACACTTCCTGCTGAACTTACACTCTCTATTCCTGTTCCTTTTCCTAATGTTACTGTATAACTTTTTCTTGTGTAATAATAATTTACTTCTGTTGTTCCATCTGCTTTTATCGTTACTTCTTGTCCTTGTGGTGATTCAAATCCTGTGTATCCTATAACTGTTGGTGTTTTTTGTTGATCTGATGTTCCATCATTATACACTTTCGTTTCTATTAATTCATAATTTTCTACATTACTTGTTTCTGCTGGTTTTCCTAATATTTGTTTCCAGTAATTTACTGTATATTTCGTATTTGTATTTGCTTCCCAATTTGCTATATATTTTTTACTTCCTGTACTTCCTGATTCTATTGTTACATCCTTTTGTGGTGCTCCACCTTTTCCTTCTTCTGTCCATCCTGTAAATGTGTATCCTACTTTTGTTGGTTGTTTTAATTCTATATCTTGATCTTCTATTGTATATGTAGTTGGATTTTGTTCTGCTCCCTCTACTTTTCCTCCATATAATTCATATTGTATTTGATATTGAATTGCTGTTGCATTTGCTGTTAAATCTACTACTTGTGTTGGCATTGTAAATGTATATTCTTTATTATTTGTTCCTTCTAATACTATCCCTGTTCCTGTCCATTTACTCCATTCGTATCCATTTGATAAAACTGCTGTTACTGTTACTCTTTCTTCATATAAATATTGTTTTGGTTCTCCTTCATTTACACTTACATTACCTGATGAACTTACACTCTCTATTCCTGTTCCTTTTTCTAATGTTACTGTATAACTTTTTCTTGTATAATAGAAGTCTATTACTGTTGAACCATTTCCATTTATTGTTATTGTATCTTCATATGGTTGTGGTGAAGTAAATCCATCATAGCTATTAATATATGTTCTTTGTGTATCTTGTGTTACTTCTGTGTCTGTTGTTCCTTTTAAATCATCTTGATCTCCTGGTACTTCTTCATAGTTGTTAGTATCATGTTGACTTGCATTTCCATTTAATTTTTGTTTCCAATGTTTTATTTTGTATGCGGTATCTGTTTTTGGTGTCCATACTGCTGTTACTGTTGTATCTTCTTCTACGTTTTCATAATTTCCTTGCCATGAAAGAGTATAACCATCTTTTGTCCAACTTGGTGGTGTTGCACTTTCTCCTGGTTCTACTTCTACTGTTGTTTGGTTTTCTCCATCTTTAAATGTTACTGTTACTTTTAATGACTTCCATTGTGCATATAATGACAAATTAGAATTCTTTTCATAATTATCCCCTGGATTGTAACCAGTTCCTGTTCCTCCTGAACTTGTATTCCACTTTTCGAATACTTTTCCTTCAGGAGCTACAAAGCTATTATTCATTATTTGACTTGCGATATCTGGTCTCTTTATTTGTTTATCCATTGTACCACTACCGCCATTAGAATAATATGTTATACTGTATCCTATTTTTAAGTGAACTGATTTTGTAAATGTATCTGGCTCTATTGAACTATATATTTTCGTATCTCCTATATCGTCTGCATTATAAAATGTTCCAGATGGCAATCTAATAGTTTCAGTTTTTGAATATATTTTTGGACTATACAAATCATTTATTCCAGAAAGTCCACCAATCATGTTTGTACAGTTGGTAACACTAGACATGTCAAATGAACTTAAATTTAAACTTGTTAAACTTCTACAATTATAAAACATTTCTGACATAGTTTTTACTTTAGTTGTATCAAAACTAGTTACATCTAAACTTGTTAATAAAATGCAGCCCGCAAACATTGAAGACATATCTGTTACATTACTTGTATTAAAATTTCTCACATTTAAATTTTCCAACGAATTACAAGCATAAAACATTCTAAGCATGCTAGTCACATTTCTTGTATCGAATTTACTTACGTCTACTTGGTTTAACTCTTTGCATTGACTAAATAGATTATCCATTTGCGTTACTTCACTAGCAGTAAAGTTTGGTCCAAATTGAATACTTTCAAGTGCTGAACATGAGAGAAACATGCTAGCCATCTTTTGTAATTTAGCTGAACTAAAACTCCTTAAATCTAGACTAGTCAGCAAATTACAAGAACCAAACATCATCGTCATATCAGTTACATTACTTGTATCAAAATTATTCAAGTTTAAAGTTTCTAACGAATTACAACCACAAAACATTGCATTCATATTCGTTACATTACTTGTATTAAAACTACTCAAGTTTAAACTTTGTAACGAATTACAATTATAAAACATATCTCTCATATCCGTCACATTATTAGTTTTTAAATTATTAATATTTAAACTTACTAACGATTTACAATTATCAAACATAGTTTCCATAGTTGTTGCATTATTTGTACTAAAGCTACTTAAATCCAAGCTAGTCAACTTTTCACATGAAAAAAACATACTACTCATGTCTGTAACAACAGTTGTCTTAAAGTTAGTACTTAATTTTAGACTTTGCAATGCTTTACAACCATAAAACATACCAGACATATTGGTTACATTACTTGTGTTAAAAGTACTTAGGTCTAAATTTTGAAGTGCTTCACACTGCCAAAACATCATGGTCATATCTGTTACTTTGCTCGTATTAAAGGTTGAAAATTTTAAATTCGTTAATAACTTGCAACCCGTGAACATTAATTTCATATTAGTTACATTATTTGTGTTAAAATGACTTAAATCTAAACTTTGTAACTTTTCGGCTCCACTAAACATACTTTCCATACTCTGTGCTTTACTGGTATCTAAATATGATATATTTTCAATTGTTGTCATATTTCGAAATCCTAATTTCAATCCCTCTTCTGGAACATATACTTTATTAGTAAAGACAAGTTTTTGTATAGAAGATCCATATGATGCCATATAATAATCCCATCTGCCTTTTTGAATTGTTCCTCCAGAAGTATCTCTACTAGTAATAGTAAGTATTTTCGTAGTATTATCCCAGTCAGCAGTAACATCTGAGCCGTTAGATTCTGCACCTATATTAATCGTTGTAGCTGCTAATATTTCTTCATTTATATCTGTTTTTCCTATTAGCACATTATTTCCTCTCATTGCTAATATTCCTAACGCTATAGCTAAAATTATTAGTATTGCAACTATTACTAGTGTTGAAATTTTTAATATTTTAGTATTAACTTGTGCTACTTTCTCAACGTTTTCTCTTTTGTTCTGTTCCATAGATTATTCCTCCGCTATTTATTTAAAATATTTTTAATATAATTATTAGAAACCTTTCAGGTGAGCAATGTACTTTTTGCGGGCGGGCAGTTTCTCTTTTTGCGGGCGGCCAATGGCCGGCCCCTACACCGTAGAATTTCCAAGCACTGCTCGTAAAAAAATCCAAAACAAAATGTATTTTGTTTTATATTCTTTTCCTCGCTCTGACCGCCCCTACATTTTTCATCCCTATTTTCGTCCCCATAGCTTTCTCATTTATTTAAAATATTTTTTATATAATTCTTGTTCTAATTATACTAATTAATAAATTTAGTGTAAATGTCTAAAATTGTATAAAATAAAAGGCCTTCACGTTTTTACTACGGAAAGCCTTTTTCTATATTTTATTTTTTTATTATTAAATTTCTATTACTTTTATGTTATATTTTGTCGATTTTTCTAGGGAAATACAAATAATAACCAATATTATTACATTTTATATAGCTTTTTATTATTCATACCCAAGTTCATAATATTATTTATTTGATGTAACGGTATCTTCTACTGTTCCAAATATTTCATCAAATTTTGCTTCTAGTTCTTTTGCTAAGTCCACTTCTTTATCTGTACTTTTTTCTTTTTCAACTGGTATTTCATCTTGTGGCAACATTGGTGTATCGTCTATATCTATTTTTTCACTCTTTTGAGTTTCAGATTTTGTTGTTTCAGTTTTAGTACTATCTTTTCTATTTTCTTCTTTTGGTGTATCATCATCTGCAAATAAATCATCTAATGAATCTACCTTTAAGTCATTAGATTGTTGCTTATCTGTTTCTTTTACATACGGATTATATGGATTAAATGTTCTCCATTCTCCTCTTTCTATATCTCTTGATTCATTATGGCTCATTGTAAATCTTTGTAGTTGTTTAGCTTCATTATGCTTAAAATAATAGTATTTATTGGCTTGAATAGGTCTAATTCCTTTTTCAAATATTATACATTTGTCCATATCAAATCTTCTTAATTCATCAGGTGTTAGTAATGCTCTCTCCATTATATTTTCAGAATAGTTTTCGCCAGTTCTAACATATGCCTTATCTTTGTTTATTCCAACACTTTGTCTAGATATTGTTTTGCTTCCTAATGCTTTTGAAAAGTATTCTACTGTTTTTTGAGAGTTACTTCCTAGGAATAAGTGAGTATCACAGTTTCCTATTATTGTTTCAAATGATTTTTCATATACCGCTTCTAGTTGATCTAAGTTTTGTAATATAACACTAAATTGTATCTTTCTACTTCTACTTGTTGAAATCTTCTTATCGAAGTCTGGCACTCTACCAATATTTGCAAACTCATCTAGTATAAAATATGTAGGCATTGGTAAAGCCCCTCCATTTACATCTGCAAAATCATATAATTGTTGTATCATTTGAGAGAAGAAAATTGTAAGTAAGAAATCATAGGCAGTATGAGTATCTGATGATATTACATATACTGCTGTCTTTCTTTTTCCAATATCTTCAAAATCTATTGTATTTGTAGAAGTTAATTCTGCTATTTCTTTAGAATCAAATTTTCCTAATTTTGATTGTAAAGTACTTAAAATAGATGAATATGTTTTATCTGATGCTGCTGATATTTCTACTGATTTATAGTACTTTCTAGCAGGGTGCTCCATTGGTAATTTATTTATTAATTCAGAAAGCATATTATTGTTACCACTACTACTTGCTGCTCTAACCAATTCTGCACAACTTGCTAAGTTTTGTTCTTCCTCTGGTCTTGTAGCGATTAAGTAATATATTAATGCTTTCAATAACATTTCACCCATGTCTTCCCAGAATGGTTCAGAAGCTGATGCTTCTCCTTGTCCTTTTATTATTGTATTTGCTATAACATCTACATCTAATTCACTTGATATATGCATTAATGGATTATATCCATCACTGTTTTGAGGTCTTAATAAATTTAATACTTTTATCTCATATCCATTAGACTTTAAAAATCCTGCCGTTTTATCATAAAGTTCTCCTTTTGGGTCTGTGAATACATATGATCCTAACATTTGGCATGCATTTGGAATTGAGAAAGATGCAGATTTACCAGCACCTGATCCGTCCTACTACTAAAACATTAACATTTCCTCTTTTATCTACTGGTAAATAATTTCCTTCTGCCAATATTATTCCCTTTTTAGGGCTTAGGACTCTATATTGTTCCCCATGCTCGCACCAATCACTTGAACCATGTTCTATATCTTGATATTTATTCTTAGGTGCTGTTCTTACTAGTCCAATTATTACTATTACTAAAAATCCTAAAGTATATTTCCATAATAGGCTTATAAATGAGCCCCAATAACTTCCTAATTTTTGTATGTTCTCAAATGGCTGTGCCATTCTATTTCCTATTTCTGCTGTTAAAGTATTAAATGAAATTTTCCCACCTATTGCTTGTTCTGTTGCTAATTCCCAACCATAAGCTACTGGCATAACAAATACTATGGCTATTAACAACCATAGTATAATTGCAAATATAAAAGTTTTTTTATTTCTTTTTAATGCCCCTTCTATTTTATAATTCATAAAGCATCATTCCTTTTCTTATGATTAATAGTTATCTTCCGCTATCTCTATCTTTATTATTTTTATCTTGTTCTGATACAGTTGCTGGTATTTCTGTTATATTATTTTTAATTGCCATATTAACTGTTGCCATTTGTTCTGGTGTAGATTTTGATACTCCGCATAATCGACTCAATTCACTGTCTGTTACTGGTATTTCTACTCTTAATTCCTCTGGATTCTTTTCTGCTAATGGTATGCCAATAATAGTTTCCCCATCTGTAGCTATCATAGCACTAAAAATTTCAGGGATTTCTGTGTTTTGTTCATTTTTTGACATTCAAACTTGCCTCCTTCTATATATTTTATCTTATTTCAAAAGCAAAATAAGATTTATATGGTTTCATTTTACATTTTCCTTTTACTTCGTTTGTTTCTTGGTCAAAATATAACACTGGTTTTACTTCTTCGGCTGTTTCTACATCTATTATTGTGATTGGTCTTTTCAAATTTGGAGTATATGAAAACTCTTTATATACAGGACTTTCTTCTGTTTTTATAGCATCAAATTTAATAGGCATAGGTTTTTTTGTAATTTTTACTTCATCGTTCAACAACATTCCTGTATTAACTACAACTCTTTCTTTTCCGAAAGATAAAAACACTAAAGAATTTCCTTCTATTTTTGGATTGTTTACATAGTAAGTTCTTTTAAAGTTTTCTCCTCTTATTTCTGAACTTCTAACTAGCCTTTCTACAGTAAATTTAGGCGTAGTATTATCTGTTAATTCTTTCTTATCCGTTTGAACTACCTCATATATTACTGTATTTACATCTTTGGGATCTGTTATGCTAAAGTGTATACCTTGTACATTTTCCATAATTTTCCACTCCTTTATGTATGTATAGCTTGTCTTATGTAACCACTATACATAATTATACTATATCCATTACAATATGTCAACTGCATTTAATTGTTTTCCTTGGAACTGATTTTCTTGGATTAAATGCTGATATTTTTTGTAGCTCAATATATTTCTTTTTTTCTTCTTCTGATATTTCTTTTGGTACCATTATTTGAACTTCGCAAATTAGATTTCCTCTTCTACCTTTTCCATCTCTAAAGCCTTTATTTTCTAATATTACTTTTTCACCTGATGTTGTTCCTGCTTTTATTTCAATTTCTTCTTCATCATCAATTCCTTGTATTTTTATTTTAGCACCGAGTACCGCTTCCCAAGGTGTTATTAATGCTTTTGTATATAAGTTATACCCCTTTAATGTAAATCTATCGTTTTCTAGCACTTTTACTTTTATTAATAAGTCACCTGGTTTTTCATCTTTTGGACCTTTCTTTCCTTGACCAATAAGACGTATCCTTTCCTTGTTTCTTATTCCTGCAGGAATTTTTACTGTTATTGTTTTTAAATTGCCCTTTACTGTTCTTAAAGATATCTTTTTAGTTTTTCCATAAAAAGCCTCTTCTAAAGTAATTTCTATTTCTGTTTCTACGTCTTCACCTTTTTTTGCTCCTGTTTCTTCTTGTTTTTTCTCTTTTTTACGCTTAGGAGCATATCCAAAGAACATACCAAATAGAGAGTCCTTAAAAGAATCCGTTTTTGCAGATTTATCTCCAAACTTTTCTCTATTTTTTCTTCTTCCTATATTTACATTCCATGCTCTGTCATATTTCCTTCTGCTTGCTGAATCTGATAGAATTCTATATGCTTCATTTATATCTTTAAATCTTTCTTCTGTATTTCTATTTACACCATTAACATCTGGATGATATTTTTTCGCTTGTTCTCTATAGGCTATTTTGATTTGTTCGGCGTTTGCCTTATTATCATCAAAGCCTAATATTTTATAGTAATCTTTAAATATCATAATATCCTCCATAACTTTGGTTGTATTATATCATTAATTTTGGGACAATTCAATCAATTTATCTAATAATTTTTTATAAGTTATTCCAACTTGTTCAAATAGCATAGGATACATGCTTATTTTTGTAAAGCCTGGCAATGTATTTAGCTCATTTATATAAATTTTATTTGTACAATTTTCTACAAAGAAATCTACTCTTGAAAGTCCTCTACCATCTATAGCCTTAAATGCTTTTATTGCCATTTCTCTTATTTTTTCTGAAATTTCATCTGAAATTTCTGCTGGAATCAATGTTTTTGAGCATGTATTTTTGTATTTTGCATCAAAACTATAAAATTCATCTCCAGCTATTACTTCTCCTACACATGATGCTACTACAGTTTCATTTCCTAATACCGCACATTCAACTTCTCTTCCTATAATTCCTTGTTCTATTAATATTTTTTTGTCAAATTTACTTGCATATTCAATATATTCTTTTAATTCTTGAGTGTTCTTTGCTTTGTTTATTCCTACTGATGATCCTGAATTTGATGGTTTTATAAACATTGGATATTCTATATTCTTTTGAATTTTTTTACATATTTCTTCTAATGAACATTTTTCTTCAGCAAAGTTTTTGTCTATATATATGTAATCTTTTCCTACCTTTTTTATATACTCATATTTAGCTTGATTTAAATTAGCTTTTTCACATATTAATTTTGTATATACTTTATCCATACCAACACTTGATGCTAAAATTCCACAGCCAACATAATGTTTATTTATCAATCTAAATAATCCTTGAATTGATCCATCTTCTCCACCTATTCCATGTAAAACTGGAAAAATGACATCACATTTTTTTAGTGTTTCTATAATATTTTCTATTTTTTCTAATTCTTTTGGTTTTTCTCCAATGGATAAACTTTCTATTTGTTCTACATCTTTTGTATATTTATACCATTCACCACTTCTATCTATGTATATTGGCAAAATTTCATATTTTCCTTTATCTAAATTTTTTATTACAGATGTTCCAGATACAACTGATACATCATGTTCTGTTGAAATTCCTCCAAAGATAACGCAAACTTTCATAATAAAAACCTCACTTTTAATTAATATATTCAAATATATTAATTAGAAGTGAGGTTTATTCGTATTTCTATTCAGACATATATCCTTTTGATAATAAACTTTGTTCGATTTCTCCTACTCTTTTCACTATTGAAGTTAATAGTGGAACTAATATGTAATTTGGCTTTTTTATAATATTTTTAAATCTTAGGTCAAATCCTTTTGATTTTAAAGAATATTTTATTTCACTTATTTGTTTATTAATTATTGGTATAAATGCAACTCCTATGCAAACTATAATTCCAATTTCTTTAGAGTCTATTTTAAATATTTTTAAAGGTTTCAATAAAGTTTCTACAACATACTGTAATTTTTGTGGAGTCATTTTTTTTGCGTAAATATATGTTATATGGCAAACAAATATTAATCTAATTCCAATAAGTAACCCATAACTAATTCCACTAAATAATATATTTATTATTGTTGTAAATATTATAAATGGCATTATTTTTAATATTGCAAGTATAACATTTTTTATGTTTTCTTTTGAAATAATCATTACTATTATATTTATAATAAATACCATACAAAGCAATGCATATTCTTTTATTAAAAATATTAAAAATGTATATATCAAAAATAATACAAATTGTAGTACATATAACATCTTGAATATCAGTCCCTCCTAATATTAACTTATATCAATTCTCTAAAGTTAATGTCGATCCCCTTATCCTTTAGTTTCTGTGCTGTCTCTATTGCCTTTGGTATAGTTATCCCTATATCTTTTAAGAATTCTATATTTTCTATTATTTCATTGTTTTTAATTTCTTTTATAATCTTTCCTTTTTCCATTACAATAATTCTATCTGATATAAATATTTCGTCTATTATATTTGTTATATATATTATTGTAAATCCCAATGCTTTTAATTTTTTTACTATTTCTTTTATATCATTTTTTCCTTCTGGATCTAGCATTGCTGTTGGCTCATCCATAATTATGTATTTAGGTTTTATACTCAATACTCCAGCAATAGTAACTCTTTGTTTCTGTCCTAATGATAATTCGTATGCATTTTTATTTATATATTCCTCCATACCGTACTTGTTTTAAACTCTCTTTAATTCTCTCTTCCTTATCTTCTATTTCCAGATTATTTAAAGCGAAGATTATATCATCATGAACATTATTAAATATTATTTGATTTTCTGGATTTTGAAAAACTATACCTATCTTTTTTCTAATTTCTATAAATTTCTTTTTGTCTTTTGTATCTATTTCGTCTATAAGTACTTGTCCATTTATTGGTAAAGTTATTCCTGAAATTACTCTTGCTAAAGTAGATTTTCCTGAGCCATTTTTCCCTATAATGCTTATAACTTCGCCTTCTTTTATTTTTAAATTTATGTTTTCTAAAACTTGCTCTCCATTTTTATATTTATAATATACATTTTCTATATTAATCATCTAAATATCATTCCTTTAATCTTTAACCTTCCATTGCTCACTATGTGAGTGTCATATTTTATTTTATAAAATCTATTACATCTTTATATACATAAAAACTACCTATTATCATTATAATTTCATTTTTATATGTATTTCTTGCAAGGTTAATTGCTGTTTTTAAATCTTCTTTGTATATATTATTGCTTAAATATTTTTGTGCTTCTTGGTATAAAGTTTCTTTTGATACATATCGATTTTCATCATTTCCTGATGTAAAGATAAATACTCCATTTTTATCTTGAGATAATAGTCTTATGACTGTTTTATAATCTTTTGTTTTTAATAAAGATATGATATATATTTTTCTTTTTTCAGGATAATATTGTCTTATTGTTGACATTAGATTTTGTATCGCATTTTCATTATGTCCTCCGTCAAATATTATACAAGGATCTTTGCTTAGTGTTTCAAAACGTGCTTTATGAATAACTGTACTTAGTCCTTTTCTTATACTCTCTTCTGTTATTTCATATCCTTTTTGTTTTAAAATGTCCATACATTCTAAAGCAATTGCCGTATTATATATTTGACACTTTCCCTTTAAATTTGTTTTTATATTTTTATATTCTTTATAATCAATTTGTTGATATTCATCATCAAAAGAATAGTTTATTACATCTTCTTTATTTACTAAATGTAGAGTATTGTTTTCCTCTTTACATTTGTTTTCTATTATATCTGTTACTATTTCTTTATAACACATTATTGTGTCATTGTTCTTTTTAATGATACCAGCTTTTTGTGTTGTTATTTCTTCAATTGTATTACCTAAAATATCCATGTGATCAAAACCAATATCTGTTATTATAGATATCATACCTTCAGCTATATTAGTACAATCATACTTTCCACCTAACCCTGTTTCTAAAACAACTATGTCGCAATTTTTTTCTGCGAAATATATTAATGCTAATGTTGTAACAACCTCAAATTCTTTTACAGGGACTTCATGTGTTTTATTATATATATCTACTTTTTTTGATATCTGTTCTAAAATGTCACTTATTTCTTTGTCTGAAATTTCTATATTGTTTACAGTAATTCTTTCATTATATTTAATTAAGTGTGGAGAAATATATTTTCCTACTGTATATCCTGCATTTATTAAGATATTATTTATCATTTCACACACACTACCTTTTCCATTAGTTCCTGCTACATGTATGAATTTTGTTTTATGATGTGGATTATTAAATTCTTTCATAAAGTATTCCATAGCTTCTAAACTTGGGTCTTTTGTAACTGAATCGAATTTTTTTAAGTATTCTTCAATATCTATCATCTTGTTTTTCCCTTTCTTTATGTTTATTTTTTAGTATTATTCTTGGTCAAATAAATATTTTTTAGTAATAGGTTTAAGTGCTTTAATTATAATAAACATTGTCACTATTTGTACTGGTATCATTATTGCTTCTGCTGTAATTCTTGTTGTTAATATTGCCAAAAATGCCTTGTCTGTAGTTATATATATCCAAAGTGAATTCATTAAAAATTGTACTAGAACTACAACTAGAGTAGAAGCTATTATTAGTCTTATAATTAAGGACTTATCTGAATATTCTTCTCCATTCTTATATAGTACAAGTCCATAGATTATTCCTTTTGCTATTGCACTTATAGTATACCCTATGAAAAATGCACCAAATGGAAATAAAAGTGCACCTATTACATCTGCTAAACCTGATATAATACCTGCATATTTAGGTCCTAGCCATATTCCTGCAAGTACTACTGGTACAAAACTAAATCCTATAGAAAAAAGTGCTGTGTTTATTGATAAAAATCTTGAAAGCACAATTGTTGTTGCAAGTAGCAATGCTGATAAAATTATTTTCTTTGTTTTTGACATAAAAAAACTCCTTTCTTGTAAACGTAGAGTTTCCAAAAAGGGATTATATTTAAAATATTATTTCTCTTTTCATAGCGGAATGCAGAAATAAATAAGCAGATTATATCTTTGCCTCATTAACAACTTCCCGTTTAATGAGTCTTAACTAATTATTTCTTACTCTATTTACATTAATATTTTACAATATTATACATAATTCGTCAATATATTTTTATGAATTGAACATTACCAGAATTTAAATCGTCTGTTTTTGCTTTCTATATAAAACACGTAATGTTGTTAATTTTATTTTCCTCCGAACTACAGAAAATTCTCCATAATATAAAAAATTTTTTTCAAAATATTGCTTTTTATCAAATATAAGATATAATGTTGCTAGAACATATGAGAAATTAGTTAATTAAACTACAAGTATTAATACCATACAAAGAATGAGAAGGTGTACTATGGATAAACAATTATATGATTTAACTAATCCCCAAAAATCAATTTGGCTAACAGAACAATATTATAGAAATACAAACATAAATAATGTTTGCGGAGTATATATAACTTCTGTTTCACTAAATTATGATATATTAGAAAAAGCAATTAAACTATTTATTAAAAATAATGAGAGTTATCAAACAAAATTGACATTAGTAGATGGCAAAGTAAAACAATATTTTGATGATTACAAAGATTTTAATATAGAAATAGTTCCTGTAAATTCTGAGAAAGAATTATTAGATCTTGAAGAAAAAGAGAATGCAAATGGATTTGAATTATTGGACTCAAATCTCTTTAAAATCACTATATTTAAATTTCCAGATGGACATGGTGGATTTATAGTAAATACTAGCCATATTATTGCAGACTCATGGACCTCTGGAATATTCGCAAATGAATTATCTAAAATCTATGATGAGTTAATAAAAGGAAATGATTGTTCAATTAACAAAAAGTTTACTTATAAAGAATATATTGAAACTGAAAATTTATATAAAAATAGTGAAAAGTTTAAAAAAGATAAAGCCTATTGGGATAATATTTTTACTGAGGTTCCAGAGATAGCCTCTATTCCCTCAACCAAAAAAGCTTTAAATGCAAACTTGTCTCATAAAGCAAATCGCTTGTTGAGAAATATTGATAGTAAATATTTAAAAAAATTAAAAGAATATTGTACAAATAATAAAATTAGTTTATATAATTTATTTATGAGTGTTTACGCTCTTTATTTAGGAAGAGTTTCAAATCTTGATAATTTTGTAATAGGTACACCTATTCTTAATAGAACAAATGTTAAAGAAAAGCAGACAACAGGTATGTTTATTAATGTTTTACCTCTAAAGTTTAATTTAATCTATAATGAAAGTTTTACAAATTTTATTTCCGAAGTTTTTGCAAATTCCACTTCTCTATTACGTCATCAGAGATATTCTTATAACTATATATTAGAAGATTTAAGAAAAAAGGATCCAACTATTCCTGGACTTTATGATGTTCTTTTCTCTTACCAAATAACAAAAATGAATGAGACAAATGATGCTCTACCACATAGAACTATGTGGACTTTTAACAATGCAATTTTGAATAGCTTGGAAATACATATTTTTGAATGGAATGATGCAGATACTTTGCAAATTGCTTATGACTACAAAAATCAAAAATATAATGAAAATGAAATCGCTGATTTACATGAGCGTATTCTATACATATTAGACCAAATTATAAATAATGAGACTATTCTATTAAAAGATATTGAAATAATAACAGAAAAAGAAAGTAGAACTTTAGAAGAGTTTAATAATACTATTGTAAAATATCCAAAAGAAAAAACTATTATAGATTTATTTGAAAAACAAGTTCTAAAGACTCCTAATGAAACTGCAATTGTATTTGAAAATCAAAAATTAACTTATAAAGAATTAAATGAAAAGGCTAATAGCCTAGCTTATCATCTTAGAAATACTATACATATTAAGCAAAATGATTTAGTTGGAATTATGGTTAATCGTTCTATGGAAATGATTATCTCTATTATTGCTACTCTAAAAGCTGGTGGTGCATATATTCCAATAGATCCAACATATCCTGAAGATAGAATTCAGTATATGTTAAAATCAAGTGATGCAAAAGTTTTGTTAACTCAAGAAAGTTTAGAAAATAAAACAGATTTTACTAATAAAGTACTAGTTGATTTGAACCAAGATATATATAATTTTAGTTGTGATAATTTAGAAAAAATAAATACCCCTGATGACTTGGCTTATGTTATTTTTACTTCGGGCTCTACTGGGCTACCAAAAGGCGTTATGCTAAAGCATAAATCTTTATCAAATTTAACTAATTATTGTAATAACTATATAGAATATTTAAAAAATCCTTCACATCAAGCTATTGTATCTATAACAACAGTTAGTTTTGATATATTTATTTTTGAAACACTTATATCTCTACAAAGAGGCTTAAAATTAGTAATTGCAAACGAAAAGGAACAAACAAATCCTAAATTATTAAACACTTTACTTGAAAAACACAATATAACAATTATTCAGTCAACACCTTCAAGAATGCAATTATTTATAAATAATATAAAAGATATACCATCAATAAAGAACTTACAATATATAACACTAGCCGGAGAACAGTTGCCACTAAGTTTAGTAACAACTCTAAAAAGTCTGACAAATGGTATTATTTATAATGGATACGGACCTAGTGAAACTACTGTATTTTCAACCTTAACAAAAATGGATAATGATTTTATAACAATTGGAAAGCCTTTAGATAATACTCAAATCTATATTTTAGATAATAATTTAAAACAATTACCTATTGGAATTGCTGGTGAACTATATATTTCTGGAGATGGTGTTGGAAAAGGATATCTAAACAATAAAGATTTAACAAATAGAAGTTTTATTGAAAATCCATATATCCCTAATAGTATTATGTACAAAACTGGAGATATGGGAATGTATAATCCAGATGGAAGTATTGTTTGCTTAGGACGTGCTGATAATCAAGTAAAGATTAGAGGTTTAAGAATTGAACTTGAAGAAATAGAAGATAAAATAAAAGAATTATCTTGCATTCAGTCTTGTGTTGTTGCAAAAAGAGTAAACAGTGAATTTCATGAATTATTATGTGCATATTTTACATCAAATACAAATGTTGACCCTGCAGTAATACGTAATCATATTGAAAAATTTTTACCAACATATATGATCCCACAGTACTTTATACAAATGTCTTCTCTTCCATATACACCTAATGGAAAAGTGGACAGAAAGAAATTACCAGAGCCACAAATAATTACTTCTAAAAGAGAAGTTGTTTTACCTAGAAATGATGTAGATAGTAAACTTATAGAAATATTAAAAACATTATTTAATATAGATGCAATTAGTATTGACGATTCATTTTTTGAACTCGGCGGAGATTCTTTATATGCAATTAATCTAAGTATTCAAATACAAGATAAATTTCATGTTTCAGTATTTTCTAAAGATATTTTAGAAAATCCAATCATAAAAAATTTATCTGATCTAATAATGACGAAATCAAGTCTCCCAGAACAGAAAACTATTGAGAAGGTTCCAGAAGCAGAATTTTATAATATATCTTCTGCCCAAAAGAGAATTTATTTTGCAAGTAAACTTGCTGGAAATTCTTCTGTTTTATACAACATTCCTGCTGGAATTATTGTTGATGGAGATATTGATGCAAAAAGATTAGAAAATTGCTTTAATACTTTAATAAATAGACATGAGAGTTTAAGAACCTATTTTACTATACATGATGAAAATGTTGTTCAACAAATTGCAAATAATATTAATTTTTCATTACAAATAGAAAATAATGTGAATTTTGATAATTTACAAAAAGTTTTTAAAGAATTTGTAAAACCATTTGACTTGGAAACTGCTCCATTGTTTAGAGCAAAGCTTTTAAAATGCAAAAATGGAAAGTCTGCTATATTAGTAGATATGCATCATATTATAGCTGATGGTGCATCTTTATCTATACTTTTAAATGAATTATCTAAACTATATAATGGTGAAGTGTTAGAAGACCTAACAATTACATATAAAGATTTTGCGGAATTTGAAAATGATCAGTATAAAACAAGTTTCTTTGAAGAAGCAGAAAATTATTGGGTACATCAATTTGAAGGTGAAATACCTGTATTAAACTTGCCATATACATATTCAAGACCTGTTATACAATCATTCGAAGGAAAAAAAGTATATGCTTCTATTAGTTTAGAAACAAAGCAAAAGATAGATAAGCTTGCTAAAAAGCTAGATATAACACCTTATATGATACTTTTATCCATTTATTATATATTACTTGCAAAATATACATCTGGCGAAGATATTATAGTCGGCTCCCCTATTGTTGGAAGAGATATTTTAGAAACTGAAAATTTAATTGGTATGTTTGTAAATACATTAGCATTAAGAAGTCATGTGGATAACCAATTATCATTTAAAGAATTTGTTTTAAGAATAAAAGATAATATTTTAAATGCATATACATATCAAACATATCCTTTTGATGAATTAGTAAATAAACTAAATATTAAAAGGGATACAAGTAGAAATCCTTTATTTGATACTATGTTTATATACCAAAATAATCATTATAATTCTATAAATCTTAATGGTGCAAATACTACATATTACATACCTGATGCAGAAATATCTAAATTTGATTTATCATTAGAAGCTTTGCCTTTGGATGATGAAATTAAGCTTTCTTTTGAGTATGCTACAAAACTATTTAGCGAAGAATTTATAGAGAATTTATCTAAACATTATTTACAAATTTTAAATGTTATTTTAGAGAATATAGATATAAAAATAGAGAATATTTGTATGTTATCATCAGAAGAACAAGATAAGATTTTAAACAGTTTTAATGATACTCAAATTGATTATGATAAAAATAAAACAATTGCACAATTATTTGAAGAACAGGTAGAAAAAACTCCAGATAATATTGCCGTTGTTTTTGGAAATGAAACATTAACTTTTAAAGAATTAAATGAAAAAGCAAATAGTTTAGCATATTATTTGAGAACTCAAGGAGTAACTAGAAATAGTTTAGTTGGAATTATGGTTGAACGCTCTCTTGAAGTTATTGTATCTATGTTTGCTACTATAAAAGCTGGCGGAGCATATATTCCAATTGATCCAACATATCCAAAAGATAGAATTGACTATATGTTAGAAAGCAGTAATGCTACAATTTTATTAACAAAAAAACATTTAGAAAATAAGATTGAGTACAAAAATAAAATAAGCATAGATTTAGATAATGAGACGATATATAATCTACCTAATAAGAACTTAGAAGCTATTAACGAACCTGAGGATTTAATTTATTGCATATTCACGTCTGGCTCTACTGGTAAACCAAAAGGTGTTATGATCCCTCATAGAGTAATCACTAATTTTACAAACTATTGTAATGATTATGTTGAATATTTGAATAAATCTAATAATGACACCATAGTTTCTATTACAACAATAAGTTTTGATTTATTTGTTTATGAGGCACTCATATCTTTACAAAAAGGAATAAAATTGGTGATATCTAATGAAAATGAGCAAACAACTCCTCAATTATTAAATGATTTAATTGAGAAAAATAACGCAACTATCATTCAATCCACACCATCAATTATGCAAATATTTTTAAATAATATTGATAATATGCCTTCATTAAAAAAATTAAAATATGTAATTCTTGCAGGTGAGCAGTTACCATTAAAATTAGTTCAAACATTACATGAACTTAATATAACTGTTTACAATGGGTATGGTCCTAGTGAAACTCATTACTGTACATTAACTAAAATGAATGATGAAATTATTACAATAGGTAAACCGATTTATAATTCTCAAATGTATATTTTAGATAAAAAGCTAAATCCTGTGCCTATAGGGATTACAGGTGATATTTATATATCAGGAGATTGTGTTGGAAAGGGATATTTAAATAACAAAGAGTTAACCGATAAAAGCTTTATACCTAACCCATTTATACCTAAAACACTAATGTATAAAAGTGGTGATTTAGGTAAATATTTGGACGATGGAAATATACTTTGTTTAGGTCGTTCTGATCATCAAATAAAAATTAGAGGATTGAGAATTGAACTTGAAGAAATAGAATCACTTATATTAAAATATCCTAACATTAATAAAGTAACAGTTGTAAAACAGACTGTGCAAAATAGAGAATTCATTTCTGCTTATTTTGTGGCTAATAAAAGAATAGGTATTAATGACCTTAGGAAATATCTTTCACATTCGCTTCCAAGATATATGATACCATCATATTACATAGCTTTAGATGACTTACCATATACTCCAAATGGAAAAATAGATAAAAAAGCACTTCCATTGCCTAATGAAATATTTAATGTAAGTCAAGAAGAATATGTTGCACCTAAAACAAAACTTGAAAAACAATTGGTATCACTTTTTGAAAAAATACTAAATACAAAACCTATTGGAGTTAACGATAATTTCTTTGAACTAGGTGGAGATTCTCTTTTGGCAATGAACTTAAATGTTGAATTACAAAAAATATCTAATAAAGTTGCTTACCAAGATATTTTCCGTTTTCCAACTGTTAATGAGTTAACTCAAATAATAGAGTCTAATGACAAAAAATCAATGTTTAAAAAAGTTCAAAATTTATCTGATAACTTTACAGAAATATTGGAGCATACACAAAAAATTGAAAGAATAAAAAAATGGTATCCTAAAAACATTTTACTTACTGGAAGTACAGGATTTTTAGGAATACATATTTTAGACGAATTATTAAAATACAAAGATACTAAAATTTATTGTATTGTTAGAGATGAACCAGGACTTACTAGTACAGCGAAACTACACCAAAAGCTTAATTACTATTTTGGTGATAAATATGATAATTTGATAAATAATAGAATTTTCGTAATTACAGGAAATATATCTAAACCTGGTTTTGGATTAGATCAAGAAGAATTGTTGAACCTAGCAGATGCAATTGATGTAGTAATAAATAGTGCAGCAAACGTTGCCCATTATGGAAATTATAATGATTTTTATAATGCAAATGTTATAAGTGTTAAATATATAATTGATTTCTGCAACAGTTTTAAAAAGAAATTGTATCATATTTCTACCATGGGTGTTGCGGGAAGGACTCTGGACTCCTCTTTTCCAAAACCTGATAAAAAACACAAAGTAATATTTGACGAGTCTAGTTTATACATTGGACAAGACCCTGAAAACATATATACATATACAAAATTTGAAGCCGAAGTTCAAGTTCTAAATGCTATAAGCAATGGCTTAGATGCTTATATACTACGTATGGGAAATTTAATGCCTAGGTATAAAGACGGATTTTTCCAAGAAAACCTAGCAGATAATGCATTTTTAAATAGACTTGCTTCCTTTGTAAAAATAGGAATTATTCCAGAATATATGTTGCATAATGAACTAGAATTTACCTCTGTAGACTATGCAGCAAAAGCCGTATGTAAAATCTTAACACATGAGACAGTTATCAACAGAGTTTTCCACATTTGCAATCATAAAACAATTTCTGTATCTAGATGCTTACGTGTGTTAAGGAAATTAGGCTACCCAATAGAAGTTTTACCTGAAAAAGAGTTCATAGAAAAAGTTGAAGAAATTCTAAAAGACGAGGAGAAAAAAGATTTATTAAAAATTATTATAGATGACTTTGACGAAAACATGCATATAAATTATAATACAGATATGAAGATTAAATCTAAATTTACAGTTAGATATCTAAGAAGAACTATTTTCTGGTGGTCAAGGCTTGATAATGGATATCTTACTAGATTTGTTGATATATTAAGGAGGTTATTATAAATGTTTACTAATGATACCGTAGTTCTTTGCACACTTACATTTCTTTGTATTTTGTTAATACTACTTTTAAAATTTATACTAAAACAAAAGAACAAAAAACAATTACACAAAATGTTCATCATTATCTTTAATTTAATGCTTCTATGGCTAGGATGTATGGCATTACAATTACTTTTTATGGATAGATTTAATATTCCTATAAAATATTTCTTTGATGTTTACTATGTTAGTCTGTGTTTTTTGCCAGTTGCCTTTTTATTCATGGCTCTAAGCTTTGAGAATAATAAAGTAACTTTTAAGAAGTCATATTTATTACTATTTATTATACCTATACTAACTATTATATTAATGTGGACAAATGATTTCCACCATTTAATGTATAAGGAATATTCAATTGATTTATCTACAGAATATGGTTGGTATTTTTATGTACATACTTTTTATACATATTTATTATTTGCTGTTGCTTTATTTATTTTAATAAGATATTCAATCAAGAATGCAGGATTTTTCTCAAAGCAAGCAATACTCATCCTTATTGGAGTATCAGTACCACTTGTTATTAATGTATTAGGTAGTTTGCAACTCATAGAAATTAATATATATACGACCCCTAGCGCATTTGCGGTAACAATTATATTCTTTACATTTGCAATTTTTAAATTTGACCTGTTCAAAATTACACCTATTGCTCTTCAAAGGATTGTAGATAGAATATCAGATAGTTATGTCGTAATAAATGAAAATTATTTAATTACTGACTTTAATGAAACATTTATTAAAACTTTCAAGATAAAAGATAAATCCTCAATTCGAGGAAAAAGTATAGAAGCTTTATTAAATAAAAATGACATAAATATTAATGCTGAAAAAATTTATCACAGCATAGAAAAAATTGGAAACACAGATAATACAGAGAAATTTGAATTATATGTTCCTGAAATTGAAAAACATTTTAACATTGAAATAACTTCTATTATCGTAAATAAACAATTCTTTGGAACATTGATATTATTTAAAGATATTACTCAGCATGTAAAAGATTTAAAAATAATTGAAGAAAACCAAAACATGCTTATTGAAAAAGAACGTTTAGCTTCATTAGGACAAATGATTGGAGGAATCGCTCATAACTTGAAAACTCCAATAATGTCTGTAGCAGGTGCTTCTGAAGGGTTATCTGAATTAATTAAAGAAATAGACTTATCTGTCGGAAACCCAACTGTTACAGTTAGTGACTACCATGAAATAACAAAAGAAATGAATTCATGGATAGAAAAAATCCGTGCACATATGTCTTATATGTCTGATGTTATTACTTCTGTAAAAGGTCAAGCAGTTAGTATGTCAGAAGATCAAATTGTTTCGTTTAAGACTGAAGAACTTTTAAAAAGAGTTAATATCTTAATGAAACATGAACTTCAAAATGCATTAGTTACCTTAAATATAAAAGATTTTTCTGATAAAAAAATATCAATTACAGGAAATATTAATAGTCTAGTTCAAGTAATTAATAATATGATTTCAAATTCTATTCAAGCATACAATGGTAAAGAAAATGCTGTTATTGATTTAACAGTTACATCTGCTGATGATAAAGTTATTATTAGTATAAAAGATTATGCTTGTGGTATGCCTGATGATGTAAAAAGCAAATTATTTACACAAATGGTTACGACAAAAGGTAAAAATGGAACAGGACTTGGGTTATTTATGTCATATTCAAATATAAAGGCTCATTTCAATGGAGATATTACATTTACCTCAGAACTTAACAAAGGAACTGAATTTAAAATTATTTTGCCAATTACTAGATAATTTTATTACATATTGATTTTACTTTTAATGGCATTTATTATATAATTCAGTTATAGTTTATACCTAAAAGGAAGTGATTTTAGTGAGAATTTCAATGCAAGAAAACGAAGAATCAAAATATAAAATAATTGTTGTCGATGATGAAAGTGGTATCATAGATTCTCTTTCAGTGTTTTTAAGAAAATCTGGCTACACTCTAGTTGGTGTAACAAATCCTCTAGAGGCAATCGAAAGAGTAAAAAAAGAGCACTTTGATCTTATGCTTTTGGATTTTATTATGTCCCCTATCCATGGAGATAAAGTAGTAGAAGAAATAAGAAAATTTAATCAAGAATTATATATTCTTTTACTAACAGGTCACAAAGATTTAGCTCCACCTCTTGAAACAATAAAGCGTCTAGATATTCAAGGATATTGTGAAAAAAGCGATAAATTTGATCAACTTTTACTTTTAATTGAATCCGCAATAAAATCTATAGAACAAATGAATATTATAAAATCTATAAATTCACAACTAACTCAATCAAAAGAGATGTTAGAAAAGGCTTATTTAGAAAGCATCGAAACTTTAAGATATACAGTTGAAGCTAAAGATACTTATACTAGAGGTCATTCTGATCGTGTTTCTGAATATGCAATATTAATAGGCAAAAAAATGGGACTCTCTGAAGATGAATTAAGGACTTTAAGAATTGGTGGACTATTCCACGATATTGGTAAAATTGGTATTCCAGATACAATTTTATTAAAAGAGCAAAAATTAACTGATCAAGAATATTCCGAAATTAAAAATCATCCGGCTATAGGTGTACACATACTTTCAAATGCAACAATATTTAGTAATATAATTCCTATAGTGCATTATCATCACGAACGTTATGATGGTAAAGGATATCCTGCAAGACTTGCTGGAAAAACCATACCTTTCTATGCTAGAATAGTTGCAGTTGCAGATGCCTTTGATGCAATGACTTCAAAAAGAGCATACAGAAATGCTTTACCTTTAGAAGTTGTTATCAAAGAACTTGAAGAAGGCTCAGGAACTCAATTTGATCCAAAGATTATAGAAGTTTTCTTAGATATATTAAAAAATGAGTATAGTAGTATTGAGGCTATACAAGAAAAATATAATTATATAAGAAGTGTATTTACAAATTAAAAAATATAAATGAAGCGGTCTTTCTTTGACCGCTCTTTGTTGTTTAAAAGATGGTTTAGCCACTTATCTTGTTTATATTAATAAAAATGTTTCGTTTTTTATATAATTATGATACAATGATGAGTATAAAAAGGAGAGGTACAGATATGATTAATTTTACTAAAATGGAAGGGTTAGGAAATGATTACGTATATATAGATTGCACAAAAATGCAGGATGATAAAATTAACAATATTGCGAAACTTGCATCTAAAATTAGCGATAGACATTTTGGAATAGGATCAGATGGACTGATTTTAATATGTAAAAGTGACATAGCGGATTTTAAGATGAGAATGTTCAATTCAGATGGAACAGAGGCACAAATGTGTGGAAATGGAATAAGATGTGTAGCTAAATATGTCTATGATAATGGATTAACTAAAAATACAAGTATTAATATTGAAACATTAGCAGGAATAAAAAAAATTGATTTAAAAATACAAAATGAAAAAGTCATATTAGCTACAGTGCAAATGGGAAGGCCAATATTAGAACCAGAAAAAATACCTGTTATAGCAAATGAAAAACCTGTTAAGAATTTAAAACTAAAAGCTGATGATAAAGAATTTGTATTTACTTGTGTATCAATGGGAAATCCTCACGCAATAACAGTTATAGATAATGTAGATGAATTTGATATTCAAAAATATGGGCCTATATTAGAAAATGATGAACATTTCCCTGAAAGAGCAAATATCGAATTCATACAAATAATAGATAAAACACATATAAAAATGAGAGTCTGGGAAAGAGGAGCTGGAGAAACATTAGCATGTGGAACAGGCGCTTGTGCTGTATGTGTATCAGCTACTCTCAACAATTTAGTAGAAAAAGACAAAGAAATCGAGATACAATTACTAGGAGGAACTTTAAAAATAAAATGGGAGGATTTTGTATATATGACTGGACCAGCAACAACTGTATTTACAGGAGTATTTGAAGAATAATCTTTAACAGTTGTTAGTTTAACTTATTGAATTTAGAAAAGAATGATTTTAAAAAACAATAAAATGAGTAAGAAAGGAACTAAATAGAATGAAAGAACAATTTATCGAATTATTAAAAAGTACTAATAGAGAAGGAATAGAGGATTTAATTAATTTTTTACAGAAGACAGATTTTTTTGAAGCACCAGCAAGCACTAGGTTTCATGGAGATTACAAAGGTGGATTAATAGAGCACAGTATGAAAGTATATGAAATTGTAAAAGAAAAAGTAAAAAATGCAAGTTTAGAAATGAATGTACCAGACGATACTATAATAATATCAGCATTATTACATGATATATGTAAGGCTAATTTCTATAAAGTAGATTATAGAAATGCAAAAAACGAACTAGGAGTTTGGGAAAAAGTACCATATTATACAGTGGACGACCAAATACCATATGGACATGGAGAAAAATCTGTAATGATGATTTCTGAATATATTAAATTAACACCAGAAGAAAAATATGCAATACGTTGGCACATGGGATTTACAGAGCCTAAAGAATTATATTCTACGATTGGATCTGCATATAAAAAATATCCTTTTGCTTTATTGTTATTTGAAGCAGATTTAGAAGCAACATATTTTTATAATATATAAAATAATTTTTTATATATTATTTTTTCTCTTGAATTTTGTTATTGTTAAGTTTTAATTTAACGAGTAAAAATGAGCAAATTTTTCTCCATTTTTTGAAATTTTTTAATTAAAATTATTTTACTGCATTATTTTTTTTATTTCTTTATTAATAAATTCTTTTATTACAGGTATATCTTTTATTGCTGTATCAAAAATAATGCTATAATCCATATCATAATATCCATGAGCAAAACGATTTCTCATTCCTCTTATTTCATTCCAATTTATATCATTTTGTGTTTCTTCAATATAATCTGATGTCAAATGATTAACAAGTTCTCCAATTTGAAATATAGGCATAGAAATTGCATTTCTAAAAATAACATTAGTATTAAAATCTTCTATATTCTTTCCAAACATATTAAAGGTTTTCTCTATTTGTTCACAATATTCTTTCATATGTAATAGTACTGTTAAATTTCTATTTAAATTACTCATATATATTTAATCTCTCTTTCTTTACTTCATTATAAAATATATCTTTAGCAAGTTTTATTGTTTCACTATCATATTGTATATCATCTGTGTATGTTTCTTCTATTACAATGTCAATTTGCTTTTTTAATATCTGCTCTATTTCATTAGCAAGTGCAGATAATTGTAAAAGTGTTTTTAATTTTCCTTTTTTTATCATAATATCAACATCAGACTTTTTATCTGCTTCACCTCTTGCATATGAACCAAATATATATGC
>CANQQQ010000006.1 GCA_947626025.1 uncultured Clostridia bacterium
TTAAAAACATTATATCATATTGGTATTTCCTTTTTTATATCTTAGTGTGACATATCTATTGTAAACCTATATTTTTGATTTTTTTCTAAAATTTTGACATTATAAAGCTTATTTTATAGTAATTTTATTAATTTCAGTTTGATTTAAATATCTCCATTCTCCTATTTTTAAGTCTTTAACATTAATGTCTCCTATTTTACTCCTGTGTAATGCCATTACGTTCCTTCCTATTGCTTCACACATTTTTCTTACTTGTCTATTTTTTCCTTCATGTATGGTTATTTCAATTCTAGATATATTATTCTCAATATCTATTTTTAATATTCTAACTTTTGCAGGACGTGTAACATAATTTTCAATTTCGATACCATTTCTTAATATATTAATTTCTTCATCTGTTATAGTTCCTTTTAATGTAGCTATATATGTCTTTGTTATTTCATGGCTCGGATGTGTAACTTTATATGTGAAATCCCCATCATTTGTTAAAATTAATGCACCTGAAGTATACATATCTAATCTTCCAACTGGTACTACTCTTTTATTAATTCCTTTTACTAAATCTAATACTGTTTTTCTATTAAATTGATCCTTTGCAGTTGTAACATATCCTATTGGTTTATTTAATAAAATATATATTTTTTCATTCTGCATAGTAACTTTTTTATCATTAAAATATATGATATCTTTTTGTGGATCAACTTTTTTCCCTAATTCAATTACTATTTCTCCATTTACTTGAACTTTTCCTTCTTTTATGTATTCTTCTGCTTTTCTCCTTGATGCTATTCCACATTCAGCTAAATATTTTTGCAATCGCATTTCATTTTTCTCCATCAATTTCTCCTTTATCTAATTGTTCTATTATTTTTTGAAAATATATTGGTATTGGTGCTTCAATACTCATATCTTTTCCTGTTCTTGGGTGTATAAATTGTATTTGCTTAGCATGCAACATTTGTCCCTCTACATTGAATGGATTTTTGCCATTTGAATACACATAATCTCCAACTATTGGATGTCCTATTTCAGACATATGAACTCTTATTTGGTGTGTTCTCCCTGTATCAATTTTTATCTCCAACAGAGTAAAATTTTCATATCTTTTTAATACCTTAAAATGTGTAACTGCTTCCTTACCATCTTTAGTAACAGCCATCTTTTTTCTATCTCTTTTACTTCTTCCTATTGGCATGTTAATAGTTGCTTCATTCTCTTTTATTACTCCTCTTACTAATGCAATATATATTTTTTTAGTTTTTCTATCTTTAATTTGATTACTAATATTAATATGAGCCAAATCATTTTTTGCAACAATTAATACTCCAGAAGTATCTTTGTCTAGTCTATGGATTATCCCTGGTCTAATTTCTCCTCCTATTCCAGAAAGACTATCTCCACATAAATTCATAATAGCATTAACTAGTGTTCCATCAGGATTACCATTAGCTGGATGCACAACTAATCCTTTTGGTTTATTAACAACTATTATATCTTCATCTTCATATAAAACTTCTATAGGAATATCTTGTGCAACTATATCTAGTTTTTTAGGTTCTTCGTGTTGTATTGTTATTTTATCTCCTAATTTTGTTTTATATGATGCTTTTGTATTTTTTCCATTTACTAAAATATTATTATCATCTATTAACCTCTGAATTGTAACTCTTGATAAACTATTATCTAATATTACTATTGCTTTATCTATCCTAATATTGGCTGTATTTTCATCTATAACATAAACATCCATTTTATTCTCCTATATTTCTTTGAAATATCCAAAAAAAATCATCCTCATATATTTTTGTATAGTTATTATCTCTCTCTAATAACATCTTAAGTTTACTATCTGAATTTGTTATTATATGTGTTACTCCATACTCTTCAAATTTATCTTCATAATATACTGATAAATTAGCTATATCAATTGCATCTGTAAAGATATCCTTACCATTAAATTCTGGGCTATATAAATCGCATCTAGAATCTATGAATACTGGTATGTCCTTGTATAATAAATAACTACCAAAATTATAGTGATTGTATAATCGTATATTATCAACATTTAAATTATCTAAAATAAATTGAGATGCCTCAACTGGATAAGCGCTATTATCTATATATTTTTGTTCTCCTTTAGATCCATAAAAATATGTTCCACAAAGCAATGCTAATAGTATAGTTAACAGTGTACCATAAGGTTTAACTAAATGATTTAATACCTTATTTTCAGTATCCTGTTTATCATATTTTCGTATAAAATCCATTATTATTTTATTTAAAGAATACACTCCAATTAGTACTAATATTGAAATCTGTCTTCTAGACATTAACATCAACATCGTTAGTCCCGATATCATAAATAAGTCCTTTAATGTTACCTTAGTATCTGTGAAAATTAGTAAAGCTAATAATACTATTAAAACTATCATTGCATCTAACGACTCAGCTAATACTATTGGAAGGTGTTCTGATATATTAGATGTTGTGTTTCCGCTTAATAATTTAATCATATGAGTATAAGGTTCAAAACTAGTCTGTGGTGTAATTAATCCCGAAAATAAACAAATTACTAATACTAATATTAACCATTTAATATTAGGTCTTCGCTCTATTTTTATTTTTATAGATTTCTCTTCCATCTTCTTTACTGCAACAGTACCTTTTATAATCTTTTTATCTAACTCTTCTATTATTCCTTTAATTTTCTCTAATTGATTAGTTAATTTATTTTTTGTTATTTCATCTTTAGCTATAGAAATCTTCTTTTCTAGTCTTCTTTCTTTATTATTATAAATTATTCTTCTTAATTTGTATGATAAATTAGATTCCATCAATCTAATTACAACTGCTTCGCCAATATATGGTAATGCTAATATGAAGAATAGATACCAAACGGCAGCATGACAATTAGCTATTAATGTAGCTATTATAAATAACCCAACAGCATATCTTTTCTTTTTAGTCCTTAAAAATTGTTCTATAAATAATATTTCTAGTGTAAATAATATATATGAAACAAGTTGTGCTCGTGCTGCTATAAAGTTTCTTAATATATAAATTACTCCTAATGTTAACAAAAATGAAACTAAATAATTGTTATTTATTTTTACATTTGTTCTATATATTAATATTCCCAAAATAGATGCTAAAACTATAGTCGATATATATATTGCTGTCATTCCTCCATTTTCCGCATCAAGTCCAAGATTTGTAGCTATACTACTTCCAGCATTATAAACTAGATATATTCCTGTGTCATACAACCAATGCGGATATGTATATGATAAGTCTTCATGCCAAGAAAATGGATCTTTCATGTCTACAGCCTTAGTTTCAACAATATGCTCTCCGATTTTTATTGTATAGTATGTATCATTTTGTAATACTTTTGGAGATATAGTTATGCAGAATATAATTATACATACTATCGCAATAATATTGAATTTTCTTATAATTTTAGTATCCATTACTTTTTTATCCTCTCTTCTTTTAATTTTAGTAATTATATCTTAAAAACTATACATTGGCAATATATTGCTAGACTATTTTCTGTTTTGCTTGCATATTGTTATAGCACACTTTATTCCATCTGCTCCAGCCGAAGTTATTCCTCCAGCAAAACCTGCCCCTTCTCCGCAAGGATATATTCCTTTAATGTTAGATTGTAAATTTTCATCTCTTACTATTGTTACAGGTGACGAACTTCTTGTTTCTACACCTGTTAATATAGCATCAGGATTTGCGAATCCTGATATTTTTTTATCGAAATATATTATTCCCTCTTTTAGTGTTTTAGATACAAATCCTGGTAATATGTCATTTAAATTTGATAACGTTACTCCGGGGATATATGTAGGTTTAACCTCTCCTATAAAAGTAGATTTATTATTATTTATGAAATCTTCCACTCTTTGAATAGGAGCATAATAGTTTCCTCCCCCTAAGTTGAAAGCTAATTCTTCTAAATTTTTCTGAAACTCAATACCTTTTAATGGATTATTTCCTTCACCAACATCCTCTGGAGTAATGTTTACTAACACTGCACTATTTGCATTAACTCCATTACGTGCAAAAAAACTCATTCCATTTGTTACAACTGTTCCTTCTTCACTAGAAGATGCTATTACTTCTCCACCTGGACACATACAAAATGTGTAACATGAACGTCCGTCTTCTCCGTGGTACGCCAATTTATATTCAGCAGGCGGTAACTTTAATTTCGTCTTTGTTCCATATTGTGCCTTATTAATCATACTTTGTAGGTGCTCAATCCTTACCCCTACGGAAAAATTTTTTCTTTTCATTTCAATATTTTTTTCATATAATTTGTAAAAAGTATCTCTTGCACTATGACCAATCGCTAATACAACAGTATTAGTTCCAATACTTTGTTTATCTGTTATAATTTCTGCTATTGTTCCATCTTCTATTATAAAATCTATTACTTTTTCATTGAATAAAAATTTTCCACCGAGTTTTATTATTTCTTCTCGCATATTTTTAATTATTTGAATTAATTTATCTGTTCCTATATGTGGTTTACTTGTATATAAAATTTCTTCAGGAGCACCAAAATTATAAAATTCTTGAATAACCTTTTTTGCATAAACATTATTTACTCCAGATGTTAATTTTCCATCAGAAAAAGTTCCTGCTCCACCTTCGCCAAATTGAACATTACTCTTTGTATTTAATTTTCCTGTTTCCCTAAATTTTTGAACATCTTTTATTCTTTCTTCAACTTTACTACCTTGTTCAATTATTATTGGTTTTATTCCATTTCGAACTAAAGTTAAAGCACAAAATATACCAGCAGGACCTGCACCTACAATTACTGGTTTAACATCATTATGATTATTACAGAGATTAATAAATTCTATCCTTTGTTCCTCAATAAATTTTGCATTTCGTATTTTTTTATTACTATCAATATCAATAGTATAATTATAAAATACATCGTTTTTATCTCTTGCATCTATTGATTTCTTAAATATACTCCAAGACAAAATGCTCTTAATATTAATTTTATATTTTTTGCAAATAAATTCTATTAATTCTTTTTTATTCAGATCTTTTCTTATCTTTATATTTTCAATTCTATACATAACCTTCCCCAATCATTTTATAATTTTAGCATATTTTTTTTAATTTGTGAAGTTTTGCTTTTTTGTACTTGCTTATTTTTTACTATAATGTTATAATTTTTTTATATTATATTTAACTAAGGAGGTGATATTTATGGATAACTTAGAAACCGTTTTAAGAAGCACTCTTTCAGAATTTCATCAGGAACAAAAATTAGAGATGGAAAGATTTAAAGCAGAAATTAAAGCTCAGATAGATTCCTTAAGACAAGAATTTAAAACAGAAATCAAAGCTCAGATAGATTCTTTAAGACAAGAATTTAAAACAGAAATCAAGGCTCAGGCAGATTCCTTAAGACAAGAATTTAAAACAGAAATCAAAGCTCAGATAGATTCTTTAAGACAAGAATTTAAAACAGAAATCAAGGCTCAGGCAGATTCCTTAAGACAAGAATTTAAAACAGAAATTTCAAATACACGAAATGAATTTAAATCTGAATTAATAGAACTTAGAAAAGATATGGATCATAATTTTGTTTCCATTAGAGAAGAATTATCAGATATTAGAAAAGATATTAAAGAATTAAGAAAAGACGTCGATGGATTAAAGTGTAATGTTGAAAGTCTAAGTTTAAAATCTGATGCTCATAATGCAAGTATTATTTCACTTTCAAATGATGTTAGACATTTAAATTTTGTCGCTGATGCTTTTCGTAATCGATTTACCACTATCGAAAATGATTTGGATTCTGTTAAGCAATCCTAAAAATTAATTCTAATCTGTTATGAACATTTTTTTATGTATATACATAACAGCAAATCTCATAATATTAAAAAATAGATTGCTTACTTTTAGCAATCTATTTATTTTATTTTTTTACTTATTGCAAGTCCATCTCCTACTTCTAATATTTCTGTCTCTAAGTCTTCATTTTCCATAATTTCTTTTATATATTCTCTTAAATTCCTTACTGCAGTTCTCTGCTTATGTTTGTTATAATCGCTCATTACATATCCTTTATATAATATATTATCAGCAAATATTATTCCATGTGTTTTAATCATTCTCAATGCTTCTTTTAAAAAGAAGGGATACTTTCCTTTTGCTGCATCTATAAATATCACATCATATTTATTGTTTAGTGTTGGTAAAACTTCAACTGCATCTCCTTCAATAATGTTTATTTTATCTTCTACTTCTACTTTTTTTACATTTATTCTTGCTTCTTGTATTTTCTCTATGTCACGTTCAATAGTATCAATTTTTCCATCCTTAGATAAAAACTCTGTAAAACACATTGCAGAATATCCCACAGCAGTACCTATTTCTAATAAATTATCAACTTTAGTATTTTTAAGTTTTTCTTGTATTACAGTTAAAGTATCATCCATTATTATAGGAATGTGCTCATCTAATGCTTTTTTCTTTACTTTTTCTAACTCTTCCTTATTCATATTATTTATTTACCCTATTTGCTCTTTCTCTTTCCTTAGAGTTTAATATCTTCTTTCTTAGTCTTATAGATTTTGGTGTTACTTCAACTAATTCATCATCCTGAATAAACTCTATTGCCTGTTCTAATGACATTTGTATAGGAGGTACTAAACGTAATGCTTCATCTGATCCAGATGCTCTTGTATTTGTCAAATGTTTTTCTTTACATACATTTATAGCTAAATCTTCTGAGCGTGAATTTATTCCAACTATCATTCCTTCATACACTTCAACACCAGGTCCTATAAAAAGGTCTCCTTTGTCTTGTGCATTATATAATCCATAGGTTATTGAAATTCCTGGTTCAAAAGCAACTATTGTTCCCCTTACTCTTGAAACTATATCACCTTTATATGGTGCATAAGAATCGAATACATGATTCATTGTTCCATTTCCTTTTGTATCTGTCATAAATTCAGAACGATATCCAATTAGTCCTCTTGCAGGGATTTTAAATTCTACTCTCGTATGTCCTGCTTCTGCTGGTTCCATATTTACCATCTCTGCTTTTCTTCTACCTAATTTTTCTATCACTGTACCTATACAATCATCTGGTACATTAACAACTAAATTTTCAATAGGTTCACATTTTTCTCCATTAATTTCTTTTATAATAACTTTTGGACGTGATACCAAAAGTTCAAATCCTTCTCTTCTCATATTCTCAATTAAGACAGATAAATGTAATTCTCCACGACCTGCTACTTCAAATGAATCAGCTTGAGAAGTTTCTTTTACTCTTAAACTTACATTCCTTTCAAGTTCCTTAAATAATCTATCTCTTATATGTCGTGATGTTACAAACTCTCCCTCTCTACCTGCCAAAGGTCCATTATTTACACTAAATGTCATTGTTACTGTTGGTTCATCAATATCTACAAAATCAATTTTTTCTGGATGATTTATATCGCAAATAGTTTCTCCAATACCAATATCAGCAATACCAGATACTTCAACAATGTCCCCTGCCTTTGCTTCCTCGACTTCAACTTTATCTAATCCAACATGTGTATAAACTTTTACAATTCTTCCGTTAACATTTTTATTTTCCTTTTTACACACAACCACTGCCATTCCTGCTTTTACGATACCACGTTCAATTCTACCAACCGCAATTCTTCCAACATAATCATCATAATCTATATTAGATACTAACATTTGCATTGGACCATCTTCATCGCAATTAGGTGCTTTTATGGTATCAATTATTGTTTTAAATAAACAATCCATATTTCCGTCTGGATCTGATAAATTTGTTTTTGCAATTCCTAATTTTGCAGATGTATATACTACTGGGAAATCTAATTGATCATCATTAGCATTTAATTCTATAAATAGACTTATAACTTCATCCAAAACTTTCGCTGGATCTGCTCCTGGTCTGTCTATCTTATTTATTACAACTATTGGTTTTAAATTTAATGATAATGATTTTTTTAGAACTTCTCTTGTTTGAGGCATGGTTCCTTCAAAAGCATCTACTAAAAGTAAAACACCATCAACAGTCTTTAATACTCTCTCTACTTCTCCTCCGAAATCAGCATGTCCAGGTGTATCAACGATATTTATTTTTATATCTCCATACATAATAGATGTATTTTTTGCTAAAATTGTTATTCCTCTTTCTTTTTCAATGTCATTAGAATCCATTACTCTTTCCTGTACTTGTTCATTATCTCTAAAAATATGACTTTGTCTTAATAATTGATCTACTAATGTAGTTTTACCATGATCAACATGTGCAATTATTGCTATATTTCTTATTTTCTCATTGTTCATTTTATTGTTTTCATTCCTTTCTAAAGTTCCAAAAATAATAATCTTATTATGCATAACTTATACTTTTTCTGCTTAAATAAGAGTTTAAAAAAGTTGTTTGCGTTTTTTACACGATTATATATTATATATCAGTTATCAGCGTTTGTCAAATTAATTATGTTTTCCTTTAATTTTTCTGTTATTCTATCAATTTCTTCTTTCTCAAGTCTTTTGCCTTCAAAATTCATAGGATTACCGTAATTGATTATAACCCTAGAAAAAGGTTTATATGTAGCTTGTATTCCAACAGGAACAATAGGAACTTTAGCCATGTCTGCCATTACCACGGCACCATTATGTATTTTTCCATTTTTCTCTATACCATTTCTGGTCCCCTCTGGGAATATAAGAAGAATATTTCCATTTTTTAATACCTTTATACTTTGCTTAATAACAGTTGTATCATTGGCTCCTCTTTTTACAGGTAATACATGAGTTTTCTTTGCTAAAAATTTTACAAAACTATTAACAAACAACTCTTGTTTTGCCAATATATAAATATCATTTCTTTTCATCTTAGCTACTAGTATAGGAGGATCCCAATTACTTAAATGTTTTGGTGCCAATATATATGCACCTTCTGGTAAATTTTCTTCTCCCTTTTTTTCTATTCTAAAATATATAGAAAAAAACAATTTTAAAAAAAACTTAATTATAGCCCTTATCATATTAATATCGTTCCTCCTTTAAAACCTGTCAAATTGTTTATTAATTTGCAAAATTCAAATATGCTACTCAAAAGAGGAAAAGATACTTTTATCTTTTCCTCTTGTTAGAGACATAAAGCCTGCCCCTACAAGCAATAGCTCATTATTTATAAATTTACTCTTGTTTTAATTATTTTTTCTACTTGTTTAATATTTTCCTCAATTGTCTTTCCTGTTGTATCAACTAATATTGCATCATCTGCTTGTTTTAGAGCACCTACAGGTTTGTTTCTGTCATTATAATCACGTGCTTTTATACTTTCATATACTTCTTCATAAGATAAATCCTTATCAATTCCAGTTTCTTGATTTTGATTATATCTCCTCTCAGCTCTTTCTTTTAATGACGCATCTAAAAATATCTTTACTGTTGCATCAGGAAATACTACAGTTCCAATGTCTCTGCCTTCCATTATAACATTTTTCCCTTCTGCTAATTTTCTTTGAAGTCTTACCATTTCTTCTCTAACTTCTCTTATCGTGGATACTGGTGACACAAAATTGTTTACATCATCTTCTCTAATTCTTTTAGTTACATCTCTTCCATTTAGGTAAATTTTTGTTTCCTTTTCTTCTAATGTCATGTCTATTTTAATTTCTTTTGATAACTCTATAATTTTATCAGTTTCGTCTAGTTTTATTCCTCTATCTATTACTGCAACAGTAAGACATCTATATGTGGCACCTGTATCAATAGTTATTAAACCTAAATCATCTGCAACTCGTTTTGCTATTGTCCCTTTTCCAACACCAGCTGGTCCATCTATAGCTACTACAAAAGACATACTTCTTCCTCCTTAATCTTGTTCGGGCATTTTTAAAGTTTTTGCCACTATTATTATATTCTGTATATTCATTGCTGTTAATTTTTCTATTTCCTTTTTACACTTCACTTTAAAATCTTTTAATGAATCTTTAACATTATATCCATATATCAACGTAACCTCCATATATATTGAAGGTCCTATCTCGTTTTTGTTAATCCTCACTCTATTTATCTTGTCTATTTCCGGAGTCTTACTAGCTAGATAATCAATTATCTGCCTAAAAACATTGTCTGATATAGTAAAATTTCCAATATAACTAAATGTCGGTCTAATTATAGATTTCTCATCCATATATGGTTCATTTCCATGACCTTTAGATTTAAAAATTTGTAATGGGTCTAAAATATATCCTGAAAAATCCTTTTTTATCTCAAATGTTGGCACTGGAATTACATGCTTTCCTTCTGTAACTCTAACATGATGAGCCCTTTCCATTTCCTCAGGAGTTGCTACATCTTGTATATGAATTATTTTTTTCACTTCAGGTAAACCTAAATTATGTGCTATTTTTTTTACCATTCCATCCGAAGTACCTAATATCATTATACTGTCAGGCTTATATTGTTCAATAGCGCTCTGTATTTCATTTTGTTCATTTTTATTTAAAAACAATGCATGCTTTACTGTTTCTATTTTTGTATCAGCTTTCTTAGCAGAAGTTCCTGCTATGATTTTATTGTCCATTATAAATAAGCCATCATCTATAATATATTTTATATTGTTTTCTCCTGCAACAAATTGTGCTCTATAACTTTTTCCTGTACCTGATGGTCCAACAAATCCATAAACATTAATATTGGAAGTATCAAACATCGCTGTTACTCCTTTGCTTATTTTATTTTATCCATTATATTATATATTATTTTAAAAATCAACCTTAATATTTCTTAATTTATACTCTAATCCAGTATTCCTTTTTTTGCCATCTGCATTCTGAATAATAAATTGTATTATTCTATCACTACTAATAATTATTAACATTTTTTTTGCTCTTGTAATAGCTGTATATAATAAATTTCTTGTTAATAACATAGGAGAACTTTGAGCTATTGGCATTACCACTACATCAAATTCACTTCCCTGTGACTTATGTACAGTAATTGCGTAAGCATGCTCTAATTGTTCTAAATCAGCATATTCATACCATGCTTCTTTGTCATCATCAAATCGAACCCTTATTGATCCTGTAGAAGAATCTATATCGGTTATTCTTCCCAGTTCTCCGTTAAATACTCCTGTACCATTTTCTTCTTTTTTATTCCATGTAATATCATAATTATTTTTAATTTGCATTACTTTATCACCAACTCTATATATCGTTTGTCCATATGCTTTTTCCGGTTTTCCTAACCTTTTTGGATTTAACAGCTTTTGTAATCGTATATTTAATTCTTTTGTACCTAAGTTTCCCTTTTTAGTTGGAGTAATGACTTGTATATTTTTAAAGAACTCATAATTTCCATAATCTTTTAATCTATCTTTACACAATGTTAAAACATTTTCTATTATCTTATCTGTGTTTGATTCATTTATATAGAAAAAGTCATTATTAAGATCTTCTATTTCATCTTTTTTTAAAAATGTATTTCCATTATTTACCCTATGTGCATTTTGTACAATTTTGCTTTTGGCAGCTTGTCTAAATATTTTATCTAACCTTATAGTAGTAATCATCTCTGAATTTATAATATCCTTTAATACACTTCCTGGCCCAACAGATGGTAATTGATCCACATCACCAACTAAAACTAGTTTTGTACCTTGATAAATAGCTTTTACTAGATAATTCATTAAAAATAAATCTACCATAGACATTTCGTCAACTATAATAATATCTCCATCTATCATTTGTACATTTAAATCTACGTCTATATTTTGAGATTCATCTCCAGTTTTTCCGATTTCTAGCAATCTATGCAAAGTCATAGCTTCTTCACCTGTCATTTCTGTCATTCGTTTAGCTGCTCTTCCAGTTGGTGCACAAAGCACTACTTTTTTTCCTTTTTTCTTATATATATCTATTATGGTTTTAATAATAGTAGTCTTACCTGTCCCAGGTCCCCCAGTTATTACGCATACATTATTATCGTTTACAGCCTTCAAAGCATCTTTCTGCTTTTGTGACAGTTGTATACTCTCTTTTTCCTCTATATCCTTTAATTCTGTATCAAAATTAGTTATTTTTTTTGTATTTTTTGAGGTATTTATTATCATCAATCTCGTAGCTATATTATCTTCTGCTTTATAAAAAGGAACTAAATATATCCATTCTTCCTCATCTCTTTTTTCAACTACAATTTCTTCCATAACTTTTAAATTTATTATTTCATCCTCAATAATTTCACTTGGTACACCTAATAAATCTTTTACATATTTTATTAAATTTTCCTTTATCGTACAACAATGTCCATTATAGCTAATTAAATTTAGGCTATATTTTATACCACTTTTAACTCTTGAATCATCCTGAATATCTATTCCTATACCCATTGCCATTTTATCTATTTGTTTAAAATCTATTCCTCTTACTTTATCTACTAATATATAAGGATTGTTCTTTATTTTATTTACTGCATCTGCACCTAAATCTTTATATATTCTCTTAGCATTACTTGCTGAAATTCCAAATTGCTCTAAAAAATTAACTATATTCCACAATTCCAAATTTTCATTAAAACTTTCTCCCATAATCATTGCTTTATCATAACTAATTCCTGAAATAGATGAAAGCGCAGCTGGATTAGTTCTAAAAATATTTATAGTGTCTTCGCCAAATGCTTTTATTATTTTCTTTGCTGTAACCGGTCCTATTCCTTTAATGCTTCCAGAAGATAGATAAATTTCTAATGCTTCTAATGTCTTCGGCTCTGTTTTTTCAAAAGTTTCAACCTTAAATTGCTCACCATATTCTTGATGAGTGACAAATCTTCCTGAAACTTTTAATGTATCACCTGGATTTACAAATGGAAGATAACCTACTATAGTTATCTCTTCACTGTCTGTATAAAAAACTGCTATAGTATAACTATTTAGTTCATTTTGATAGATAATATCGATTACTTGCCCTTCTAGTTCTTCCATCTCATTCTCCTTCTTATTTTGTTTCATTTTACTATATCATTTTATAAAAAGCAAGAGGAGAAAAAATCTCCTCTTTATATTATGTGTTTTTTTATCATTATGCGAGCAATAAATTTTGTAATAAAATATACAATCCATGTCGTAATATAGTCAAATGTAATAAACATTAGCAGAATCATTAATATAAATCCGTCAAATACTTCTACTGATAATAAAATTTTGGCTGCTGCGATAAAAAGTATCATACTTACTATTGTGCAGTAAGTTATTTTTGCAGTCCCTGCTATATTTTTTGCTTGTTTGTCTTTCCGCATCTTAATTGATTCTTCGTTCCACATAATATTTCCTCCTTTAAAATACATAATTGCCTTGGCAATACATCTGTTCATAATATAATTTTACCATTTTCTTAACCTTATGTCAATTTTTTGATATTATTAGTCTTTAGACATTATCATTATTAAAATACCATTACTAAATTCAATTATTGCTTGTTCTTCAATAACTTCATTACTTACCCCTAAACTTAAACCTATACTCAATTTTCCATTTTGTAATTCATATTTAAATCCCTTTAGATTAATGCTTTCTACAGTTTCTGTAAGTGGAATTAATGATATATATTTTTTAGTTATATCTTTCTTAAATAATATAGTTGTTTTATTTATAAGTTGTATTTCATTATTTTCATCTATCATTTTACATTCTATGTTTCTATCTAGTGCATATTTTAATATATGGATATTGGCTAATACATGATCAATTCTTGTTCCAATCCCCCCTAAAATAATTATTTTATCACTTTTTAGTTCTATGGCTAGTTTTATAGCAATATCTGTATCTGTATTATCCTTTATTGGATTGTACTTGTGAATTTGTATCGTTTTATCACTATTATATGTTTCTAGAATTTTTTTATCAACAGTATCAAAATCTCCCACTATATGATTTGGCTTTACATTAGTTTCATTTAATATCTTCAACCCATTATCGACAGCAATTATTGTTTCAAATTTTATCTCATTCATTGTTTTTAATAAAAAATCTTTACTTATATTTCCACCAGTAACAATTAAAGTTTTCATTTAAATTACCTCTTTACTTTATTCAATGGTAAATTCAGCATATAATTCAATTTATACATCACTTGTATATGCAGTTTTACTATTTGTCACCTTTTTCTTCTCGTTTTTAGATATTTCATATGCTATCATATTATCATTATTTTTTCAACTATAACGCAAAAGAGACGTAGATTTTTTATAAACTACGTCTCTATTGATATTCTTTTGATATTTCTATTAATTAAACTCTTGATTCTACAAGAATTTTTATTCCTGTTCTGTCCTCTCCTTCTACTTCTACCTCTGCAAATGCTGGTACGCATACCAAATCAACTCCTGATGGTGCAACGAATCCCCTTGCTATTGCAACTGCCTTTATTGCTTGATTTAGTGCTCCTGCACCTATAGCTTGCATTTCTGCTCTGCTATTCTCCTTTACCAATCCAGCGATTGCTCCTGCTACTGAATTTGGATTTGATTTTGATGAGATTTTTAAAACTTCCATTTGTTTGTGCCTCCTTTAATTTAATTTTTATTTCTTTTCTGAACAATAGGAAATATTTTTCCTACGATTGAACACTTATAGTTATAGTACTTTTAAAACACTATGTCTATATATTTTTGGAAATTTATGGAAGTTTCTATCTCCATTTTTCTTTAATTTTCGCTTTTTTTCTACAAATACAATCTTGTAATTCTCTCAACTTGACATGTTTCGTCATTAATGTCAAAAATACACCCATTAAAAATGCATTCACCTTCTGCAATTTTATATCTTTCCGGTAATGTTGTTACAAATCTCTTTAAAGATGCAGTTATATCCATCCCAATTATAGAATTCTTAGGTCCTGTCATTCCTATATCTGTAATATAAGCTGTTCCTCTAGGCAAAATTCTGTCATCTGCCGTTTGAACATGCGTATGAGTACCATAAACTATTGTTGCAATCCCATCTAAATAATTTCCTAAAGCAACCTTTTCAGCTGTTGCCTCTGCATGGAAATCTACTACTATAATATCTACTTCTTTTTTCAATTTTTCAACTAATTTTTTTCCAATAACAAATGGATTCTCACTTAAAACTCCCATTTCTGTTCGTCCTATCAAATTAACTACTGCTATTTTTTTGTTATTAGATTCACAAATGACATATCCTCTTCCTGGCACTCCTTCTGGGTAATTAGCGGGTCTTATTAGCCTTTCATGTTCTATAAAACTAAATATATCTTTTTTAGCCCATGTATGATTTCCCATTGTAATTACATTTGCACCCATTGATAAAATCGCATTAAAACATTTTTGATTAATTCCCATTCCTTCTGCAACATTCTCTCCATTAACAATTATAAAATCTATATTATATTTTTCTTTTATATCTTCTACAATTTCTTGTGCCTTTTTCAATCCACTTTCTCCTATTAAATCTCCTACTGACAATATTTTCATTCCTATCTTCCTCTCTATTTTTTTATTTTTTAATTATACACTAAATCTTTGAAAATTGGAATATATTCTTATTAATATTTATTCATTTTTGACTATTAAATAAACAAAAAACACGAAGTCGTTTAACTTCGTGTTTTTGATTTATTTTGCATATTCTATTGCTCGTGATTCTCTAATTACATTTACCTTGATTTGTCCTGGATATTCCATTTCATTTTCTACACGTGTTGCAATGTCACGTGCCATTAATGTCATTTCGGCTTCTGATACTTTTTCAGGTTTTACAATAATTCTTACTTCACGTCCAGCTTGTATTGCATAAGATTTATCTACACCTTCAAAAGAATCAGCAATTTCTTCAAGTTTTTCTAGTCTCTTTATGTATGCTTCTAGAGTTTCTCTTCTTGCACCAGGTCTTGATGCAGAAATTGCATCAGCAGCTTGTACTAATACTGCTTCCAATGTCTGAGGTTCAACATCTCCATGATGTGCTTGCACTGCATTTATAATTAATTCATTTTCTTTGAATTTTTTAAGTACGTCAACACCAATTTCAACATGTGTTCCTTCCATATCATGATCTAATGCTTTTCCTATATCATGTAATAGACCTGCTCTAGCTGCACGTTTAGCATCTAATCCTAACTCTTCAGCCATTATTCTTGCAAGGTTTGATACCTCTATTGAATGATTTAAAACATTCTGCCCATAACTTGTTCTGTACTTTAATTTACCAATAAGTTTTATAAGCTCTGGGTTTAGTCCAATTACACCAGTTTCAAGAGTAGCTCTTTCTCCTTCTGACTTAATAGTAGCTGCAACTTCCTCTTTTGCTTTCTCAACAGTTTCTTCTATTTTAGCTGGATGAATTCTTCCATCCTCAATTAATTTTTCCAAAGCAATTTTGGCAACTTCTCTTCTTAATGGATCAAATCCTGATATAACAACAGCTTCTGGAGTATCATCAATTATTAAATCTATTCCAGTTAAGGTTTCTAATGCTTTTATATTTCTTCCTTCTCTACCTATAATCCTTCCTTTCATATCATCATTTGGAAGAGCTACTATAGATACTGTAGTCTCTGCTGTATGATCAGCTGCACATTTTTGAACTGTATATGTCAATATTTCCTTAGCTTTTTGGGTTGCTTCCTCTTTAATTTGAGCATCCATTTCCATAAGTAGATTAGCTTTTTCAACTGTCAATTGTTTTTCTAACTCTTTCAATAGCATTGTTTTTGCATCTTCTCTAGATAAATTTGCTATTTTCTCTAGTTCAGAAATTTTCTTTCCTTCCAATTCTTCTAAAGCTTTTTTCTGTTTTTCAACTTCTTGTTCTTTGTTTTCAAGTTCTTTTTCCTTAAGTTCAAAATTTTCTGTTCTTCTTTCAATGTTTTCTTCTCTTTTTGTAATTCTAGCTTCCTTAGCATTTAAATCGCCTGTTCTTTGTCTAATCTCCTTTTCTAAGTCTTCTTTTGCGTGAATTATTTCTTCTCTTGCTTTAAAAACTTCTTCTTTTTTTATTGACTCTGCTTCTTTTTTTGCCAAATCTAATATTCTTTGAGCTTCTCCTTCAGCACCTTTTAATTTAGATTCTGCTATTCTTTTTCTAATTAATACTCCTACTGGAATAAAAATTATAGCTGAGATTAGAAGAGTGGCGATTATGGCAATTATTTCCATATCGATTCCTCTTTTCTATTAAATTTTCAATGTTCAGATAATATATATAAAAAATATTTTATTTATTTAGAATATATTTAACCTAGTATATATTTTATATGTAATCTTCTTTATTGTCAAGCATTTTTTCTTATTTTTTATTTTACATAATTTTATTATTGTGTAGCCAATACGCAACATCCACAATACATAAATTTAAGGACGAACAAAATAAGTAAATCTCATTTTGTTCGTCCTTTATTTTAGATAAAAATTTAATAATTTTATAATACACTGTAACCAAGTTCTTCAATTGCATCCTTTAAAATTTTATCATCTACTTCAGATTTTAACGTAACTTCTACCTTTTTTTCTTCAAGAATAACTTTTGCTGATTTAACTTCTTTTATTTTCTCTAATGCATCTTCTACTTTCTTTGCACAATGCATACAATGCATTCCTTCTACTGATATAGTTTTTGTTATCTTTTCTCCAAACACTTTATTCACCTCTTTCTCTTATAACCTAATATATTCTATAACTTATACTAAAACATTAAATAGCAATTATTTTTTTAAGCGCAATGTATTTAGTATTACTGTAAGACTGCTAATAATCATTGTAAAACCTGCTATCATTGGGTTTATAGATATTCCAATAGGCTTTAATAATCCCATTGCAATTGGTATCATTAAACTATTGTAGAAAAATGCCCAAAACAAATTTTGTTTAATATTTCTTATTGTTTTTTTACTAATCTGAATCAAGTCTAAAATTTTGTTTAAATCGTCCTTCATTAAAATAACATCAGATGAATCCATTGCTATATCAGTCCCACTATTTACACTTACTCCAATATCAGCATTAGCTAGTGCTGGACTATCATTTATTCCATCGCCACACATCATTACCTTCTTATTGTCTTCTTTTATTTTTTTTATCATTTCAGCTTTTTGTGACGGTAATACATTTGAAATTATGTTTGATATTCCTATACCTTTTGCAATAATATTTGCAGTATCTTTATTGTCTCCTGTTAACATTATTATTTCCATTTTAGCACTTTTTAGCTTTTCTATAACATCCTTTGCGTTTTCTCTCACAATGTCATTTACTCCAACAATTCCAATTATTATTTTATCCTTTACTACATAAATAATGCTATTACCTTGTTCTGCTAGTTTTTGTTCATCTTTTAAATAATTATTTTCTATATTAAATAAATCTAGTATCTTTGAGTTTCCAAGTATTATTTCTTCTTCATGTATTTTCCCTTTAATTCCATATCCACTTATATTTTTAAAATCTTCCACTTCAAATGGTATAATTTTATTTTCTTTTAAATAGTCTTCAAATGCTTTACTTATTGGATGATTAGATTTTGTTTCTACACTTCCTGCTAACTTTATAAGTTCGCTGTTTTCTAGATTACTATAATTAACTATCTCTGCTATCTTCAGATTTCCATAAGTCAATGTTCCTGTTTTATCAAATACTATAGTATTTATTTTTTCTGCATTTTCTAATATTTCACTTTTCTTAACTAATATTCCATTTTCTGCACATTTTCCTTCGCTTACTACTATCGCAAGTGGAGTTGCTAATCCAAGTGCACATGGACATGCTACAACTAAGACTGTTACAAATGTATTTATTGCTTCATTAAATGTAAAACCTAGCAATAAATAAATTATAAAGGTTATTATAGCTAAGGCAATAACTATTGGTACAAAATATCCACTTATGGTATCTGCTATTCTAGAAATTGGTGCTTTTGTATTAGTTGCTTCAACTACTAGCCTTACAATCTCAGATATCATAGATTCTTTACCTATCTTTTCTGCTTTATATTCTAAATATCCATCATAGTTAATACTTCCAGCAATCACTTTGTTTCCAACTGTTTTGCTTGTTGGTTTACTTTCTCCTGTTATAAATGTCTCATCTAAGTGTGCTTTTCCTGTAATTATTTCACCATCTACTGCAATTTTATCTCCCGCATGAGAAATAACTATATCATCTTTTTTAATTTCATCTATTGTAACTTCTTTTTCTTCTCCATTAACTTTTATAATAGCACTATTTGGAGTGATTTGAACTAGTTTTTTAATTGCTTCTTTTGTCTTATCTTTACTAATTGAATCGACATATCTACCTAATTTTATAAAGAATATAACAATGGCTGATGATTCGAAATATAAATTTTCTACATAGTGGTGATTTCCTTTAAAGATCATTATCATCCCATATATACTATATATATAACTACTAAGAACTCCTATCATAACTAACGTATCCATGTTTGGAGCTTTGTGTATTAAATTTTTTATTCCATTCTTTATAATATCAAAACCATATATCAAAAAAGCTGTTGCCAAAATAAATAAAACTATTGTATATGGTATTGAATTTTTATGCATATCTAATTGTTCTATTACTGGTAATCCAATCATTGATCCCATAGCAATATATAGTAAAATAATTGCTAATACTCCAAATATTACAAATCTAACTTTCTCTCCTTTATTTTTGTTTTCTTCCATTTGATTATTATAAATTCCTAAACTTTTAAATCCTGCTTCTTTCACGAATTTTTCTATCTTTTTTTGATCTAGTAAATCCTCATCAAATTCAATTAAAGCATTTGCCATCACTAAATTTACACTTGCACTTTTTATTCCTTCTTGTTTATTTAAATATTTCTCTAATCCATTTGAACAAGCACTACAGCTCATACCATCTATTTTTAATATTATTTTCTTCATTCTGTAGCCTCCTAAAATAGTATTTCTTTAGTTATTATATACCCCCATAGGGTATCATGTCAATGGTAACTCTTTTTGTTTTCAATTTTTTTTCTTTTTCTATTGAATAAAATATTCTTTTGATATATCATATTATATATTATAATATACATTTACTAAGGAGGAAATAATATCATGCCAAGAACTGCAAAAGAAGAAAAAACGCACAATTCTATAAGTGATACAAAAAAAGGAGTAAAAACAAATTCAACTAAAGAAGATTCTGTAAAAATAATTACAAAAAAGGATAACACTCCTGAAAAAGCTGTCGCAAAAAAAACAACTTCTTCAAAAAATACTTCTACTTCTAAAAAAAGTACCAATAAGAAATCTACTACAAAAAAGAGTTCTACCGTAACAGCTAAAAAAAGTGTTAAAAAATCCACTTCAAAAACTTCTAAAAGTAAAATGAATAGTTCAGTTCTAGAATATTATGATTTACCTTATAGATATGACCAAACAATGGTTAAAATTTTAGCTCAAACGCCTACAACATTATTTGTATATTGGGACATTGCCGATAAAGATAGATCAAATTTTATAGAAAAATATGGTAATGATTTTTTTAATAAAACAAAACCTGTTTTACTTATTCATAATAAAACAAGGCATTATTACTTTGAAGTTGAAATTAATGATTTTGCTAATAGTTGGTATCTTCGTATGCAGGAACCAGATTGCGAATATGATATAGAACTTGGACGAAGAAATATTGAAAATCCTTCTCAATACATATATATTTCTTCTTCTAATAAATTAGTTTCTCCTAATGATCATATATTATTTGATGAAACTGATTTTACCAATATAAAATTTAAAAACATTAAGACCGGCTCTATATCTTATAAAGATTTTGGCAGTATACGTTTAATGACTAATATAGGAAATTTATATAATAAAAAACATAAAGTTTATAGTTTTTATAATAATCTATACAAAGATGAAGTTCTAGATAACAATAAAATGTTTTCTAACCCATCTTCTGGTAATCCAACTTCTAATGTATTTTAATAAATATATATTAACGGCACGTTGCTTATTACTTAGTGCAACGTGCTCTATTAAATAAAGGAGAATTATTTATGACTACAAATGAAAAAGGCTACGTATGTTTCATATTACACGCTCATTTACCTTTCGTACATCACCCAGAAAGTGAAGATTATTTAGAGGAACAATGGTTATTTGAAGCTATTTCAGAAACATATATACCTTTACTTAAAAATTTTAAAAAATTAGAAGATGAGAAGGTTAATTTTAGATTAACAATGTCTATTACTCCTCCTCTTCTTTCTATGCTTGATAATAAATTATTACAAAAACGTTATATAAAATATCTTAATCAGCATATTGAACTTTCAAAAAAAGAAATAATACGTAATAAAGGAAATGATAATATTTGTAAATTAGCTAAATATTATTTAGATAGATATTCAAATGATTTGCATATATTTAAAGATATATATAATTGTAATATAATACAAGGCTTTAAGCATTTTCAAGATATTGGGTTGCTTGAAATAATTACTTGTGGGGCAACACATGGCTACTTTCCAATATTATACTTAAATGAGAAAACAATACGTGCACAAATTGCAGTTGGTGTTCAAACATATGAAAAGTATTTTGGAAAAAAACCTAGAGGGATTTGGCTTCCTGAATGCGGATATATTCCTGAAGTTGACAAATATCTTAATGAATTTCAAATTCAATATATAATAACAGAAACTCATGGTATCTTATATGCTAACCCCACTCCAGTTTATGGTACTTTTGCTCCAATCGTTTCTCCAAATGGTATAATTGCATTTGGTAGAGATATTGAATCATCTAGGCAAGTTTGGAGTTCTATAAATGGATACCCTGGAGATCCTAATTATCGTGAATTTTATAGAGATATTGGCTATGATGCACCTTATGATTATATAAAACCATATATTGCTCACAATGGTGCCAGAGTTAATACTCAAATCAAATATTACAGGATAACAGGAAAAACTGAAAATAAAGACTATTATAACCCTCAGTGGGCTATGGATTCTGTAGAAAAACAAGCTGGTCATTTCTTTGATTGTAGACAAGCTCAAATTAATTACCTATATTCTCAAATGGATGGACATAAACCAATTATAGTATGTCCTTATGATGCTGAACTTTTTGGTCATTGGTGGTATGAAGGTCCAGATTGGTTATATATCTTATTTAAAAAAATTTATTATGACGATTGTGATTACCGTTTAATTACGCCTAGTGAATATATTGATTTATATCCAGATATTCAGGAATGTACTCCTTGTAGATCAAGTTGGGGTGCTAATGGTTATAGTGAAGTTTGGTTAAATCCTTTAAATGACTATGCACATCGACATTATCATACAGCTGGAGACAGAATGGTTGAATTAGCTAATTTATTTCCTAATGAACCTAAAACAAGTATAAAACGTAAAGCATTAAACCAGTGTGCTAGAGAATTATTACTTGCACAGAGTAGTGATTGGAACTTTATTATTACAAATCAGACTATGGTGGATTATGCACATAAAAGAATTAAAGAACATATTGGCAGATTTACTAAACTTTATTATCAAATAAAAAATAATGATATAGATAAAAATTATTTAGATGACATTATGAAAAAAGATAAAATTTTCCCTGATATTGATTATATGATTTATTCATGAAATTAAGCACCAAACATTTAATGTTTGGCGCTTAATTTTATTAATAAAGACATATTATCATCTTCTGCTGATTTGTTTTTTCTAATTGCCCCACATTTTTTGCATCTAAATATTATAACATATCCCTTTTTGTTATTAATTTCTAATCCTATTGGTTCTAGAAGTCCATGACATTCTTCCTGTCTATCTCCGGGATTTATATCTACATGTTTTGAGTACAAACATTCTGGGCAATGATTTCTACATGTATACCCTAATTTTGTTACTTTCTTCCCACAATTCTCACATATAAATTCCTCATCTATCTTGGTAAATCTGCTATACATTAAACGCACTACCTCCTATAAATTCACGAATTAATGATGTTTTCGGTATATAATCAATTGGTATCGAATCGAAATATTTTAATAAATTACATAATCTAGTAGCTTCTGCGCATTCTGGATTAGAACTATCTATATCTTGTAACAATGGAATCGCATAATCTTTTAATACAGACAATTCATATATTAATGAAGAATTAAACATACTGTCAGCTTCTTCTTGATATGGAAATATATATTTTTTCTCTCCTCTATTAACAGAATACCAAATTTTTATAGTTTGCAATGCAGAATAGTTCCTAAATTGATTATCTCTGACAATTCTTCTTATTAGTCTAGTATCTGTAGTAGATATATTATTATAGTAATCTAAATTTAATACTGTTAAATCACTAATGTATATTTTATATTTCTGCTCACGTGGGATTGATATTGTTAATCTATCATTTAAGCAATGTATACCTTCCATTACCAATATATCATCTGGTCCTAGCTTTAATAAATTTCCATCATAATACTTATGTCCTTTACTAAAGTCAAAAGTTGGAATTTCAACTTCTTCTCCTGCTAATAATCGCTGAATATGATTATTCAATAATTCCGTATCTAATGCTTCTAGACATTCAAAGTCATAGTTTCCAAATTCATCTTTTGGATTGTTTTCTCTTTCTACAAAATAATTATCTACAGATATTGTTACCGGTCTTTTTCCATTTAACATCAATTGTATTCCTAATCTATTTGCAAAAGTTGTTTTACCTGATGAAGATGGACCTGCTATTAAAACAATTCTTACAGATTTATTGTTTACTATTTTATCTGCTATATCAGATATTTTCTTTTCATGTAGTGCTTCTGAAAGCATTATAGTCTGCTTTCCTTTATCAGTTTCTACTATATTATTTAATTTATGAACCGTATCTATCTCTAAAATCTTATATATTTCCTCGTATTCATTTAAAGTTGCTAGTAATTTTTTTGTTTCTTTAAAGTCCGATAGTTCATTTGGTTTTTCTCTACTTGGGTATTTTAGTAAAAGACCATTTTTATATTTCACTAAATCAAATATTTTGATTACTCCCGTTGAAATCGGCATTACTCCAAAAAAATAATTATAATAGTCTTCGCAATAATATAAAGACACATTATCATTTGCTTCTTTTTTGTCTAGCTGTAGCAATATTCCTCTCATAGTTTTTTCTTTTTCATATAGTTTTTCTGCTTCTTTTTTAGTCATTGTAACTTTCTTTATTTCCAGATTTTCCTTTACAATCTTGATCATTCTATTTTTAACATTATTTATCATTTCTTCAGTTATTTCCATATTGGATATAACACAATACATAGAATTATATAATTGATAATTAACAGCCAATTTTGCATTAGGGTAAATCTCTTTTAGTGCCTTAGCCATTATATAAAGTGCTCCCCTTACATATACTCTCTTTCCTTCTTTATTCGTATAATCTAACAATTCAATATTGCAATCTTCTTTAATTTCATAATTTAAACTCTTAACTTTATTATTACATATACAAGTAATTATTTGATTTTCAGAGCTTTCTATTTCATCTTTTAATATATCTCTCACTCTGCTATTAGGCTCTACTTCAAAGATTTTATCTTTATACGTTACTCTCATTTCAACTATCTTTCCTCTCTATTTTTTCAATACATACAATACATTAAAAATTTTAAAAAGTCAATATTTATATGATTTATATGCCAATTTTCTGTCCATAATATTTAAAATCCTTTTTATAAATAAGAATTAATGTAGCACTTAAACTTAAATAGAATAAAATATATGTATATATGATTGTTTTTTGTAAATAATATATTTATTATATCTGGGAAGGAGTTTAATTCTTAAATGAAATCACTTTGCATTAAAATTAATAACAATTCTATAATAAAATATTTATTAAATCGATTTTCATTATTAGAATTAGATAATTTATACATTTCTTCCAATTCCTTTAAAATATATGATAATGTAATAGTTCACTACTCTGGTAGTAATATAAACTTATTTTATGATTATGTATGTATTATATTAACTGATATGATATTAAAATTCTATGAACCAGTTGTCCTAAAAAAAGAATTAAATAATGATTTCTTCTATTTCTCATGTGCAGAGAAAGATAGAATTATAGAATTGTGTGATTCAGAAAACTATATGGAATCTGAATTTTTTAGAAATAAGTATCTATCTATTTATAATTCTTTATTTAAATACTTAAAAGAACATCATTCAATAGTACTAAATGGATTTTTTAACTTTAGACTTAAGGAGTATAAACAACTATTAGATTATATATTGAACACTTGCATAAATAGATATTTAATTGAACGTGAATATTTTGAATTTATAAATATTTTAAGACTATATATAAACTCGAACATTTCAAAGGTCTCTAATATAAACCTTGTATACTTTAATGATAAAATTGTCCTATTAGACGACCAAAAAAAAATAATAGATAGTAAATCCACACAATCATTTAATGCAAAATTTTTATCAGATATAACTTTTTCAGATAATGACTATGTATTAAATTATTTGTTAAATGCATTACCTGCCCACTTAACTATTCATTTTCCTATTACTGGAGCTGAAGATGATTTTATCAATACTTTAAAACTCATATTTGAAGATAGAGTTACTATTTGTAATAGTTGCGATATTTGTTCAATTTATAAGAATATAAATACTGATATTAAAACTTAAAGGACTATTTTTTCCTTTTTATATTGTAATAAAAAATATGTTACCAAGGTTCTCCTAGTAGGAGAACTTTTTGTACAATATAATTATAGTAATTATAAGAATTACTTCACGATTTCAATCGCTTAGCAATTTCAAAATTGTTTTTTATTTTAAGCCATTTTACTAAAATTTAACAAATTTTACATAAACTCTTCCATTTTACTATATTTTAGTGTATAATATAGTTGCACAAATAATGAAATTATTCATTTTGAAACTTTAGTGTAAAAATAGCCCACATTTTTTCTTTTACATTATATTTGTGTCAGAAAGGAATGATAATTATTATGATACCTTTTATAATATTTTTAATTATATTTTTTGGAATTTTAATATTCCTTGCATATAACTCTATTAAAGTAGTTAATCAATCTGAAGTATATGTTATAGAGCGATTAGGTAAATTTCATAAAATAGCAGATGCTGGACTTACATTTATTATCCCATTTGTAGATCGTATTAGATTTATAGTTAGCTTAAAGCAACAAACATTAGACGTGCAACCTCAAGAAGTTATCACAAAGGATAACGTTACAATAAAAATTAATACTGTTGTATTTTATAAAGTTGTAGAACCAGCAAGAGCAGTTTATGAAATTCAATCACTAAAAAAGAGTATTGAATATTTAGCAATTACGACAACTCGTGATATTGTTGGTAAACTTGATTTAGATGCAACATTTAGTTCTAGAGATTTAATAAATGAGCAATTAAGAATGGTATTAAATGAAGCTACTTCTCAATGGGGATGTAAAGTCGAAAGAGTTGAAATTCAAGATATTACTCCTCCTGAAGGTATTCGTACAGCAATGGAAAAACAAATGAATGCTGAAAGAACAAAAAGAGCTGAGATCTTAAAGGCTGAAGGTGAACGTCAATCAAAGATACTTCAAGCTGAAGGTTTAAAAGCTGCAACAATTTTAAATGCTGAAGCTGAAAAGGAAGCTAAAATTAGAAAAGCTGCCGGAGACGCCGAAGCAATAAAAAAAGTTGCTGAAGCAAAAGCCTTAGAAGTTGAAATGGTATATACAGCAATGAAAAAAGCTAATCCAGATGAAAAACTTGTTCAATTAAAATCTTTAGAAGCATTAAAAGAAATTGCTGACGGAGATGCAAATAAAATATTTATTCCATTTGAAGCAGCCACTTCTAATTTAGTTGATTTGGGGCTAAAAGGAGAATTACTACATCCAAAAGATAATAAGAAAAAAGAATAAATATAAATTTTATATAGACTTTCTATTTTAGAAAAGCGAAATTCCTAGCAATTATTATATTGCTAGGAATTTCCTTTTAGTTAGCAAATTTTTTTATGCATACGGACAGCACGCCATTTTCCATTTGGAAGCTTTTCTGCATAACCTTTGATTTCTTTCCAGCCAGCACTTGCAGGATGAGCTTGCCTAATGGCTTCTAACACCCGGAGAGCACCGCTCTCGGTTGTTTGTTCAAAAGGAGATATAAATTTCTCCTCATAACAAGTTGTTTCTGTGTTTCTTAATGTGTTCATAAAATTCTCCTTTCAAACTATGAAAATTTGTTTATAACTATATATATATTATACTATATTTTATTCAAAAAGTCAATTTAATTGAATTTTGCATATTATATGAATGCTTTTACGAGTGAAATCAAGTAAATTTCAAAAGTAATAGCTCTTATAATAAGATGATATAACTCTCCTCCTATTTTATATAAATACTTTTAGAAAAAGCTTGCTTTAAATTCAATTTTTTTTATATTTTATATTTCTTTTTTGATGAATATAGAATATAATATATACAATATACTTGATATATAATTATATATGAGTTTTATAAACAATATGTTTGAATAGTAATTAGAAACAATTATTATTTAAACTAGTTTTGTTCCTTACAAGAAAGGACTGATATTATAAAAATGAAAAAGATTATTTTTAAAGGCTGTGGAACAGCCATCGCTACACCGTTTGATGACAATGGTGTAAATTATGCTGAATTTCAAAAACTGCTAGAATTTCAAGTAAAAAATGGTGCTGATGCAATAATTGTTTGTGGAACTACTGGTGAAGCTTCAACAATGACCGACTCTGAGAAAAAAGAAACAATTAAATTTGCAATTGATACTATTGATGGAAGAATTCCTGTAATTGCTGGTACTGGTTCAAACTGTACAGCAAGTGCTATCGAACTTTCAAAATTTGCTACTAATGCTGGTGCAGATGGAATTCTTGTTGTAACTCCATATTACAATAAAGCTACTCAAAATGGATTAATAGAGCATTACAAGGCTATAGCTTCTGCAGTACCTAATACTCCAATAATAATGTATAGTGTACCAAGTCGAACAGGAGTAAATATTTTACCTGAAACTTGTTTAGAATTATCTAAAATTGATAATATCGTTGCAATTAAAGAAGCTTCCGGAAATTTATCACAAATTGCTAAAATTGCTGCACTTTGTGGCGATAATTTAAATATTTATAGTGGCAATGATGATCAAGTACTCCCTATTTTATCATTAGGCGGAATCGGTGTAATCTCTGTATTTTCAAATATTGCACCTCAAATCCTATCAAATATGATGAAAAATTTCTGGGAAGGAAACATACAAGAAGCTACAAAAATACAATTAGAATCACTTCCGCTTATGAATGCACTATTTTGTGAAGTAAATCCTATCCCTGTTAAAGCTGCACTAAATTTAATGGGTTACAATTTTGGAATTCCTAGATTACCACTTACTCCTATATCACCTAAAAATTTAGAAATGCTAAAAATTGCCATGAAACCTTATTTGATTTAACATGTAATCTTATAGTATAATATAAATATAAGATTATGTTTACACAATACTTCCCATTAAACTAAATACAAAGGAATTGATGTATATGTTTAGACTTATAGAAAAAATAAATAAAGATAAAGAATTTAATAAGATTATATATGATATCAAAATAAATGATACAGTACTACAAATGCAAAATTATAGACATCATTTTAATACTTCATGTTATGAACATTGTTTATATGTTTCCTATTATACATATTTACTCTGTCGAAAGTTTCATTTAGATTATGTATCCGCATCACGTGCTGCTATGTTACATGATTTATTTCTATATGATTGGAGAGAAAAAAATTCTCGTAAAGGTTTTCATGCTTTTACACATCCTAAAAGTGCTTTAGATAACGCAACTAAACTCTTCAAACTTAATAATATAGAAAAAGATATGATTTTAAAACATATGTGGCCTGTAACTTTTTCTTTACCAAAATATAGGGAATCTTATCTAATCACTTTAACTGATAAATTTTCGGCAATAGTCGAAACATTAAATGGTTTAAGAGAAACAAAAACATATAATATAATTTTTAGATATTCATATATGCTTTTAGGAATTTGTACTTTTAGATATTTTTTATAAAATCAGAAAGGAATGAAATAGATGATAAATGTTTTTGTAAATGGATGTAATGGTCGTATGGGACGCACCGTAATTTCTCAAATAGAAAATTTTGATAATTTAAATCTAATTGGTGGTTTTGATATAAAAGAAGATGAAACTGCAAATTTTCCAGTTTTTACTAGATTTGACGACATAAATGTAAAAATAGACGTAATAATTGATTTTTCTTATACTATTGGAACACTAAACATGTTAGAATATGCTTCTAAAATGCATATTCCAGTTGTTATAGCAACAACTGGATTTACCGCAGAACAAGAAAATCAAATAAAAGAATATAGTAAAAAAATACCAATTTTTAAATCTTCCAATATGTCTTTTGACATAAATTTAATGGCAAAAATTGTATCAGAAGTTGCAAAAAAGCTATATGATTCTGATATAGAAATTATAGAAACTCATCATAATCAAAAAAAAGATGCTCCAAGTGGAACAGCTCTTCTTCTTGCAGATGCTATCAATGAAGTATTTGATAATAAAAAAGAATATGTATTTGATAGGCATTCTAAAGTAGAAAAACGTTCATCAAATGAAATAGGATTTTCATCAATTCGTGGTGGAAATATTGTTGGAGAACACACTGTTCAATTTTTTAGTCCTTATGAAACATTTGAAGTAAAACATACTTCATATTCAAGAAATGTTTTTGCTGATGGTGCATTAAAAGCTGCAGAGTTCTTAGTAAAACAAGAAAATGGTTTTTATAATATGAATGATTTAGTATAATAAAGAATGAGGTCACATAAATAATGTGACCTCATTCTTTACTCATTTTTTCCTTCTTCTTGTTTATCCTTTTTGCATAATACTTTTTCCATTTTTTCTATTATTTCTGGTGCATAGTCTAACACTTTATCCAATGATGACGCATGATTTACTGGCAATAACTTTACAGTATCAGATTGTACAATTAAAAATGCAACTGGATTAATATTTACTGCTGCTCCACTACCTCCTCCAAAAGGTAATCTATATTGGACTAATTCTTCTTTCTCCTTTTTAGTATATTCATCAACAGTCTCTCCTTTAAATTCGCTACCTCCTGCTGCAAAACCAAAACTAACCTTTGAAATTGGTATAATTACGCTTCCTACAGATGTTTCAATTGGTTCTCCTATAATCGTATTAACATCAACCATTTGTTGTATACTATCCATTGCTGTAATCATAAGCCCTTCTATTGGATGATTTTGTCCTTGTGTTTCGTCTGCCATCTTTCTTCCTTCCTTTCTTTACTTTCATAATATATAATGTATAGATAATATGTACCAAATGCACTTCACTTATACCATTTGCCCAAAAATTTATTACTTCTCCTGAATTATATATTGGTGCTATTTGATATTTTACACTAGCTTTATTATCTCTGATTATAATTGGCACTATAGTAGATAAAATAGTAAATATACCTACCGTACTCATTATATCTCCAGTTCCTATTTCAAGATTAAAATTTATATCTTTAAATGCTATTTTTAAGTTCTTAAAATTAAACATTAACTCATTTCTATTTTTTATTTCTTTTTTCATATTAATATTATTAAAATCTAGTTTTACGTTTTTTAATATACTTTTTACATTTTCTTTATCTAACTTCATCTTAAAAATTTTAACATTACCAAATATTAGAATCTCTAAGTTTATTGTATAGCTATGTTTTAACTTTGACTTTTTCCCATACTCATCTATATTTGATATTTGTATATTTTCAAAATCAATTCTTATTTTTAATGTTGTTATAATAATACTGCATATAACAAAAATAAAAAGTAAAATTAATAACATAAATTTCCCCATTCACTAGAATTTATATTATTAATTTTACCAATTTTTTTTATTTTATTCTTTTTTCTTTTTTGCTTTCTGTACTTTTATATCACCAAAATTCTTTACTTGCTCTGTTATAACTTTACTTTTTCTTGACAGTTCTAATAGTCCTGAAAATGCAGTTACAACTTCTTGTTTGTTATGCTCCTTTAATGTATATACCTTATTAAATATAAAATTTGGTGTATGCAATAATATTTTAAACATTTCCTTTACTTTTTCGTGTACTGTATAAGTATCTACTAATGCTATTTTTTCAATATTCTTAGCATTTACATTTACCTTTTCTCTATTCCTATATAATAATTCTTGATATATTTGATTGAGTATTCCGTGTTCATATTCATCGTATAAATTCTGCTTAGGTAATTCAATTTTTTCTGCTATCTTATAATATCTATTGGAAAAAATTTCAAAATTTTCTTTTAATTTTTGTGTAATATCTTTATATTTTTTATAATCAATTATTCTTCTTATAAGTTCTTCTTCTGTTAATTCTTCTTCATCTTTTTCATGTTTTGGAAGCAATTTCTTAGATTTTAGATATAACAATGTAGATGCCATAATTGCAAATTCACTAGCTACTACCAAATTCATCTCTTCCATTTTATTTATATATGCTATATATTGTTCCGTAATCTCTGAGATTTTTATATCATAGATATCCATCTTGTTTTTATCTATTAGATGCAATAATAAGTCTAGTGGACCTTCAAAATTTTCTATCTTTATTGCATATTTATTTGTTTCTAAGTTTAGCACATTAGTCATGCTGTCTATCATTCCTTTCTAGTACAAAATTGTCATATTTTAAAACCTTTTTTAAATAAATAATTTTTTAATTGTAATTCATCCATTGTCATAGATTTTTTTGCAATTATGTTTTGTTTTGATTTTTCCTCATATTCCTCTAATTCTTCTCTATGCTCTTGAATGTAATCTTCTATATCATCTTTTGAAATGCCTTTTGCATATAGCTTATTTTTTATTTCAAATATTGATAAATTTTTTAATGCCATAAACTCATTAATAGCTCTTCCTATATAATCTGTATCACTTAAATATCCTGCTTCTTTCACATAGTTAATTATTTCATCTAATGTTTCTTCATCTATTGTACTATAGAACTTTTGTCTTACTTCTTGTTCTGTTCTTTTTTTATACATTATATAATTCATTACTTTAGTTTTCTTCTTTTCGAATTCATCTATTTTTTTGAAATCTAACAACTTATTCACTCCTTATTAAACTAATGAATATAAATTGTACCAATATCTTTTCTATAATTCAAAACTTTGTCCACATTTCCTTCAATTGCTCTATATACTTTTTCTTTTGCATCTTCAAAAGTATCGGCCTTTGCAACTATAGCAACTAATCTAGAATTTCCAACTGATTCATAAGAATTACCTTCTACTCTTTTTGAACTTGCAAAATAGACTTTTGCGCCTTTTTTATTAATTTCATCTGTATTCAATGTATATTTGCAAGGTTCTTTACTTGATGATATAGCATAATTTGGACTTACCATATAAACTGTACAAACTGCTTTCTTTGCAAATTTACAATTATCATTTGATAATTGTTGTTTTTGAATATTATCAAATACCTCTTTGAATGGTGTTTCTAATGTGTTTAATATATTTAATGCTTCTGGATCTCCAAATCTTGCATTAAATTCTATGAATTTTATTCCGTCTTCACATTTAAAAAATCCTCCATATATAGGTCCTGTAAATTCATTACTATCTCTATTTATATATTGAATTACCTTTTTCATTAGTTCTGCACATTTATTAATATCATCTTGATTTAAAAATGGTAATATTCCTGTTTCAAAGCTTAAGCATCCCATTCCACCTGTTCCTGGTCCTTTATCCTCATCAAATCTATAAGGATAATCAAAAGTAGTTGGTGTTATAACAATATTTTTTCCATCTGTTAATCCTGTTACTGTAAACTCTCTTCCTTCTACTTTATCTTGTATTATAACAACTCCACTATCTTCTAAACATGACAATGCATAAGTATATCCTTCTTCTTTACCTTTAAAATGTACTCCTCCAACTTTAACACCTTTTCCACCAGTTAATCCTTCTGGCTTTATAACAAAACTATCATCTTTATAATTTTCATCTATTACTTTTCTCAACATTTCTTTACTTCTTACTTCAAAGTTTTTTATTACCATCTCTGGTGCAATTTCTTTTACTATATTTAAAGCATAGGTTTTGCTCCATTCTATTTTTGACCCAAGAGAAGTTGGTCCAAATGTTTTTAAACCTAATTCTTTTGCTAAATCTATTAATCCATCTCTTAATAAATTATCACTGCTTATTACACAATTCTTAATATTTTCTTCTTGTATAAACTTCTTTACTAGTTCTTTATCAAAAGGATCTCCAACTAATATTTTTCCGTTTGATTTTTTAGCGAATTCTAAAATTGTTGGGTTTTCATATGGCATTATACAATACAATTCAAAGCCTTCAGATATTTTTTCAGCAATAACTGCTTCTCTTGCTCCATTACCTAATAATAAACATTTTTCCATTCTCTATTCCTCCTATTATCTCTCTTCTTTAATTTTAACTTTGCTAATTATTATGCTCTAAATACTTGTTCAAATTGTTCTTGTGTTATTGTTTCTTTTTCTAATAATATTTGTGCAACTTCATGTAATTTTTCCATATTTGCATTTAATATTTGTTGAGCTTTAACATATGCTGTATCAATTAAAGTTTTTATTTCTGCACCAATCTCATCCTCAATATTATGACCAAATAGTCTTAACTCTTCTGGTGTGTCAACAACTAAAGATATTGGGCCTAAAATATCACTCATACCATATACAGTTATCATATCTCTTGCAATCTTTGTTGCAACTTCAATATCATTACTAGCTCCTGTTGATATGTCATTTAACACTAACCTTTCTGCTGCACGCCCACCTAATAGAGAAATTAATTTTTCTTCCATTTCTGTTTTAGATACATAGTATTTATCTTCATCAGATTTGTACATAGTGTATCCTCCAGCAACTCCTCTTGGTATAATTGATATTTCTTTTACTTTTGTCACTGTTGGAAGGAATTGACTTACTATTGCATGTCCTGCTTCATGGTATGCCGTTAATTTCTTATCTTTGTCAGATATTAATCTGCTAGTCTTTTGTAATCCAACAGTTACTTTCTTTATAGCTTCCTCTAAATCGTCTTTTTGTATTGCTTCATGATCATTTACTGTTGCTATTATAGCTGCTTCATTTAATATATTACTTAATTCAGCTCCTGTAAATCCTGCTGTATCATCTGCGATATCTGCTAAATCAATATCATCTGCAAATTTCTTATCTCTAGCATGTATCTTTAATATCTCTTCTCTACCTTTAATATCTGGTGGAGCTACTGTTATTTGTCTATCAAATCTTCCTGGTCGCAATAAAGCCTTGTCTAGCATCTCTGGTCTATTTGTAGCTGCTAGTACTATAACTGCATTATCAGTTTCAAATCCATCCATTTCAACTAATAATTGATTTAAAGTTTGATTATTTTCAGACTCTGCTCCACTTCCACCAGTTCTTCTTGAACCTATTGCATCTATTTCATCAATAAAAATAATGCATGGTGATAATTTTTTAGCTTTTCCAAATAATTTTCTTACACGAGAAGCACCAAGTCCTGCAAACATTTCTATAAATTCAGAACCACTCATTGCTATAAAAGGTACTCCTGCCTCTCCAGCTACAGCCTTTGCAAGTAAAGTTTTTCCTGTTCCAGGTTTTCCACAAAGTAAAATGCCTCTTGGAATCTTTGCTCCCATATCTCTAAATTTTTTAGGATCCTTTAAAAATCCAACTACTTCTACTAGTTCATTTTTTTCTTCTTCTAGTCCTGCGACATCTTCAAATTTAATATTACTTTTATTTTCTTCTCCATCATATATTACACCTTTATCACCAAGTCCTTGCATTTTAAAAAGCATAACAAATAATGCTACCATAAGTAGTGTAGGAATAATTGACCAAAATCTATTGACAAATGTAGTTATCGCACTAGCAGGAAGCTCATTTAAATTAATATCTTTCCCTTGTTCTTTTTTATCATGAAGTAGTTCTATAAACGCTTGTGTATTAGGTATTATTACAGTTTCTGTGTCATCTTCATTTTCTCTGTCCTTAAGTGTAACCTTTAAAGTTGTTGAACCTACTGACATTTCAATTTTTTCAACATTATCATTTTCAATATGGTTTAATAGTTCTGTGTATGCTAAATTATCCTTATTTTTTTGTGAACTATATATTAATAGTAAAGATATAAGTACTACTAATGCAATTACTAATATCGAAATTAATACAATAATTAATTTGTTCTTATCTTTTTTGTTATTTTCTTTTCTTGGTTCTTTTTCCATTCTCAAATTCCTTCCATTTTATATTAACTTTTTTAATTAGCTATCTGTTTGTTCTTTTAAGTCATCATCTTTATCTATGCCTTCTTTATCCTCATCTTGATTATCTTCATCCTTTGTTTCTTTTTCTTCTTTTATCGTCTGCTCATCTTCTTTATTATCTTCTTCCATTTGTATTCTTATTAATTCTTTTTGCATATTTATAAAATCAGTCTTTATCATAAGTATAGCTACACAAATATATATATATGATATCGTGGTATACATCCATGAGAAATATTGTATTACAAATCCTGTAGTAGCATTAATTATAATGTATATTAATTCTAATAATGTAGGTAAAGTTAAAGCATATATTCCCATCTTATATGTTTCGCTAAATTTCATTTTTAATCGTAATATAATTGCAAGAATTTGTCCAATTATAGCTAAAGTAATAGCATTTAACAATATATATATATAATACTCTACGAATTCTACAACAAACATTACAACAGCAAAAAAGACATATATAGTTGGATTACTTAGATTGTTTAAAATTTCTTCCTTACTCATATTCTCAATTCCATAATCAGAATATGGAATTGTAGTAAATTGTTCATCAGTACCTGCCGTCGATACATATATAGTTATATTATCCCTCAATAATATAAATCCATAATTATATAATTTAACTTTATCTTTATATTCTTCAATATTTGGTTGGTCACTAGTATCTACTATAATAATAGGCACAATATTTCCTTCTTCATCATATATTGAATATTCTCCATTATTATAGCTAAACATTTTGTTATTGAAATTTATATCTTCTATATTTTCATTTAAATACTCAATTCCTTCTGTAATTTTTGACTTAAATAAAACAATATAAAAAGTTGTTATTATTATCGAAAGTAGTAATACTAATATTGCTAAATATTTCATTGCTTTAGATATAGGTTCAGTTGCAAATCGTGTATAAGTATCAAAATTAACTATTGATTTATATACTCTTTCAAAAAATCCCATCTTTCTATTCGTTGTTTCTTCCATTGTTTTTCCTCAATCCTTCCAAAGATATTACTATGTTTTATCTACTTCCATTCCATTCTTAGTGTCTTTTACCACATATCCTAATTCACTTATTTTGTCTCTTAATATATCTGATTGTTTCCAATCTTTGTTTTCCCTTGCCTGTTTTCTCTTTGCAATTAAATCTTTTACTTCATCTGGTAAATCACTACTATTCTTAACATTTTCACTAATTTTTAAACCTAAAACTTCATCAAACTTTTCTAATAATTGTGCAAGTTTTTTTGATTTAGATGGATATTTTATGACATCCCAAACAATTCCCATTGCCATTGGCATATTTAAATCATCATTTATTGCTTCCTCAAATTTAATCTTGAAATCATTTATTGTATTATCATTTATATCTTCTGTTCCTTCTTTATGCTTATTATATCCCTCTTTTAGTCTTGTATAGGCTTTATTAGTTGCTTCAATGCTTTCAAAAGTGAAATTAATATTATTTCTATAGTGTGAAGAAAAACAAAATAATTTAAATGCTAAAGGATTTATCCCTCTTTCAATTAAAGTTGATACTGTATATACATTTCCTAGACTCTTTGACATTTTCCCTCCATCAACTTGTAAATAATTGCAATGCATCCAGCACTTAGCAGGCATCTTACCTGTTGCTCCCTTTGACTGTGCAATTTCATTCTCATGATGTGTAGGAATATGGTCTATCCCTCCTGTATGAATATCAAACTCATCTCCCAAATATTTTCTACTCATAGCTGAACATTCAATATGCCATCCTGGATAAGCTAATCCCCAAGGGCTTTCCCATTTCATTATATGATTTTCTGGTGCCTTTATCCAAATAGCAAAATCCTCTGGATTTCTTTTTTCTTCATCAACTGCAACTCTTGCACCAGCGATCTGTTCATCTACTTTTCTTGTTGATAATACAGGGTATTTATCCAATTTAGAGATATCGAAATATATTCCTCTACTTGTTTCATAAGCATATCCATTTGCCATAATCTCTTTAACATATTGTAGCATTTCTTGAATATGTTCTGTTGCTTTACAAATTATTTCTGGTCTATCTATATTTAGAATGTCAAAATCTCTAAAAAATGCCTGTGTATAGAATTCTGCAATTTCATAAGGATCCTTATTTTCTTTTTTTGCAGCTTTAAGCATTTTGTCTTCACCTTCGTCAGCATCTGATTCAAGATGACCAACGTCTGTAATATTCATTACATGTTTTAATTTATATCCATTATATTTTAAAACACGTCTTAAAGTATCCATAAAAATATATGTCCTAAAGTTTCCTATATGTGCATAACTGTAAACTGTTGGACCACAAGAATATATTCTTACTTTATTTCCTTCTAATGGCTTAAATTCTTCTTTTTCTCTAGTTAAAGTATTATATATCTTTAATGTCATAAAATTCTTTCCTTTCTTTATGATCTATTTGACACATATGGGATATTAAATATCCCATATGTGTTTCTATATCTTTTAACTTTATGTATCATTACCTTTTGAAGTATTTTCTCCTCCTGTAGTGTTGTTTCCACTAGTCGTAGTTCCACCCTCTGATGGAGTAGTTGTATTATTTCCGCCAGATGGTTTTTGCTGTCCTTCTCCGCCTGTTGGATTTGATGGATCTTCTCCTTCAGATGGTGTTTGTGGGTTTTCCCCCTCTGATGGATTTTCTCCTTCTGAAGGTACTGTTCCTCCTGATGGTTGTTCCCCTTCTATTGGCTCTTCAGATGTTGGTGTAGTATGTGGACAAGTTTCTGTTGGTAATATAAATTCTTCATCATCTGCACTATGCCAGAATGATGTACCATCATCGTTTATTTTCTCTACAAAGAATTTAGCTACTTTATGTGGGCAATTTTCATGTGCCAATAATCCTGTTTCACTACATATCTCTATCTGATTGTGTGATGAACAAGATGATTTAGGTACTGTACCTGACACAAAGTATTCAGTGTACGCTGTTCCCATACTGGTACATAAATCACTAGCAAGTAAACCTGATTTACTGCATACTTTAGCTGTTGTTATCCCTGATGGCATTGTAAATCTAGCATTTTCCAATCCCTGATGTGCTATTTTCATAATTGATGCCCATCGACTAGCAACTGTTCCACTTCCAGGTGCTTTTCCTTCATTCTTATCATATCCAAAGTACATAGCCGCTGTATAATAAGGTGTGAATCCACAAAACCATGTAGATGTACTTTCATTAGTTGTTCCTGTTTTTCCTGAAGTTTGATATCCTTTTAAAGCTGCTCCAGTAGCAGTTGCACCACTAGTTCCTGTTAATCCAGTACCAGTTGGTTCTGTAAGTAGTGATTGAAGTATCCACGCATTCTGTTCTGATATAACTCGATGTGTTTCTTGTTGTTTTTCTATTAATACTCTTCCTGTTGATGATTCTACCTTAGTATAAAATGTTGGCTCTATGTAAACTCCAAAATTTGCTATCGTAGAATATGCTCCTGCCATTTCAAGTGGAGTAATTCCATTTGAAACACCACCTAATGCTAATGACAACCCTAAATCATCACTTTTTGAAATTGATTTTATACCAAATGATTGTAAATACTCTACTGATTTACTTACTGTTAATTTATCCATCATTTTAACTTCTGGAATATTTCTTGAAACCCTTAAAATATACCTTATATTCATTAGTCCAAAATATCCTTTTGTGTCATTATGTGGGGTCCATGTACCATAACTTACAGGACTATCTTCTACAACTGTTGCAGCTGTAATTAAACCTTCTTGTAGTGATGGACCGATAACTGCTAGTGGCTTTATTGCTGAACCTGGTTGACGTCCAGTTATAAGCATTCTATTAGTTCCCCATGCTGTTTTTTCTCCTAAACCTCCTGAACCTGCAACTACATATCCTGTAGAGTGATCCATTATTACCATTCCAGATTGAATTTGTTCTTTTTCTTTTATTTTCTTTCCATTTTCGTCTTTTCTAGTTACTGTTGTTGTTGAAATCCAATTTTTATTTTGATAAGCTTCTTCTACTGTTTTTTGTAAATCTGTATCTTGAGTCGTATAAATTGTATATGCTCCACCATATAAGTGAAGTTTTGCTTCATCTTCTGACCAATTATACTTTTGCATTAATTCTTTTATTATCTGCGTTATTGCTGCTTCAGTATGATATGAGTGATTTGAATTACCAGATGTAGTTCCTTGCTCAAATTTTATTCCAGCTTCTATTTGGTCTAATGCAGATTTATAATCTTCATCACTTAAACGTCCTAACTCGTTCATCTTGTAGCATACATCTGTTACTCTTTTATTAATTCTTGCTGTCTTTGCTTCGTCAACTCCATAAGCATTATCTCCAAAGGGATTATATGTACTAGGTGCATTTGTAATTCCAGCTAGATATGCAGCCTCAACAACTGTAAGTTCGCTTGCAGATTTATTAAAGTACTTTCTTGATGCCATTTCTACACCATATACATCTCCACCTAGAGGAATTAAATTTAAATATAATTCTATAATTTGATCTTTTGACCAGATTTTTTCTAATTGATAAGCTCTTGCCATTTCTTTAATTTTTCTTAGTGCGCCACCCATTCCTTCGCTGTCCTTCTCTCCAGTCAAATTTTTAACACATTGTTGAGTTATGGTACTTCCACCGTATGATGAATTACCACTATGTGTAATGAAGTTTAAAGTTGCCCCCAAAGTTCTTTTTAAATCGACTCCTTTATGTGTTTCAAATCTTTCGTCCTCTATTGATATAAATGCTTGTTCTATGTATTTAGACATTTCATCTTTACTAATGACTATTCTATTTTCGTCACCATTTAGTGTTCCTATAACATTACCATCCATATCTAAAATAGTAGAATTAGCAAATTCTATCTCTAAATCTTCTTCAGATAAAGACCATTCTCCTTTAATTAATCCAAAAATTACTCCAAATAATACTCCTGCTCCAACTACGCCAATTATTAGAAGTATTAGAAATATTCTCAATAATATTTTTTTTATTTTAGAACTATTTTTTTTATTTTTTTCGCTTTTTTCATTTTTCTTTGCCTTATTTGTCATATTTTTATTAGTTATTTTATTATCTGTTGCTTTCTTATTTGATGTCTTTTTATTTTTTGTTTCTTTATCACTCATAATTTATTTCTTCCTTTCTAAGGTACTTAAAATAGTACCTATATAATAAGGTATAAAATATTGTCAAAATTTTAATTTTTCTTACAATATTAGAGGCATCTAATATTGTTTTTATTATTATATTACAAAAAAAGCAAAAGATAAAGCTTTTTATAAAATATTTCTCTTTTTTATTTATTTAAATAAATCCATTATTTCATCTTCTGTTAATTTGCTAATAAATGTTGTATTAGTATCTAGTACATTGTCTATTAAAGCTTCTTTCTTTTGTTGTAAATCATCTATTTTTTCTTCGATAGAATTTTTAGTTATTAGTTTATAAACCTGTACATTTTTTCTTTGTCCAATTCTATATGCTCTATCTGTTGCTTGATTTTCCACTGATAAATTCCACCAAGGATCATAATGAATTACAATATCCGCCCCTATTAAATTAAGACCTGTTCCACCAGCTTTTAATGATATCAAAAATACCTTTATATCATTGTTTTTGTTAAACTCATCTACCATATCTACTCTTTGATCAGTTTTTGTTTGACCTGTTAGTTTAAAATATTGTATGTTTTCTTTTTCAAGTTCTCTTTCTATTATTTTAAACATTTCTGTATATGTAGAAAATAGTAAAATTTTATGTCCTCCAGAAATTGCTTCTTTTATCAACTCAATACATTGATTTAATTTGCTACTTTCGCCATCATAATTTTCTAAAAATAAACTTGGGTGACAGCAAATTTGTCTTAGTCTTGTAAGTAAAGCTAAAATTTGAATTTTAGATTTACTAATACCATTTAAACCAACAACTTTTGCTACTTCTTTTTTAGTTTGTGCCAAATATGTTAGATATACTTTTCGTTGATCTTCGCTCATCTCGTTTTTTACTACACTAACTGTTTTTTCAGGAAGTTCTGTTAACACTTGTTTTTTTGTTCTTCGTAAAATAAATGGTTCTATCATAGTTTTTAGTCTATTCATTTGCCTTTCGTCATGGTCTTTTACTATTTTAGTCTCATAATCTCTTTTAAATTTATTATAACTAAATAAATAACCTGGCATTATATAATCAAAAATTGACCAAAGCTCTGCCAATGAATTTTCAACAGGAGTTCCAGTTAATGCAAATCTTGTTTCTGCTGGTATTTCTTTTAAAGTTCTAGCATTCTGTGTATTACTGTTCTTTATGTACTGTGCTTCATCAGCTATTTGATATCTAAATTTGATATTATTTTCTAAATATATGTCCAAATCTCTTTTAAGTAAATCATATGAAGTTATTACTAAATCATAATTTTTTGAACTCTTGATTTGATTTTTTCTTTCCTCCAAATTCCCGCTTATAACCAAAGTTTTTATTCCTACTCCAAATTTTTCTACTTCGTTCTTCCAGTTCAAGCTTAAAGAGCTTGGGCATATTACTAGTGATGGCTTATGAATTTTTGCATTATTCTTCTCATCTTGCAATATTGTAATTATTTGCAATGTTTTTCCTAATCCCATATCATCTGCTAAAATGCCACCAAACTTATATTTATCCAATACTTTTAACCATCTATATCCAGTCTGTTGGTATCCTCTTAATACATGTACTTGCTCTGTTGGAATTTTAATATTTTCCAATTTTTCACTCTCATTTACAATCTTTTCAAAAGATTCATCCTCTGTCACTTGTGTATCTGTAAGTTTTCCTAAAAGCTTATTTAGATATAAACTTCTATTTATAGGTAATTTAATAGTTCCAAGAGCGATTGAATTTAATTCTATATTCATTCCTTCTGTTAAGTTATTTAAAAATTCTATATCTTGATTATTTTCTAAGCTCAAAAAATTTCCGTTTTTTAGTCTATAATATTTTTTCTTCATTTTGTATTTATTTAAAATTTCTTTTAGTTCTTGTTTGTCAAATTCCATACTTGATAAATCTATATTTAATAAGTCGTTTTGTATCTTAACGCCTACAGAAACTATCTTTGGTTGTTTAATCTCATTTTTCTTAAAAGCATCTGTAACAAGTACTTCGAATTTTTCCATATATTCACTTAATGAATTAACAAGAAAATTGTATATTCTTTCATCATCATGCATTATAAAAGCTTTGTCTTCTTTAAAATCGTAAAAACCATCCTGTTTAATTCTTCTTAATACTTCATACTCTTCATAAAAATCTCTAGGGATATTAGGAATGTTCTCATTATCTAATGGATTGAACTCTATTGCTCCATAGCAAAATTTTAGATTTAATACTATGTCGTCTTGTGAATCCATATCTAACAAAATTTTTACTCCTAGTTTTTTAGGAATATATAATTGTTTTTCTTCCTCAGGTATCTCATCTATATCAACTATTTCTTTTACTTTTGGCAATACCTTATTAATAAATTCTAATAAATATCTCTTATCAAATTTATATTCTTCTACTTCTGATTTATTATATAATTCTATCATCTTAATCAGGTTGGAATTTCTATGTCTATCTAACTTATATATTAGATTGTCTTTTAATATATAAATATATTTTATTCCCCTTACTATTAGCAATTTATTAAAATTCGCAGATAATGTATATTTATCTTCTGCCTGTTTTTCAATCTTAAATTTTAAATCTGGTTTCTTATTAGTTAATTTAAAATTTAAATTTTCCTTATTATACTCGATTATATATGTTTCATCATCATTAAATATTCTAAAGAAATCATCAGCTGCACTTCCAACCAATTCAATTTCACCTTTGGAGATTTGACCTTTTGAATAATAATATCTGCTTTCCTTTAATATGTTATTTGCATATTGTATCGTCTCAGCATATTTTAATATAAAGTCTAAAAACGGTTTAGCCTTAGGTGAAAATGCCTCTTCGCAATGAATAAAGCTTAGTTTACTGCCATAATATATACTATCCCTGTTCATATAAGCATTGTAAAATCTAGTTAAATCTTTTATTTTATATAATTGTTTTTCTCCTATTTTAAAATCTAACACTAATCCCAAAGGATACCCATCATATTTTAATTCAGGAATTATTTTTATAGTCTTACTAGGTATATAATCTATTTCACTATTATCAATTGAAATAGTTCCTTCATCGCTTTCTAAATTATTTAAAAAGTTACGAAATCTTTCCTGTTCGTCTTCTATCTTTTTCTTCTCTATAACCTCTATTGCCTGTTTTTCATATCTTTCATCTCTGCAAAACTTTAAAATGCAGGCAATTGTATGAGGGCATATATGAGAAGAATAATAATTGCATTGACAATGATATGTATCTATATTAGCATTGGAAATATCTATACTAAAATTGACATTTACTTGCCTTGAGAATTTTCCTTCGGTAACTTTGGCATAAACATATATATATTCATAGTTCCAACCTAATTGAAATTTTTCTATTACTACACTACCATTTTTCAATATATCATTTGCTTGTATAATATTTTCTTTACCTGCCATTTTTAAAAAATGTTGTAAATTTACCTCACTTATTAACATTCAGTACTTTCCCTTCTTCTATTATATATAAATATGAATTTAATTTTCTTCATATAATCCTAATTTGCACATTAATTCTAACCAAGCTTTATCTCTATGAGTTAATCCTAATTCTTCTTCTGTTAAATCATTTATAACTCTATCTAATCCATCAGGTTGTAAAACAGGTCCATATGTCAATTTTCCCATTGTTCCAGGTGTTCTTACAATTTTTCCTCTTGTTTCTCCTCTGCAAGCGACAACTTCCCCATTCTGTAAAATCGCTGTTAATACACAAGCAAATGTTGCACCTCTTTTTTCATCTGGCACATCTTTTAGTTCTTTTAATAATTTATTTATACATTCTATCTGTGGTGCATGATCTCCAGCATATCTAGCACTATGCACTCCTGGTCTTCCGCCCAATGCATCAACAAAAAGTCCTGCATCATCTGTAATTATAATCTCATTTATATTATTCTTATTACAGAATTCTTTAATAGCTTTTGCTTTAATTAAAGAATTCTCTTCTAGTGACTCCCCATCCTCTTTAATATTTTCATTAAAACCTATATCTTTTAAAGATATAAATTCCATATTTATATTTTTATACTCTAAAAAATTTTTTACTTGATCAATTTTTCCTTGATTTGTTGTTCCAAATATAACTTTCATTTTATTTCCTTTCTATGTTTTATTAAGTAATTATTATATCATAAAGCACTATATCTTTCAATGTTTTATTAGAAGAAAAGTGGCTATGCCACATTTTCTTCTTGCCGATTTGATTTTGCAAATAAAAGTGAAAAAATCCCAAAGACATAATGATTTTCGTATTTTTATCTAATAGGACTTTCCTATTAGATAAAAAAATTCCCCCCAATAGGGGGGTTTTGAGGTACTCATATAAAGTATTGGTCTCTCTCTTCTTCGGCTAACTCCCAACCAGCTTTGGTTAAAAAATATCTGGTTGTAGTATTTTCTGTAAAAAGGTATTTTATTCCAACTGCTAATACTCTTCCATCGTTTCCTTTTGGAAGAAATGGTCTTAATGTTTCCTTTTTACTATCATGTGGAAACCTGTAAGCCTGTAAATCCTTAAGCATTCTTTCAGGAGAATACTTTGATTGTTCAGGAAATTCCTCACTTTCTAAGTGTTGCCGAATTACTTCCCAAAAAATTTTTTCATCTGCTGGCGTCATACTTTTTTCCTCCTTACTCTAACTTTTTCAAAGTGTACTGCAACTGGGAGTATTATATCATATTTTACATAATTTGTAAAGTGCGTAAAGTCTTATTCGACGAGATTTTATCTACATTTTTATGACTAATCTATTAAATTTTGACATTATATAATTTTCTAGTTTTTTCATAAACTCCTGTGCATCTATTTCTTTTTTTGCTACCATATCTAATCCTTTCTCCCAACTCGCAGTTAGCTTTGGATTCAATATGTCTGGCATAGAATTATTCACAACATCATATATTGCCTCACCCTTTGTTGTAGGTGTAATTATTTGTGTCTTGTTATTAATAGAAATGTATCCTATCTTTTCTAATTTTTTAATAATCTCTGCTCTAGTTGCACTAGTACCTATACCTGCGCCTTTTATCTGTTCACGCAACTCTTCTTCTTCGATTAACTTTCCTGCATTTTCCATAGCCAAAATTATAGATCCAGAATTATATCTTGTTGGTGGATTTGTTTGTGCTTCCTTTGTATCATAATTTAATACTTCAATTTTTTTACCTTTTTTCAAGGTATTTAATATTTCCAGATTTCCTTTACTATCACTTTCCTCATCATCTGTTATTTCTTTATTCTTTAATACTTCTAAATATCCAATATTCGTACATACCTTTCCTGAAGTAGTAAATTGTTCGTTTTCTACATTTATACTTACAGATATCTTGTTAAACTCTGCTGGTGGATAAAATATAGCTAAAAATCTTTTTACTATTAATTTATAAACTCTTTTTTGAAGTTCTGGTAACCCATCATAATTTTCATATCCTTGCCCTGTTGGAGTTAAAGCATAATGGTCAGTTATTTTGCTGTCATTTACATACTTTGTTTTTATTAAATCAGTAGAATATTTTTCCTCTACCATTTTCCTAATATAGCTTTGAACTTCTTCATCTTTATATCCTCTTGCTATTCCATTTAAGTTATTTTTTATAACTTTTGCAACAGCAGAAGATAATACCCTAGCATCTGTTCTTGGATATGTAACTAGCTTCTTTTCATATAAATTTTGTATAATTTCAAGTGTTTCATCTGGTTTTATCTTAAATTTCTTTGTACACTCATTTTGAATTTCTGCAAGATTAAATAATAATGGTGCATTCTCTTTAGTCTTAGATTTTTTAATCTCTGTTATAATTGCCTCTTTATTTTTTAATGAAATTATAAAATCTCTTGCATCTTTTTCTTGCTTAAATCCATTCTCATTATATAGTTTTGGAGAGTTAAATACCTTTGAATTTTCTGTGACTTTCCACTCAGCAGAAAAAGCAGTTTCTTCAGTATTTCCAAACTTTCCAACTATCTTATAATATGGTACCTTAACAAAGTTTCTAATCTCCCTTTCGCGAGAAACAACCATTCCTAGAACACAAGTCATTACGCGTCCTACTGAAATAGATACTTTATCTTCTTTTAATTCTTTTGCTAGTCTTCTTCCATATATTATTGAGAGAAGTCTTGAAAAGTTTATTCCTATTAAATAATCTTCTTTTGCTCTTAAGTATGCTGCATCAGATAAACTATCATATTCACTTAAATCCTTAGCTTCTCTTATTCCCCTTTTTATTTCTTCTTCTGTCTGCGAATCTATCCATACTCTTTTTCTATTAGGTAATTTTACTCCAATCTCTTGTTCAACGAGCCTATATATATATTCTCCTTCACGTCCTGAGTCGGTAGATACATATACGGAATCTACATCTTCTCTTGATAATAATCCTTTAATAATATTAAATTGTTTTTGAACACTTTCTATTACTTCATATTTAAACTCTTCTGGTATAAATGGTAGAGTGTCTAATCTCCAAAATTTTAGTTTTTCATCATATTTCTCTGGATAGGACATTGTAACTAAATGTCCTACACACCAAGTTATGATCCATTCTCCTGATTCTAAATAACCATCTTTTCTTGTTCCATTAATATTTAATACTTTTGCAAATTCCATTGCTACAGAAGGTTTCTCAGTAATTAGTATTTTTTTTGACATACTTTGTTTTTCCTCTCTTTGCTTTAATTGTTCATATTATTTATTTTAACATACAGAACAAAGCGGTCTTTGATCGCTCTTTGTTCTCGTCGATTTAAGTCTGCAAATAAAAACACTCAAATCACATAGTCAATAAAAATTGAACGGACGCAATGTCCGCCCAACTACATAAGATTTATTCAGTTCGTAAAGCTTCTACAGGATCCTTCTTTGCTGCAAATTTTGAAGGTATTAGCCCTGCTATTACAGTTAATAGCATACTAATTACTACTAAGACAATAGCACCTATTATAGGTAATGATGCAACTCCTGATATTCCAGCAACTGCTTTTATTATTATATTTATAGGTATACATAGTAATACTGTTATTCCTATTCCTAATAAACCTGCAACTAATCCAACTATAAATGTTTCTGCGTTGAATACTCTTGATATATCCTTCTTTGAAGCACCAATAGCTCTTAAAATTCCAATCTCTTTTGTTCTTTCAAGAACTGAAATATATGTTATTATTCCAATCATAATTGAAGATACAATTAATGATATTGATACAAATGCTATTAACACATAGCTTATTACATTTATAATAGTTGACACAGAATTCATCATGATACCAACTATATCTGTGTATGTTATAACATTCTCCTCTTTTCCTTCATCTCTTTGCTTTTGATTATATTCTTCAATTGCATCTGCTATTATATCTTTTGATTCAAAATCTTTTGGATAAATATTAATTGCCATAGGAATATTTAAATCAACAGAACCTAATGTTATCAAATTATCCTCATAGGTTACACCAGCATTAGCAGCATAATTTTGCATCAATGTTGCAAGTTCTTCTCTTGATAACTTTGCTAAATATGCTTTTTGTTCAGCACTCAAAGTTGAATAATCAAACGTAGTTGCTGATGAATTTTCTTGAAATTCCATTCCAGTAAATATATTTATTTTTTCATTTTCTCTTTGCTCTTTTACTATTTCCGTTTCATTTATTTCATTTGCTAAATGTATTATCAAATCATTTCTATATGCTACAATTCCTGAAATATCTTCATTTGTTACACTTTCTTCATTTCTTCTTATAATACCAACTATCTTTAAGTCTTCAGCATTTGCTATTTTCTCTTTCATGTAATCGTCGTCACCAGATTTATCAATCCATATATCATTTTCTTTATCATAATAGTCTGTATTAAGTAAAAGCTTAAACTTTATTTTTAGAATTTCATCAAAACTGTATTTTGATATTTCATTTTCCTCAACAGTTTCTCCATTCATTATCTTTTTCATCTTGTCTTCTAATTCATTTTGATCTAGTAATCCTAGTGAATATAACGTGTAATCACTTATTTTGTTATTCTCTCCAACGATTAAAGCAACTTCGTTATATGTTGTTGGCCAATTTCCCGCTAATAAATCATATTGTGTTTCTATTAGCTCCTGATTATCTAGCATCTCACTCCATACATCTGTACTTGAATACATAGACATCATAGACATTTCGCTATCACTTGCCATTCCTAACTTTTGCATTACTGTACTAGGATTTACTTGAACAATTCCATCGCTTGTATCTTCTTTATATACATTCAGTTGTAAATTATATTTATACTGTATAGCACTTGAATTCTCTTTTATTTTTGTATCTACATTATCAAGATAATTTTTTAATGGTTCTAAATTATTATTTTGTACTTCTGAAGAAACAGTACTCATCATATCTGTCATAATATTTCTAGAATATATCGTGTTCTCATCATATTCTATGTCTTCACTATCATTAATGCCCATCATGCTTTCCATCATGCTGGCAACATCTATAGTTGCTTCTTGTATTGTTATTGGATATGAAGATAAAGTATCTTCTTGAACTTTAGTTATATAATTCTGTACACCATTTGAAAGTGATAATATTAATGCAATTCCTATTATTCCTATACTTCCTGCAAAAGAAGTTAAAAGTGTCCTTCCTTTTTTAGTCATCAAATTATTTAGACTTAATGATAATGCCGTTAGAAAACTCATAGAAGTTTTTCCGTCTTTTGCTACTACATTTTCCTCATCTTTTCCATCATAAGGATTTGAATCGTCTGTTACTAACCCATCTAATACTTTTATTATTCTAGAAGAATATTTTTCAGCTAAATCAGGATTATGTGTAACCATTACAATTAATTTGTCTTTAGATATTTTCTTTAATATCTCCATAATTTGAACACTTGTCTTAGTATCTAATGCCCCTGTTGGTTCATCTGCCAAAATAATATCTGGATCATTAACTAAAGCTCTAGCAATAGCAACCCTTTGCATTTGACCTCCTGATAATTCATTCGGTCTTTTATTTATTTGTTCTTTTAATCCAACATCCTCTAGTGCTTTTATCGCTCTTTTTCTTCTTTCACTCTTAGATACTCCTGATAGTGTAAGTGCAAGTTCTACATTTGATAATACACTTTGGTGAGGTATTAAATTATAACTTTGGAATACAAAACCTATTGAATAATTTCTATAGGCATCCCAATCTTTATCTTTGAATTCTTTTGTAGATTTACCATTTATTATTAAATCACCGCTTGTATATCTATCTAGTCCTCCAATAATATTCAAAAGAGTGGTTTTTCCACAACCACTTTGACCTAAAATGGATACAAATTCCGATTTTCTAAATTTTATGTCTATTCCTTTTAATGCTTCTACTCCAGATGGATATAACTTAGTAATCTTTTTTAATTCTAGCATTTGTATAAATTCCTTCTTTCTATTTTTATTATTTTCCCCTTATTACACGCTCAACATTATATTCTAGTATATAGCTTTTGTCAAGCGAAAAAAATTATAGAAATGCTTATCCAATATGATCTTCTGTAAATTTTTTAACTACTCTGTAAGGCTAGATAACTCATATATAATACTTTATTTAAAAATAGAGAATTTTCATAAATCATTTTATGCATTCTCTATTTTTTATTGATTTGAATATTAATTCACTATAAAACAAATCCACCAATGAATACAATCGGTTCATTGATGGCTTTTCTGGTGCTCCTTCAAGGGCTCGAACCTTGGACCTACCGGTTATGAGCCGGTTGCTCTAACCAACTGAGCTAAAGGAGCATATTTATAAAATTATGCCAGAAGAAAAATTGGAGCGGGTAGTGGGAATCGAACCCACGTAGTCAGCTTGGAAGGCTGGAATTCTACCATTGAACTACACCCGCATATAACTTCTTCTGACAGTTATTAATTATAAAAGGTAATTAGTGTTTTGTCAATACTTTTTTTGTAATTTTTGTATTTTTTTGATATTTTAGAATATATCATATTCTATGGGCACTAATCAAATAGTGCCCTTTTATTCTCCTCTTCCTTCAGGTAAAGCATTATCGCCAACTACTATCTTTATTCTAAATACTGATGCGATTGCTTTTCCTACTTTACTTTCTTTCAATTTTTGCCAGAAAGATTTTTTAACTTGAATTTGAGTTTCTTCTATATATTGTGAATCTTCTTCAGTTTGTACTCCCACTGTTTGAACATTTTCATTTGCCATAGCACCGTTTGCTACAACTTTCTCTGGTTCTGGTATTTCCTTTAATGCATCTGCAATTTCTAGTCCAATATAGCTTAACGCTTTTGATCTATCTTCAATCCTTTCCATATCTATTTCAATATGAAGATTTGATTCCAAATTATTTATTCTTGCTTTTACTAATCTAAGCGCTGCATTATACTCGTCTGATTCTTTATTTTTTGCTTTTCCTATTATCTTTAATGCAGAAACAATATCTTCTCCAAATTGTGCTTCTGATTTTTTGATATAAGATTGCCAGTTATCTTTCTTCTCTTCTACGCAATTTAATATTTCTTTTAAATTCATTGAAGCTGCAATGTTAGTTTCTCTTTGACGTATTAGTACTTCTATTTTTTTAGTGTTCTCTTCAAATTGATTTGTTGCATATTCAACTAACCCATAAGCAGCTTTATATACTGACTCTGGGAAAGTCTTTTTATTTGGATATTCAACTAAATACATTTTAATTGATTCAATTAAATCTTTAAAATATGTGTCATCATCTAATTGTACAATTGTTTTCTTGCTGTTTGGATCAATTAACTTTTGTATTCTACCAATATTAGATAACATTTTTTCTTCAGTTATTACCATTCTTACGTTTACTATGCCAGACTTTTTCTTATTCCAAAACATTGTAAACATACCTCCTTTGTCTTTCTTCCGTAATCTATTTTGATTATACATCATTTTTTTTAATACTACAATAACAAAATTATTACTTTTTTGTAATATTTTCGTAATATTTTTGTAATATTTGTATTCTTTTGTTTTTTCATGTCGATTTTATTATTTTTTTACTAATACTTTTTTCATTTCTTCATGTCGCTTGACTTTAGCTGTAGTAGTCTTTATTAGTTCTTCTGTTGTTACTTCTATTTCACGTATGTACTTATACGTCGGAACTGTTTTATTTATATCTTTTACCTTTGTAGTTAAAAAATCTTTTACTTCTTCCTCTTCCGTAATCTTATACATTTCTTCCATTATTTCTGGATCATATACAATTTTTACACATACTTTTGGATTTTTTTCATCTCCATTTTCTGGTTTTCCAAAAACAAAAGACTCTTTAACTCCTTCTATTCTATTTACTAAGCTTTCAAGCTCTTCTGGGAAAACATTTTTCCCGTTTTTTAGAACTATTACACTCTTTTTCCTTCCTACAATAAATATAAATCCATCCTTATCAATCCTTGCCAAATCACCTGTATGGAACCAGCCATCTTTTAATGCCTTTTTGGTTTCCTCTTCATTCTCATAATATCCAAGCATTACATTTGGACCTTTTACTAATAACTCTCCAATTCCGTTTTCATCAGGTTTTGATATTTTTACTTCTTCGCTTGGAAATACCTTTCCAATAGATCCTAACCTATAATCAAAGTCTGAACCTGCTGCAACAACTGGTGATGTTTCTGTTAATCCATATCCTTGTGCAATCCTTATTCCTAATTGATTATATCCTTTTTCGATTTCTGGATCCATTGCTGCTGCACCGCTTATGAATAATCTTACACATCCACCTAATTTATCATGTATTTCTTTGAAAATCTTTTTTCTCATATCAATATGAAGTTTTAATAGTCCATCACTTATCTTTATTCCTTTGTTAACTATTTCTAGCTTTCCTTGTTTTTCTATAGCTTTCATCAATCTTTTATACATACTTTCATATAGTATAGGAACTGAAACCATTACACTTATGTGGTATTCTTGTAAATTTTCTTGAATGTGTTTTATTCCTTCACAATAAGCTACACATGCTCCTTTATATAATGGGTATAGAAAACCTGTTGTACATTCAAATACATGATGCAATGGTAAAAATGATAACATTACATCTTTTTCATGAACTTCTAATACTGATGCAATATCCATTAAATTTGAACATATATTTTTATGAGATAGCATAACCGCTTTTGACATAGCAGTTGTTCCAGAAGTAAACAACATTATACTCATGGAATCTGCATCAATTTTAGCATCAACAAAATCTTTCATTCCCTCTTCTAGTAATCTCTTTCCTTTTTCCAATAATACTTTTATAGAATAAATTCCATCAGTATGTTCTTCTAAATCCATTGAAATAAGATGTTTTAATTTTCCTATTCCTTTTTCCTTAATTTTCTTTAATACTTCTGTATATTTATTTGAAAAAACTATTGCTTCTACATTTGAACGAGCTATTAAACTTTCTATTTCATTGTCTGGTAATGCTTTATCAAGTGGAACTATTATTCCTGTACCACATGCAACTGCTAAATAAGATAATCCCCATTCATATCTGTTTTCACTTATTACAGCTATTCTCTTTCCCTTTAAACCCATCTTTATAAAAGCTGTACCTAGATAGTTTATATCATTTCTTACTTCTTTATGCGTAATTATTTTATATTCATTAGGATTTTCTGTCTTTAGCTTATATGCTGGTCTATCTCCATATAATTTTCCTGATTTATTTAGCATATCTTTTAAATCTGTTATCTCAACTATTTTATGCACTTTTCTCTTCATTTTACCACATATCCTTCCTACTTAATAAAGAAAATTGCACTTAGAAAATACTTCCTATTTCTTCTATTTTCTAAAAATTCTTTTTTATTATACAATTATACAAAAAAATATTCAATAGTTTTTTTATATTTAATTATGATAATATAATTCATTTATGATAATGTCTTAATAAATCATTTAGGAAAATGTCTTAATTAAAAATTTATGTTGTAAGTATTTTTAATGAAAATTA
>CANQQQ010000007.1 GCA_947626025.1 uncultured Clostridia bacterium
GGAAGTCGACGTTATGACCACGAATATTAGAAAGGCACTGCGTGAAAAATTTGCGAAGCAAATTTTACTCGAAGTGCGAGTCGACTGGAAGTCGACGTTATGACCACGAATATTAGAAAGGCACTGCGTGAAAAATTTGCGAAGCAAATTTTACTCGAAGTGCAAGTCGACTGAAAGTCGACGTTATGACCACGAGTATTAGAAAGGCACTGCGTGAAAAATTTGCGAAGCAAATTTTACTCGAAGTGCAAGTCGACTGAAAGTCGACGTTATGACCATGAATATTAGAAAGGCACTGCGTGAAAAATTTGCGAAGCATTCCCTACCACCTTCTTTACAAAGAGTTATTGAATGAGATAATAATAATTTGTAAAAACTATTGCATAAAAAAATAAAAATGATAAAATATATGTATATATTTTATAGAGAGGGGAAAAAGAATGAAAAATTCAAAGAAAAAAATTATAATTATCTTATCAATAATAGTCGTAATACTTATTGCACTGATAGGTACAGCTGCAGCAATGATAGTAACAGGAAAAGTTGCATTGACAACTGAACAAAAACTAGCAAAAGGATTATCAGATATAACAAGCAAAATATCATTTTCTAATCTAGAAGAAAAGTTAAAAGAAACAGAGAAAATATATGAAACACCATTTGAAGCAGAAACTACTATTACATCTAAAATAAATACGATAGAATTAGAAGACATGAATGGAATGGAAGAACTAGTGGATGAACTAAAAAATACTGTGAATAATTCAGTTATCACAAATACAGTTAAAGCAGATTTAAAAAATAATATCATAAATGATAATTTAATGTTAAAAGCAAATGACATAGTTGAAGAGATTTCTGGAGAGATAGAATACAATGGAGATACAATTTCCCTACGTTCAAAAGAATTAAATGAAAAATATATTGCAATTAAGAGAAGTGATGCAGAATCAAGTGATGAGTATGAAGATTTTGTAAAAATATTTGACTTCCTTGATAAAGCATGCATGAAACAAGAGACAAGTTTATATTTAACTGAAGAAGAGAAAAATCACTTTTCAGAAAATTATGGAAAAATATTTGCTAATTATATAACAGAAGATATGATTACAGAAGAAGATTCTACTATATTATTAGATGAGGTAAATACTACGAATTGTTCAAAAGTAGGAATTACATTAAATAAAGACCAAATAATCGAGCTATTTGCACAATATTTAAATACTTTAGAGAATGATGCCACAGCAAAACAAATAATAATAGATAGAATGAATTTATTAGGTGATTTTGACGAAGATGATTTATTAGATTTGATTGATGATTTAAGATACGATATATTAGATTTAGATGAGACGGCAAGTTTGAAATTTTCAGTATATTGTACAATGTTTAAAACATATGGATTTGATTTAGAAGTTATCGAAGATTTAGATACTGCTAAGGTATCAACAATTTTTGGAAAAGAAAAAGATGAAATGTATTTTACTGAAAATGATGAAGAAATTTTAAGTCTTATAAAAACGGGTGATGATATTTTAATATCTTCTCAAAATGAAGAAACATCTTTCATAATAGAAATAAATAAAATAGACAATGATAATGTAATATCATTAAATATAAATGATTTAGAAGAAGAAGTAGCACTTGGTGTAACAATAACTACAAAACAAATATCAAAAACACAAAATGAAAATGTATCAAATATTAATATTGGATTTGTTGTAGATTCAAGTGATGTTAAAGCTGACCTTGAATTAATACTTGACTCAAGTATTAGATATGTAGATTCAATAAATACAACAACAATTAGTGATTCAAATTCATTAGATTTAATCAATGCTACCCAAAGTGAATTACAAGAATATGGAGAGAAAGTAACAAATAACGGAAATGAAATTGTACAAAAAATGTTGCAAAATTCTAAATTAGTTAATATGATATATTCAATAATTTCAAGTGATCAAGGCAGTTATAGTGGATCATATGGAAATGTAGATGATTCTGTAACATCAAGTGAATTTAATAATATGTTTGCAGAATATGCTGGTACTTTAACTGGAGAACAAGCAAAGTCATTACTAGATATGCTATCAACAAATAATGCTAATAGCAGTCATACAGTAGCAGTTAGTATAACTGATAGTGGAAATACATTGCTTAGTAGTACAGAAAATTATGTAGGAATTTCACTTGCAGATTCACTAATTAGTTCAACTAATTATTATACAATATTAGTTAATGAAATTGATGAAGGCGGATATATTAAAGCGATTGAAATAGTAAAACAATAGAAACAATGAAAGTCTCGGGAGTGCCGAGACTTTTATTATTTAATGTAATTTATCTAGATCTACAGTAATGAATTATTATTTACGATAAGATTTGATAATTTTCGATTATAAAATCAAATTAGGAAGAGCAATTGCAATTTTGTTCTTCCTAACTTTATATAATAGGACTTGCCAAAAATTAATAATGAATGTATAATAAATGAGTAGTAAAATGAATAATAGTATATTCATTTGTAAGGAGGAATTAGTATGGTAGAAGATAGCCAAATTGAAGCAACAGTTTCACCTTTTGCTGTAAAAAAAGGGGAGATAAAAACATTTGATGGGAAAGACGGATATGTATCAATGCAACAAATAATTAACAAAATAAATTTAGGACATATAAACGAGTTGCATTTTACAATATTGGAAATTCTAAATGAATTTGAGTTTATCACATCAAGACAGTTATGCCAAATACTTGATAATAAAGGTATAGAATATGGTTCACAAGATAAGCTAAATAATAAATTAGAGCAAATGATAAAATCAAAAATGCTAACAAGGTATTATTTCTCTTCATTAGAAGAAGGAAAAGGTACTTATAGGGTTTATTGTTTAGAAAAAATGGGAAAATATTTATTGACTTCAAGGGGAATAGAGTGCAAGTGGCAACCAAGTGATAATACTAAACCAGTAGGAATGATTAAAAAAAGATTAGCTGGAAATCAAATATTATTAGCTTATTTGAGAAAGGTAAAAGCATTTGATGAATATACAGTAAAACCATCATTAACGGCGAAATCATTAGGAAAAACATTTAAAGCTACAGGTGGAAGTGTAAAACTTTCTAAAAACGGCAAGTCTATAATATTTGTTTTTGAAGTAATTAGAAGAGAAGATGACTGGGAGAAAAAATTGGAAGATAAGATGAAGTTTTATGGAGATTTTTATAATAATTTTGTTCCTGGAGATTCTGGATATGATTCATTACCACAATTAATTATAGATTGTGAGGATGAAAAACATATGGTGGAAACGTATAAAAATATAGTTATAAAAGGTTTAGAGATACCAAAGATAAAATTATATTTTACCACAGATTTAAGACAGAATAAGGAGAGTTTAGCTGATACTTTAGTTGAATTTAAATTAGATGAAGAAACTAATAAATATAAAGTAGCTAATGTAGAACTTAAATTATTAGATAATTAAAACTACAAAATAATACCCTCAGTTCAACTGAGGGTATTATTTTACTTATTAATTATTATCATCATTCTTTTTATTAAAATCAAATATTATTGAGTCACCATTATTGTATAAGAAATCAGAATCAGCTTGAATTGGATTATCAGCATTATCACTAGAAGTGTTATCATATGATTTAAATTTGCCTCTATTTAAACTATCATAAGAATCGTTAGATGAAATTTCATTATTAAATTTAGCGAAGTCAAATACTTTTGATTTATGTGGTTCTTTATATTCAGAAGCAAGGAAGTTTAAAGTTAATTTAGCAGCATAGTATTTTCCTCCTGCATCTTTAGTTTTAAATGCGGCAATTTTAAATTTAAAGTTTTGAATAGCATCAGGTTTGAACCAAGGAACCCAATCCCATGAAGCACCTTTATAATTTGCACCATTGCTATTGTCTGCACCAGGTCCTCCAATGTGATAATCTTGAGTTGTTTTCCATAGCTTTCTAGAACCCATTTCTTTTGACCACCATTCATTATCTCCAGCACTATTATTACCAAATACAAATTTTGTAATACAGTTAGCTATTATTGTTTTTTGAACATTTTCATTATTTTCAAGACGTAATTGAGCTATATTTTGAGTAGATATTATTGTTCCAACTCTATATTTTCTATACATTGTAAATAATGGTAAAGTATTATTACATACAAAGTCAGCAAATTCATCAATATATAAGAAATTTGGAATACGTGTATTCTCATTTCCTGGTCTTTTTAGTACAGCATGTTGCATTGAAAGGATAAAGAACAATCCAAATGCTTTATGAAGCATACGACCTAGATCACCACGCCTTGTACAAACAAATATTACTTGACCTGTTTCAAGTGCTTTACTAAAGTCTATATTGTTAGTTCTATTACACAAAATATTTTTAAGACCAGGCATTCTTAATAATAAATCTAATTGAGTAACAGCTGAATATATAGAAGCTTGTGTATCATGTAAGAATTCACCAGGTGTAAAATATTTTTTGAAATAGTTAATTTGTAATTTATATTTAGTAGCAAGTTCAGGGTCTTGTTCCATTTTGTTACATAAATCAATAATCAAATCAAAATTATTAAACATATCTAGCATATCTTCTAAGTTTGGAAGTAGTCCATCATGAAGCTTTGGATACATTTCACTTAAAATAATTGATAGATTTTCAACTGCTTGTAAAGCAGAATTTTGATGATATGCTTCTTCATGAGTTGGTTTCTGTGACATATACATGTTAGAAAGGATTGCAGATATAACAACAGCTACGACTTCTGGACGACCATATGCAAATGGATTTATTCCTATTGATTTCAAATCTGCTGGATCTATTAATGTATAAGGTATATTGAAATTATCTGCTACGTCGATCATATGAGAAATAGTTTCAAAATCAGGTGCAATAGATGTTATTCCTAAATCTCTATATACTGATGAATTATCGCTTAAGAACATTTTATGCATATAAGCTCTATATAATTTTTCTTTTCCATCTTTAACTGTAAGCATATTTAAAGAGAAATTTTTATTTATATAATCATTATCATAAGGACAACTTAATGTTGCAAGTCCAGTTTTTAATGCTGTATGACCTAATTCTTTTGAAGCCTCTTTGAAGAAATATTTTTTCTTTAAGTCATGGGCAATCATTGGTTCAAAGATAAGAGAAGTTTTTCCTGAGCCAGATACACCACAGACAAGAGTTGGTTCAAATCTACGTGCTTCACAGATTTTAGCTGAACTACCTGTTTCGTAGTCAGTACCGAAGCTAATTTCATAACTATATGGACCAAGTTTTGCTGGCTTTTTAGAAATATCAAGTCCTCCATAATCCATGATAGATTGATATTCTAGATATGTATCGCCAACATCTGTATATAAGAACCAGAATAATGTTGCTACAGTGGTAACAGGGAAATAAAATGCTATTGCGCAGAATGCTCTTTTTACTTCTACATAGAAACCTGTAACAATTTCAACATAATTTGGTACAGAAAGTAATAATAACCATCCTAATTGATTTATCCATTGAACTACCATTGAAATTCCTATAATGTATACCATTACAAAATACAGAATAAGAAAAGTAAATTTCTTAGTAGTATCTTTTGCAAATTTTGATGCACATGAAAATAAAAATGCAAATATAGGGCATGCTAATGCAAATGTATAAAGAATAGGTCCCCAGTATGATACACCTATACCAGTTACGAAAATGAATATCATTTCAACAATTCTATCTACTGCTATGTATATTGTAAATAATGTTAATAGATATGTAAAGAATGTATTTCTATCAGTTTTTAATATACTTAAAAATTTATCTAAATATTTCAACAATTATCCCACCACTTTCGATATAATTATGCTTTATATATTATCCCATAAATTCAGCAAAAAAACAAGTCTTTTACATAAAAAAACATATCTATATTTACAATATATATAAAATAAATATCAAAAATATTGATAAAATATAAACTTAATAATATAATATAAAAGCTAGATTAAATAAATAAGAAAAATTTTCTTTAATTTGTTTTGGCGATTTGAGTTTTCAATTGAAAAAATAAAACTCAGAATAATAGCGATGGTGCTTTATATAGTAGAAAAGTATAGCTTTCCTATCATATAAAACGAAGGGGAAAAAATAATGGAGGAAACTGAAAATAAGAAAAGAATAAAAAAAGAAGGCTTTATGCAGAGTGTATTAGTATTAATGATTTCACAACTAGTAATAAAGTTATTAGGACTAATATACAAAATATATCTTACTAATAAAGAAGGCTTTGGTGATACTGGAAATGCAATTTATAGTAGCGGGTATCAAATATACGCATTACTACTTACAATATCATCAATCGGAGTACCAAATGCCATTTCAAAGTTAGTATCTGAAAAAGTTGCTATTGGTGACAGTAAAGGAGCACACAGAATATTTAAAATTGCACTTTTAACATTTGGCTTAATAGGATTTATTGCTACAATGATATTATTCTTGGGAGCAGGTTATATATCAAATGTCATTTTACAAATCCCTGAGGCTGAAATGACACTTGTAGCTTTATCACCAGCAATTTTCTTTGTTACAATTGCATCAGTATTAAGAGGGTATTTTAATGGTAGAGAGAAAATATCTGTAACAGCAAAATCACAAACACTAGAGCAAATATTTAAAACAGTACTTACAGTAATTGTAGTAGAAATAGTAGGATTAGTTACGAATTTAAATACAACATTAATGTCTGCAGGTGCTAATTTAGCTACGACATTATCTGTTTTACTAAGTTTTGGATATCTAACACTATATTATAAAATATATAAAAGAGATATTGCAGTAGAGATAAAAAACTCAGTTAATTATAAGCATGAAAGATTAACAAGTATAGTAAAAAGGATACTTTTTGTATCAATACCAATAACTTTAAGTGCAATAATGTCGACTTTAAACAAGAATATAGACTCTATTACTGTAGTAAGAGGATTAAAAAAATTCTTATCAGAAGCAGAAGCAAAATCACAGTATGGTATATTAAGTGGAAAAGTTGATACACTAATAACATTACCATTATCATTTAATATTGCATTTGCCACAGCACTAGTTCCATCAATTTCTTCTTCAATGGCAAGAGGAGAAAAAGAGAGTGCTAGTAAAAGAATATCTTTTTCAATATTAATATCAATATTAATAGGATTGCCATGTACAGTTGGTATGATGATATTTTCAAAGCAAATAATAAATTTACTATTCCCAAATGCTACAAATGGTAGTTTATTATTGCAGATAAGTGCAATAACAATTATATTTTCAGTATTAGCTCAAACTATTAATGGCGCTTTACAGGGATTAGGGAAGATAATGACTCCTGCGATTACTTCTACAATAGGATTAATTACTAAATTAATAGCTAATATTTGGCTAATTTCAATTCCAGGAATAGGAGTATATGGAGCAGCAATAGGCTCAATTATAAATAACATTGTAGCATTTGTTTTAAGTTATATTGTATTAGCAAAGACTATAAAACTTGATACAAAATTTACAAAGTATATAATAAAGCCTATAATTGCCACAATAGCAATGGGAATATGCTCATATTATATATATTTCTTATTTGCTGGTATAATTTCTGAAAGAATAGCAACAATAATAGCGATATTGACGGCTATAATAATATATGTTCTATTAGTAATAATTTTAAAAATTTTAGATGAAGAAGAAATGAGAATGATACCGTATGGGTCAAAGTTAATAAAAGTCCTTGAAAAACTAGGGTTTTACAAGAAATAAAGCGAATTAAATTTAAAGGCAAAATGACAAAAATACGAAAAGATGAGATGCCCCTAAGAAAAAATTAAAAAATATATTAAAAAAAAAGAAGGATTTTGAATTAAATTGACGAATAATGTTTTTAGAAGTAGATGATAACAAAAAAATATGAGCATCTACATATAATAGGAGGTAATTTAAATGAACAAATCTGAATTAGTAGCAGCCATAGCTGCAAAAACTGGAGAAACAAAGAAAAGTGCAGAAGCTAACTTAAATGCTTTCACAGAAGCAGTAGCAGAAGCATTAGTTAAAGGAGAAAAAGTACAATTAGTTGGTTTTGGATCTTTCGAAGTTAGAAAAAAAGCAGCTAGAAAAGGAAGAAACCCAAGAACTAAAGAAGAAATTAAAATACCAGCTTCTAAAGCTCCAGCTTTCAAAGCAGGAAAAGCATTAAAAGATATGGTAAATAAATAAAATATAAATAATCCTAGCATTAAGCTAGGGTTATTTTTTTATATTAGATAAAAATACTATAATCACTATTGACCTTGAGATTTCCTTACTTTGTTTGGAAACTTAAAAATCTGCAGAATAAAAGGGGCTAGTTACTTTTTTATATTATTTTACAAATATAGAAAAATATGTAATAATATAGAAAAATATGCTTGAAAGGAGAAAAAATGGAATTAAATCAAGATGTTCAATATTTAAAAGGCGTAGGCCCAACTAAAGTAAAATTATTAAATGTATTAGGGATATACACATTAGAAGATTTAATTACATATTATCCTAGGGATTACGAAGATAGAGGAAAACCAAGAAAAATAATAGATTTACAAGATGGAGATGAAGCCTTAATAAGAGCAGTTCCAGCCTCAAGATTTCATGTAATAAATGTTAAAAGAAATATGAAAATCTGCAAATTACTTGTTAGTGATGATACAGGTACTATGGAAATTGTTTGGTATAATCAACCATACTTAAAAGATAAATTCGTATCAGGAAAAGAGTATAGTTTTTATGGAAAAGTGAGCAAAAAAGCAGGAACAGTTACTATGAATTCACCTGTATTTGACTCAAATAATGAAACTAAAAATACAGGAAAAATTATACCAATTTATCCTTTAACTTATAAACTATCTCAAAATGTATTAAGACAGATAATAGAAAATGGGTTAAAAGCAGTCGAAGGAAATTTAGAGGAGATACTTCCAGACTATTTATTAGCGGATTACAACCTAATGGGAATAAATGAAGCAACTCATAAAATACATTTCCCTAAAAATTTTGATGAGTTCAAACATGCAAGATATAGATTTGCTTTTGAAGAGTTATTGACAATGCAACTTCTACTAAATAATTTAAAATATAAATCAACACAAAGTCATAATGGAATACAATTTGATAAAAATGCGAAAATGTCAGATGTAATAAATTCACTTCCTTTTCGATTAACAAAAGCACAATTAAGAGTTTTAGAGGAAATTGACAGAGATATGGAATCTGATAAAGTAATGAATAGGTTATTGCAAGGAGATGTAGGTTCAGGAAAAACAATTGTTGCGATTATTTCAGCTTATAAAGCTGTAAAGTCAGGATATCAAATGGCAATAATGGCACCAACATCAATTTTGGCTACACAACATTTAGAGAGTTTTACAAATGTATTAGAACCATTTGGAATTAGATGCGAACTTTTGATAAGTAATATGACTAAAAAGAAAAAAGATGATGTAATAGAAAGATTAGCTAATGGCGAGATAGATGTATTAATAGGTACTCATTCAATATTGGAAGAGAATATAGTTTTTAAGAATTTAGGTTTAGTTGTAACAGATGAACAACATAGATTTGGAGTAAATCAAAGAAGTATTATATCAGCTAAGGGGAAAAATGTAGATACAATAGTTATGACTGCAACACCAATTCCAAGGACTTTGGGACTAATTCTTTATGGAGATTTGGATATATCTTCAATAGATGAATTACCACCAGATAGGAAGAAAATAGAAACTTATGCAGTAACAAAATCTATGGAAGACAGGATAAATAATTTTATAAAAAAACAGGTAAAAGAGGGGAGACAGTGCTATATAGTATGTCCATTAGTGGAAGAAAATGAAGAAATAAATGCAAAATCAGTAATGGAAATGGTTGAAATATATAAAAATCAAGTGTTCACAGAGTTTAGAGTTGAATACATCTATGGAAAAATGAAACAGAAGGAAAAAGACCAAATAATGCAAGAGTTTAAGGATGGTAAAATAGATATTTTGATTTCAACAACTGTAATAGAAGTTGGAGTTAATGTGCCAAATGCTAGTTTAATGGTAATACAAAATGCAGAAAGATTTGGATTAGCAACATTACACCAGTTAAGAGGTAGAGTAGGAAGAGGAGAGTATCAATCTTATTGTATTTTAAAATATGAAGGACATTCTAATACAATATTGCAAAGAATGAAAGTTATGCAGGACACTAATGATGGCTTTGTAATATCTGAAAAAGACTTAGAATTGAGGGGTACAGGAGACTTTTTTGGCACTAAACAACATGGCTTACCAGAATTTAAGGTAGCAAATCTTTTTGAAGATATGGACATTTTACGAGAAGTACAGGTAGTAGCAAATAAAATTACAAGAGAAGACCCTGAATTAAAAAAGAAGGAAAATCAAAAGTTGAGAAAAATGATAAATAAAAGATTTAGTGGAAAAATTGAAATTTAAAAGTATTTTTTCAAAAAAGATATAGGACAAAATTTGATAATTTGCAATTTTATGTAAAGGGGAGTATAATGAATAACAGTGTTCGCCAAGAGTGAACCAGAGAATAGGAGGAAAACATAATGAAAGAAGCGGAAACAAGAGGGAGCATTCGGTATACACTAATGGGATTTGTGTTGGGATTTGTCTGTGCAACAGTGATTTTGACACTTTTAATGCCACCACGGATAAAAGAACAGACTTGCGATATCGAATCCTTGAATGTAGCAACTGTAAAACTGAATATTGAAGAGTTGGTAAAGGAAAAGTCTTTTGAAATGCAATTGGAACTTATGAAAGCATTTGACATGAAAAAGAATGAAGCACAATATTGGCTAGAAAAAGGAATAAGCACAGAGGAATTAGTATTGGATGAGGAAACTTATAATCCATTCAATAATAGTTTACCGGTTGTGACATTTTCTGACTTTAAAGACTTACCAATAAGCACTAGCAGCGATAATCAAATTCAAAAGCCCTCTAAAATCCTACATTTTAAAGATGCAGATAGTGTAACACTACATTTTTTAATATGTTCAAAACCAATATTTGATAATATGGAGATCATAACTATTATATCACCAAGTGGTAAGGCACTAGATATAGTGAAAGATACTAATAATGAGGATTATTATTACATTAATCTAGAAGAAGAGGGGTATTATTTGGTTGAATATAGGGTTTGGCAGGATGAATTTGAAGAAAAGAATTTTACAATGACGGCTGATTCCGCGATTTACTGGATGAAATGACGAAAATGACGCGCATATATATGCGCGCCATTTTCGTTGGCATAAATATAAAAATGTTGAAAAATTATATGTTTAAAATATTGACATTTGAGTAAAACTAATATATAATATTTTAAAATTTAAAATAGTGCAATGAAGATGAAAGCGATTGAGTAAACTATTGATAGAGAAAAAATGCCATTGGCTGTAAGCATTTTAAATAGTTCAATTTGTGAAACACATTGGAGCACTTTTCGAAAAAGAGGAAAATAACGATATTTTCAAAAAGGGTGGTACCGCGGAACTAAGCTTTCGTCCCTGTATTTAATTACAGGGATGAAAGCTTTTTTGATTTGTTGTACTACTTGCTCCTTTTTCACCTAGATTTCTACTGGAAAGGAATGATAGTTAAAATGAATGATTATAGGACTTATTTATGTTCAGAAATTAGACTTGAGGATGTTGGAAAGGAGGTAAAACTTGCAGGTTGGGTTGATACAATTCGTGATTTAGGTGGAGTTTTGTTTATTGATTTAAGAGATCAATATGGAATAACACAAGTAGTTGTAAGAGATAATCCAGATTTAGTAGAATTTGCAGCAAGAATTCCAATAGAGTCTACTGTATCCATTTCAGGTACTGTTAGAAAAAGAGATGAAGAAACAATAAATGAAAAACTAGATACAGGACTTGTAGAACTTAAGGCAGAAAAAATAGAGATTTTAGGTAAAAGAACAAAAATGCTACCTTTTGAAATCTCAGAAAGTAAAAAAACACGTGAAGATTTAAGATTAAAATATAGGTATTTAGATTTAAGAAATAAAGAAGTACTAAAAAATATTAAATTAAGAGCAGAAGTAATACAATTTTTAAGAATGAAAATGATAGAATTAGGTTTCCTAGAAGTACAAACACCAATACTTACGAGTTCATCACCAGAAGGAGCAAGAGATTATCTAGTGCCAAGTAGATTAAACTCAGGTAAGTTTTATGCATTACCACAAGCACCACAACAATTTAAGCAATTATTAATGGTATCAGGTATAGATAAATATTTCCAAATTGCACCTTGCTTTAGAGATGAAGATGCAAGAGCTGATAGAAGTCCAGGAGAATTCTATCAACTAGATATGGAAATGGCATTTGCAAATCAAGAGGATGTATTTGCTGTAATGGAAAAAGTTATGTGTGATACATTCAAGAAGTTTTCAAATAAAGATATTGTAAAAACTCCATTTCCAAGGATAACTTATAAAGAAGCAATGCTTAAATATGGAACAGATAAACCTGATTTAAGAAACCCATTGATAATAGAAGATATTACTGATATATTTGAAAAACTAGATATAAAAGTGTTTAATGGAAAAATTGTAAGAACAATAACAGTAAAAGATGTTAAAAGTATGCCAAGAACATTTTTTGAAGATATGACAGATTTTGCGATAAAAGATTGCAAAGCAAAGGGGTTAGCATGGCTAAGAGTTATGGAAGATGGAAGTTTACAAGGACCTATTGCAAAATTAATTCCAGATAAAGAAAAAGAAGAAATGCTAACAAGAACAAACACAGAAATCGGTGATGCAATTTTCTTTATAGCTGAAAACAAAGGTAGAGTAGAGGAACTTGCAGGACTTATAAGAGAAGAGGCAGGTAAAAGATTAGGATTAATAGATGAAAACAAATTTGAGTTCTGTTGGATAGTAGATTTTCCAATGTATGAAATAAAAGACAATGGAGAATTAGGATTTTGTCATAATCCATTCTCAATGCCACAAGGTGGAATAAAAGCATTAGAGCAACAAGATAAACTAGATATACTTGCATATCAATATGATATTGTATGTAACGGAATTGAATTATCTTCAGGAGCAGTAAGAAATCATGATATAGAAATAATGAAAAAGGCATTTGAGATTTTAGGATATACAGAGGAAGATGTAAAATCAAAATTCGGAGCATTATATGAAGCTTTTCAATATGGAGCTCCACCACATGCAGGAATAGCACCAGGTATAGACAGGATGATAATGCTATTGACAGGAGAAGAATGCATAAGAGATATTATAGCATTTCCAATGAATGCAAAAGCACAGGATTTATTAATGAATGCACCAGGAAATGTAACTGCTGAACAACTAAAAGAAGTTCATATAAGCATAGATAAAAAATAAATTGATTTTATGATAAAGTCGTTATATAATAACATAATAAATAGAAAGGAAAGATTTATATGGAAGTGAAAAAAGAGGAATTGTTGCATATTGCAAATCTAGCAAGACTAAAATTGCAAGATGATGAGATAGAAAAATATTTGTTAAATCTGCAAGACATTTTAAATTTTGCAAACATAGTAAATAAAGCACCGATAGAGGGCTTAAAAGAGACTGTTAGAGAAAGAGATTCTTATAATGTATTTAGAAAAGACCAAGTAGAAGAATTTAATAATATAGATGGAATGATAAAGAACTTTCCAGATGAGCAGGATAATATGATTCGCGTTCCTAAAGTAGTACAATAGTATGCTAATAATATATAAATTACAGATAGAAAATTATATAAGGAGGATATCAAAGTGGACATTACAGAATTAACAGTTCATGAGTTACAAGATAAGTTAAAAAATAAAGAACTAACAATAACAGAGATAACTAAGGCTTATGTTGATAGGATTAATGAAAAGGAAAAAGATGTTGAAGCATTTATAACTTTGACAACCGATGAAGCTATGAAAAAAGCAGATATTATTGAGAAAAAGATAAATAATAGGGAGATAGATGGGGATTTAGCAGGAATTCCAATAGGTATAAAGGATAATATGTGTACTCAAGGAGTAAAGACTACATGTGCATCTAAAATGCTAGAGAATTTTGTAGCTCCATATAATGCAACAGTTGTCGAAAAAATAAATAATGAAAATATGATAAGTTTAGGAAAGACAAATATGGATGAGTTTGCAATGGGAAGCTCAACAGAAACATCATATTTTAAGAAAACAAAAAATCCTTGGGATCTAAATAGAGTACCAGGTGGATCATCAGGAGGATCAGCAGCTGCTGTTGCTGCTAATATGGTTCCATGGGCATTAGGTTCTGATACAGGAGGAAGTATTCGCCAACCTGCAGGTTGTTGTGGAGTTGTAGGGTTAAAACCAACATATGGCTTAGTTTCAAGATTTGGACTTGTAGCTTATGCATCATCATTAGATCAAATAGGAACTTTCACAAAAGATGTGCAAGACACAGCAATTCTATTAAATGTAATTGCAGGTCATGATGAAAATGATAGTACTTCAGCAGATATAGAGAGAAAAGATTATACAAAATGTTTGAAGAATGATGTTAAAGGATTAAAAATTGCTGTCCCAAAAGAGTTCTTTGGAGAAGGTATAAATCTTGAAGTAAAAGCTAATTTAGAAAAAGCAATTGAAAAATATAAGGAATTGGGAGCAATTGTAGAAGAAGTATCATTAGATATAGCAAATTATGCACTTGCAGCATATTACATTATCGCCTGTGCGGAGGCTAGTTCAAATTTAGGCAGATTTGACGGAATTAGATATGGATATAGAAGTCCAAAATTCAATAATCTAAGAGATATTTATATTAATTCAAGAAGTGAAGGCTTTGGAGATGAAGTAAAAAGAAGAATAATACTTGGTACTTATGTATTAAGCTCAGGATATTATGATGCTTTTTATAAAAAAGGACAACAAGTTAGAACTTTAGTAAAAAATAAATTTGATGAAGTTTTTGAAAATTACGATATTATATTAACTCCAACAGCACCAACAACAGCATTTAAAATTGGAGAAAAATCAGATAACCCATTAGAAATGTATTTATCAGATATATGTACAGTTTCAGTAAATATAGCAGGACTTCCAGGATTATCTATACCTTGCGGAGTAGATAGTAATGGAATGCCAGTAGGAATGCAGTTAATAGGAAAACGCTTTGATGAAGGAACAATATTAAATGCAGGATATACTTATGAACAAGCTACAAAATTTAGAGAAAATTATAAACCACAATTTAAAAATTAGTAATCGAAAGGAAGGATATATAAATGTCAGTTGAGGATTATGAAACAGTAATAGGACTTGAAGTTCATGCAGAGCTATCTACAAAAACTAAAATATTTTGCAAATGTCCAACAAAATTTGGTGCGAGTCCAAATACACAAGTTTGTCCAATATGTATGGCAATGCCTGGAACTTTACCAGTATTAAATGAAAAGGTTGTAGAATATGCTGTAAAAGCTGGAATAACTACAAATTGCGAAATTGAAAGAGATAGCAAGAATGATAGAAAAAATTATTTTTACCCAGATTTACCAAAAGCATATCAAATATCTCAATATGATAAACCTTTATGTAAGCATGGATATATTGAAATAACAGTAGATGATGAAAAGAAAAAAATAGGAATTACAAGAATTCATATTGAAGAAGATGCAGGAAAATTAAATCATGATGATTTTGGGCAGGGAAGTCTAGTTGATTTAAATAGGGCAGGAGTGCCATTAATTGAGATAGTTTCAGAACCAGATATGAGAAGTTCAGCAGAGGTTGATGCCTATTTAAAGAAATTAAAAGCAATACTTGAATATATTGAGGTTTCAGATTGCAAGATGCAAGAGGGGTCTTTCAGAGCAGATGTAAATGTGTCTGTAAGGAAAAAAGGTGATACAGAATTTGGAACAAGAACAGAAATGAAGAATATGAACTCTTTTAGAAGTATTGTAAGAGCAATAGAATATGAGAGAGCTCGCCAAGTTGAAGTCCTTGAAAATGGCGGAAAGATTGAACAAGAAACTTTAAGATGGGATGACGTATCAGGAAGAACTTTTTCAATGAGGGATAAAGAAGATGCTCAAGATTATAGATATTTTCCAGATCCAGATTTAGTTGCAATTAAACTATCAGAAGAATATATTCAAAATATTAAAAATGGATTACCAGAACTTCCAGAAAGCAGAAAACAGAGATATTTAGATGATTACAAATTGACTCAAAAGGAAGCAGATGGATTAACTTCATCTAAATATTTATCAAATCTATTTGAAGAAGCAACAAAAATCTCTAATAATCCAAAAGCAGTATGTAACTGGATTATGTCAGATATATCTAGAATATTAAATGAGAGAGAAATGGAACCATCAGATATTAAATTCTCTGGAAAAGATTTAGCAGAGTTAATTGATTTAATAGAAAAAGGAACAATTAGTAGTTCAATAGCTAAAAAAGTATTGGAAAAAATGTTTGATGACACTAAGAAACCAAAAGAAATAATTGAAGAAAATGGCTGGATACAAATTTCTGATGAAGGAGCTATAAAAGAGGTGGTACTAAAAATACTAGAAGCAAATCCTCAATCTGTTTCAGATTATAAAGCTGGAAAAGATAGAGCTTTAGGATTTTTGGTAGGTCAAGCAATGAAAGAAACAAAAGGAAAAGCAAATCCTCAAATGTTAAATCAAATGTTTAAAGATGAATTAAATAAATAGAAAAAACCACCCATTAGGGTGGCTTTTTATTGTTCTAACTCTTTCTTTAATTTATCAAATCCTAATCCTAACACTAAAAATACACTTGCAAATAAAATACTATTTTTAAATAAATAAAAACCTATGTAATAAAGAGTAATGGAGCTATAGAATAAATTATAAGTAAGTAGGCATAAGCTTGATATAACTGCTAATAAAAAGCAAAAGATTAAACCTTTATTCATCAAATTTTTTGTTCTCTTATCCATGGAATTATATATATTAATTATCTTATTCTTCATAAAAATTAATCAGTCCCTTCTAAATATAAATATTCAAAAAGTGTATGAATATTCTTATAAATATAGATTAACATAAAATTAGCATAAAAACAATGTAAATAATTGGTTATCTCAAATTTATAATTGCTTTTTATTATTGATTTTTTTTTGGATAGAGTATATAATAGTGACAATACAATAGGAGGATTATATGGAGTTTACAGTATTAGAAAACAGCATAGGGTATGTATTTAAAGATAAAAAACTCTTAGAACAGGCACTTACACATACATCTTATGCAAATATAAAAAATGTCCAAAGCAATGAAAAATTAGAATTTTTTGGAGATAGTATTTTAGAGTATGTATCAAGTGAATATATTTATAATAATTACAGAAATTTAAAGGAAGGGGAAATGACTAAAGTTAGAGCTACTGTAGTATGTGAAGATAGCTTATATGAAGTGGCTTTAAGGCATAATTTTAGTGATTTCTTACTTTTAGGTAAAAGTGAGCAACATAGTGAAAAAATAAAATTAAAGGCAATTTTAGCAGATAGTGTTGAGGCAGTAATAGCAGGTATGTGTATTGACGGAGGAATAGATAGTGCCAAAAAATTTATAATAGAAAATCTAAAAGATGCAATTGAGCAAGCTACTAAAAATGTTGGACTTAAAGATTATAAAACTGTATTACAGGAAAAATTACAGGTAAATGGAAATGTAAAAATTGTGTATGAAATAATACATGAATCAGGACCAGATCATGACAAAAAATTTAAAGCACAAGTATCTTGTAATGGAAAGATATTAGCAGTAGGAGAAGGAAAAAGCAAAAAAGCAGCAGAAATGCAAGCAGCACGACATGCGCTTGAAAAATAAATAGAAAGGAAGAATGAAATGAAGGATTATAAACAATATTATGCGGGAAGTTTGTCTAAGGTAAAAGAAAGTGACATGGAGAAATTTTTAGAAAAGGCAAATGAGAAAATGAAAAGCAATAACCTTGAAAAGTTACATATTTCAATAGAGCCAAAAAGGGCTACAAAAGAATTATTAAAGTTACTAAAACAATATAATGTAGTAACTGTAGAACTAGAAGTTAAAATTGCTAATAATTATATTTTAAAGAAGTATAAGGCAAATTACGAACTAGATGATATTAAAAGAGCTTCTAAGTTAATAAAAAGAAGCAGACTAAATTTAGGGTATCAGTTAATGGTAGGATTTCCTGATAGTACTAGAATAGATGAACAAGAAAGTGCAAAGATTTTAATTAAATTTAAACCAAGTTTAGTAAGAATATATCCTGTTTTAGTAATAGAAGGAACAGAATTAGATGAAGCATACAAAAATAATGAATATGAACCTTTAATACTTCCACAGGCAATTGATAGATGTAAAGATCTTATTTATATGTTTAACAAGAAAAAAATAAAAGCAATAACAGTTGGTATTTTAGATGAAAATAATTTAGAAGAAAAACAAAAAGTTATTGCAGGTCCATTACATAAAAATTTCCCTCAATTAGTGGAAGATAGCATTTGGTATGATAGCATTGTAGGAAAAATTAAAAAGTATAATAATAAAGTTAAGGAAGTAAGAGTAGAAGTTCATCCAACAAATGTAGATAATGTAATTGGCTATGAAAATGAAAATATAAATAAATTTAAAGATTTATACTTGGTGGATATGCAAGTAATACCAAATGAAAAAATAAAACCAGGAAGATCAGAAATGAAAATTTTAACAATTTATGAAGATTAATACATAAAAGAACCTAGAATGTTAATAATACATTCTAGGTTCTTTATTGTGATAGCGATTATTGATTTTAATGTATCCAATCAAATTGGAGGTGCAAAAATGACATATAGAGCAAAAAAAATATATCTCATAACAAGAAGATGGATAAGAGAATTAATATTGATGATAATAGGATCTGCAATTATGGCATTTGGAACAGCTTTTTTTCTTTTACCTAATCATTTATCTTCAGGTGGATTTTCAGGAATTGCTACAATAACATATTATTTACTAGCTTTTCCAATGGGAACAACTATTATAGTATTGAATTTGCCTTTATTTGCGATATCATTATTTAAATTAGGAAGAAGGTTTTTTATAAAAGCAATTATAGGCACAGGGCTTCTTTCGCTGTTTTTAAATATATTTGATGGAGTAGAAGCTTTAACTACAGATAGATTACTTGCCAGCATTTATGGAGGTATATTAATAGGTATTGGAACAGCAATTATTTTAAAGGCAAATGCCTCAACAGGTGGATCAGATTTGTTAAGCAATATAATAACTAAATTTAAACCAACTGCAAAGACAGGAAATATTATAGTTATGATAGATTGCATAATAGTTGGACTAAATGTGTTATTTTTTAGAGAAATAGAAATAGCTTTATATTCTGTAATTGCAATATATCTATCAGGTCAGATGATTGATATAATTTTTGAAGGAACGAATTTTACCAAGATGATATTTATAGTTTCTAATAAGTATGAAGAGATAGCAAAGCAGATTGGCATAAAAATCGGAAGAGGTAGTACAGGGATATATGCACAAGGAATGTATAATGAGAAGGATAGAATGATGTTATGGTGTGTAGCATCAAGAAGAGAAGTTTCAAGAATTAAGAGAATAGCAAGTAGAATAGATCCAAATTCATTTTTGGTAATATCAAACGCAAGAGAGGCGTTGGGACAAGGCTTTAAAAGAATAGTATAAGTTGATTTTTGTCTATAAAGGTGGTATAATATTATTGAGGAACTAGAGTAGTCGAGTAAAAAATGCAATTCGACTTTATTAAAGAAATGGAGGAAAAGTTTATGACAACAAACACAGATGATCGGCAAGACAAAGTTAGTAATCTCAACATGGTAAGGGATATTACAGACGGAATAATAAACTTGCTAGAAGATGCAAGTCAAGTTGATGAACCTGAAGATAATCCTTATTGCAAAACAGATAAAGAGCAGAGGGAAGCTGAAAAGAAGAAACGCCAGAAAGAATTACTTTGGATTCACCGGCTTTGGAGGATTATTAACTGGACAATCATAATCTGGCTTGCTAATTCGGCTTTTAAAAAGGTCATTAGCTGGATTGATTTAAGAAACGTTGGAGCGAGCAAGTTTGCATTTTTCCTTGTAACTTTTGTTATAGCAGCTGTCATGATCATATATGCTGAAGGCACAGATCATGATAAAGCTAGAACAAGAATTGCTTGGACCATGACAGGTATATCCATGGCTGTTCTTTCATTACCTGTTGTAGCACGTCTACTTCTTGAAATTATTAATATATTACCTGGTCTATTTGGCTGGCAAATATTTAATACAAGAAGTTTAGCACCTACAATAATGTGGTGGATACAAGCCATTATGGCGACTGCAGTGGTTATCTCCGTATTAAGAGAAGAGCAATCTACAGATAAGAATCTTGGATTTGCTCGTACACCTCAGAAGAAGAAGTATAAAGATATCAATATGAATGCAACCAATGATGACGGAGAGCCAGTTATCCAGATTAGAGATTACAACAAGTAAGCAACCCTCCAAGAGTTGCGAAAAACGTCACACCAAACGGTGTGGCGTTTTTAATCTAATAGGGAGTTTCGATGAAATTACTATTTTATATAATTACTATTGCTTTCGAGAAGAAAAGGTGGAAAAATTGCGAGATTGAACAACAATCAGAATTGCTTTGGTCAATTTATGTATATATTTTCAATTGCTTGACAAAAATACTATACAGTAGTATAATAGGTAACAGTTGTTGCCAGTAATGGTAAAAGATGAGATTTTTATTTTTTATATTTGTTGAACGGATAAAATTTAATATTGACAAGCGATGTGAAAGGTGTGAACACATCGTGACTTGTGTTTTACATATATAAAAATATACTTAAAGAAGAGAGGATTGATTAGAGGAATATGAAAGATGAAAAAATAGAGAATCTATTAGTGGATTCTGTACAAGAGAAGAAACAAGAAGTAAAGAAGAAAAGAAGGACTAATAATTATCATAAAAAACCAAAGAAAGAAGATATGGTAGAGAAAGCTGAAGCAACAGTTTCAGTAAAAGTACAAACTAAAAAAGTAGAAACAAAGAAAAGAGAAAATAAAAGAAAACCAAGAACTAGAGTAAAAGAAGATTTTAGATTTAAGGCAAGTCCTTTAAAGATAATTCCATTAGGTGGATTATTAGAGATTGGAAAAAATCTTACTGTATTTGAATATGAAGATGAAATAGTTATTATAGACTGTGGCTTAGCATTTCCAACAGAGGATATGCTAGGAGTTGACTTTGTTATTGCAGATATGACTTATCTAGTAAAAAATAAAGATAAAATAAAAGGCTTAGTTATAACGCATGGTCACGAAGATCATATTGGAGGAATTCCATATTTATTAAAACAAATTAATGTTCCAATTTATGCAACTAGATTTACAATAGCTTTGATTGAAAATAAACTAGAAGAACACCATTTGTTAAGATCTACTAAATTAAATATAGTAGAACAAAGACAAGTTGTAGATTTAGGAAAGATGAAAGTTGAATTTATAAGAACAGCACATAGTATTCCAGATGCTGTTGGAATTGCATTACACACACCAGCTGGAGTAGTAGTTCATACAGGTGATTTTAAAATAGATTATACACCAATAGATGGGCAGAAAGTAGATTTGGGACGTTTTGCAGAACTAGGAAATGAAGGAGTTTTAGCTTTGATGTCTGATAGTACGAATTCAGAGAAGAAAGGATATACTAACTCCGAAAGTACAATAGGAGAAGTCTTTGATGATTTATTTGTGAATTGTAGGAAAAGAATTGTTATAGCAACTTTTTCATCAAATGTTCATAGAATTCAACAAATTATAAACTCATCTGTAAGATATGGAAGAAAAGTTGCTGTATGCGGTAGAAGTATGGTTAATGTAATAGAAATAGCATGCAAATTAGGATATATGAGTATACCAGAAAATACAATTGTTGATATTGACTTAATAAACAAATATCCAGATGATGCTTTAACTATTATAACTACAGGCTCACAGGGAGAGCCAATGTCTGCATTAACGAGAATGGCATCAGGCGAACATAAAAAAGTACAAATTACACCTAATGATTTAGTTATAATTTCTGCAACTCCAATACCAGGAAATGAAAAATTTGTGTCAAAGGTAATAGATGATTTGATGAAGATAGGAGCAGATGTTGTTTATAGCTCATTACAAAATATCCACGTCTCAGGACATGCTGCCCAAGAAGAACAAAAATTAATGTTAGCACTTACAAAACCTAAATATTTTATACCAGTACATGGAGAATACAGACAATTAGTAGCACATGCAGAAACTGCTAAATTGATGGGCATTCCAAATGAAAATATTTTTATCTTGAACAATGGAAGAGTATTAGAGATAAATCAAGATGAAGGAAAAGTAACTGGCAGTGTTCAAAGTGGAAAAATATTGATAGATGGACTAGGTATAGGAGACGTTGGAAATATAGTTTTAAAGGATAGACAACATTTATCTCAAGATGGATTAATTGTTGTTGTAATATCAATGAATAGCGAGGGACGAGTTGTTTCAGGACCAGATATAATATCAAGAGGATTTGTATATGTTAGAGAATCAGAAAACTTAATAGAAGATATTAAAAAAGTTGTAAAAAATACTTTGGAATCTCTAGAGGATAATAATGTTAAGGAATGGACAATAATTAAAACAACTATTAAAGATAAAATAAGAGACTATTTATTACAAAAAAATAAGAGAAATCCTATGGTATTGCCAATAATAATTGATGCAGGATTTTAAATAATGAAATTTAGAAAGGATTGAAAAATATGGATTATAAAGATTTAGCTGATTTGATATTCCCAAATGCTAAGGATATTTCTTATTATGAAGAAAAATATCCTACAAGAAATTTACCTGAAGGAGCAATTGTTACGAGATTTGCACCAAGTCCAACTGGATTTGTGCATATAGGTGGACTTTATTCAGCATTAATAGCAAGAAAAGTTACAGAGCAAACTAATGGAATATTTTTCTTAAGAGTTGAAGATACAGACCAAAAGAGAGAAGTTGAAAATGGTGTAACAGGTATTATAGAAGCGCTAAAGAAATTTGACATTACTCCAGATGAGGGAATGAAGAATGATGAAGAATCATTTGGAGATTATGGTCCATATAAGCAGAGCCAAAGAAAAGATATATATCAGGCTTATGCAAAATATCTAATTGCAAATAGACTTGCTTATCCTTGTTTTTGTACTGCAGAAGAATTAGAAGAAATGAGAAAAAAACAAGAAGCAGCTAAGGTTATACCAGGATATTATGGGGTCTGGGCTAAGTATAGAAATTTGCCTATTACAGAAGCGGCAGAAAAAATTAAAAATGGTGAAGAATATATTATAAGATTAAAATCACCAGGAGATCCAGAGAGAAAAATAAAGTTTAAAGATGTTATTAAAGGAAATGTTACTTTCCCAGAGAACAATCAAGATATTGTTATTATAAAATCAGATGGACTTCCTACATATCACTTTGCACATGCAGTTGATGACCATCTAATGGGAACAACACATGTAATTCGTGGAGATGAATGGCTATCTTCACTTCCTGTACATGTTCAATTATTTCAAGTATTAGGATTTAAAGCACCAAAATATTGTCACATTGCACCAATATTAAAGGAAGATAATGGTGCAAAGAGAAAATTAAGTAAAAGAAAAGATCCAGAGGCTGCAGTTGAATATTATGCAAAAGAAGGAATTCCAGCAGATGCAGTTAAGGAGTATTTATTGAATATAGCAAATTCGAATTTCGAACAGTGGAGAAAGCAAAATAAAGATGCTTCAATAGATGAATTTGACCTATTGCTAGAAAAAATGAGTGCTAGTGGAGCCTTATTTGATATGGTAAAATTATTAGATATATCAAAAACAGTTATATCTAAATATGATGCAAAGACAGTTTACAATTATGCTCTAGCATGGGCAAATATATATGATAATGACTTGAAAGAGTTATTAGAAAAAGATTCAGATTATACATTAAAAGTTCTAGGAATAGAACGTGGTAATGAAAAGCCAAGAAAAGATATTTCTAAGTGGTCTACTATTAGAGAGAACATAGAATATATGTATGACGATAGGTTTTTAAATCAAGAAATAGATTATGAATATCAGAAAATAAATGATAAAGAAGAAATAAAGAATATTGTAAGTACATATATAGATAAATATTTCGATATATCAGATGATAAGAATACATGGTTTAATAAAATGAAAGATTTAGCAGATGAATTTGGATATGCAAGAGAGGTAAAAGAATTCAAAGCAAATCCAGATGCATTCAAAGGTCATGTTGGAGATATTTCAACAGTGATACGAATTTCATTAACTGGTAGAGCAAATACACCAGATATGTATGAAATTATGCAAGTTCTAGGAAAAGACAGCGTAATTAAAAGATTAAAAAAGGCAATAAGTTAATTGCTTACAGTTTATAATTTAAAGATTATTATCAAATAAATCTCTAATTAGCGTATTATAGGTAGATATTTTGAATGTAGAACTTAATCTTTTAATATTATATTTAATTTTTCAGAATACTCTATAATTATAAATTTAATATATGGGAATAAAAAAATGAGAAATATAAAATTAACTATTGAATACGACGGAAAAGAGTTTAATGGATGGCAGAAACAGCCAAATAAATTGAATATTCAAGGAGAAATAGAGCAAGTTATTGAAAGGATTACAGGAGAAAAAGTAGAATTAAATGCATCAGGCAGAACAGATGCAGGTGTACATGCTATTGGGCAAGTTGCAAATTTTAAAACAAACTCTAATATTCCTATTGAAAAAATACCTTTAGCATTAAATACATATCTAAAAAAATCTATAAGAATACAAAAAGCAGAAGAAGTGGATGAGAGATTTCATAGCAGGTTAAGTTGTAAGAAAAAAACATACAGATATGTGATTAATAATTCAGAATATGGTACAGCATTATACAGAAATTTGGAATATTGTTTCCCTCAAAAACTAGATGTTGAGGCAATGAAAAAAGCTGCGAAATATTTTGAGGGTGAACATGATTTTAAAGCTTTTAAGGCAAGTGGAACATCAGCTAAAAGCAGTGTAAGGACTATATATAGAGCAAATGTGGATAAGAATGTGGATAAAATATATATTGAGCTTACAGGAAATGGTTTTTTATATAATATGGTAAGAATAATAGCAGGAACACTATTAGAAGTAGGATTAGGAAAAATAAGACCAGAAGATATAACTGATATAATTGAGTCAAAAGACAGAGAAAAAGCTGGAAAAACTTTGCCACCACAAGGACTATATTTAGTAGAAGTAAAATATGAATAGTATAAAAATTAGTAACACAATTCATTTATGCACATATTATATATCAAGATTAGGATATAAAGGAGATACATATTATGAATTTGTTACTTTTATTATTTGCCTTGCCAATTGCTACTATCATACTTGCCAGTGTATTAGAAACTATTTTACATTCACCTATAAAAGTTTCTGCCATATTTTTTGCTATATATTTAGTTGTTGCATTTTCAGCGTTTGACGCTACTTTCTTGATATATGTTATTTTATATACCATTCTTGCATTTATTACAGCAGTAATTACAAGACTTATTATAAGAATTGCACACGATGATCATGATGATGACGATAATGATGTAATTACGACGAATTCTGCTACTATAAATACAGTTAATACAACTGTAAATACGCAAAACCCACCTAATGACAACAGTTCATCTTGTGGATGTAATAATACTAGATTTAGAAGATTTTAGAGTAGATCTAAATTAAAAAATTCAAAATTATTTATAATTAAATAAGTATATAATGTGGCAAAGATTGCTTGTAATAGCTTACCAATTATATATGGTTTTATTGATATGTTTGCCTCTGAAACTATGCTAAATACTTGTAATACAACAGATATACCGCCGAAACCAAGTAGAAATGCGCAAAGTAAAATATTAACTGAAATTGATTTTATTGAAACAGACGCTATTAAGCTGACGCCATTTGTAAGTTCAATAATTCCACTTATAAGTCCTGACGAAAATTCGGGACTTATATTTAGTATGGAAAGAATAGGATTAATTACCTTACACAGTATATCTAAAATACCACTACTGTTAATTATTGATATAATTACGCTAAATAAAACGACAAAACCACCTATAAGCACAACAGTACGAGTTGCACTTGTAATACTTGCACCTAGGATTTTGCCTAAACTACTAATATCAGCTGATGAGGATTTTTGTGTTGTAAAAATTTGTGATGATAAATTATTTTTTACATCATTATATTTCCAAAATCTAAATATAATTCCAACAGTAATACAAGCCAATATGTGAGTTACTAGTAAGAGTATGCCTATTTCAATATTACCAAAAAGTGAAATACCCACAGTTCCAATTATAAATAGCGGACCTGAATTGTTGGTAAATGCCAATAAGCGTTCTGCTTCAACAGATGTACATATTCCATCATTTTTGAATTTTGAAACTATTTTTGCACCTGTTGGGTAACCACTAATTATTCCCATAATAAAAGGAAAAGAACCTTCACCTGGCACATTAAATAGAGGTCTCATTAAAAAGTTTAAGTATGAGCCTAGAACTGAGATAATATTTGTGTAGCTTAATAGTTCTGTTGCAATGAAAAATGGGAAGAGCGATGGTACAACAGAATTTACCCATAGTGATAATCCATTTTTAGCAGCTGATAAATTAGAATTTGAAAATATCACCAGACATATTGTAAATAAAATAAAAATTATTGATAATAAATTCTCTTTTACAGAAAATAATATAAATTTAAAACTTCTTTTCTTCATATTCAAAATATATTGTAAAATATGCAAAAATATGATATATATAATATATTATAAATAAGAAGAGTGGCAGATATTGTATTTGTTAAATGGAAAGGAATGAAATTAAATGATAGTAATAGGTAGTGATCACGGTGGATATAAACTAAAAGAGGAAGTAAAAAAATATTTAGAAGAAGCAGGAATAGAATATAAAGATGTAGGAACAGACTCAGAGACGAGCGTTAATTATCCTGAATTTGCTGCTAAAGTTGCAGAAGAAATATCTTCTAAAAAGGCAGAAACAGGAATTCTAATTTGCAGATCTGGAATTGGAATGTCAATTGTAGCAAATAAATTCAAAGGCGTTAGATGTGCACCATGCTATGAAGAACAGACAGCTAAATTTTCAAGAATGCATAATAATGCAAATGTATTAGCACTAGGTGCTGATTATGTAAATGTAAATAAAGCTATTTGCATTGTTAGAATGTTTTTAGCAACACCTTTTGAAGGTGGAAGACATGAAGAGAGAGTTAATATGATTTCTGAAATTGAAAACAGAAATATGAAATAGAAAAGAGTACTGTAAAAAATAAGCATTAGATTGCTTCTTTTTTACCCTAAATTTGTGCCGGAAAGGAACGATAGCATTATGGCAAACAAGAAAAGAATTTTAACAGGAGATAGACCAACAGGTAAATTACATATTGGTCATTACTTTGGATCTCTAAAAAATAGAGTGAAGTTACAAGAAGAAGGAAATGAACAATATATATTAATTGCTGACGTACAAGCATTAACAGATAATTTTAATAACCCAGAAAAGGTTAGAAAAAATGTTAGAGAGGTAGCAATGGATTATTTATCAGTGGGAATAGATCCAGAAAAAACAACTATATACATACAATCTATGATACCTGAAACAGCGGAACTTACAGTTTATTACTCTAATTTAGTTACTATTGCACGTTTGCAAAGAAATCCAACTGTTAAAACAGAAATAGCACAAAAGAAAGAATTATTTGGAGAGAGTGTAACTTACGGCTTTTTAGGATATCCTGTAAGCCAAGCAGCAGATATTACAACATTTGGTGGAGCTCTAGTTCCTGTTGGGGAAGATCAATTACCATTGATTGAGCAATGTAGAGAAATTGTTAGAAAATTCAATAGTATATATGGAGATGTTTTAGTTGAGCCAGAGGCTGTTCTATCTAATCAAAAGAGAATAAAAGGTTTAGATGGAAATGAAAAAATGGGAAAATCATTAGGAAATGCAATTTATTTATCTGATTCTCAAGACGAAGTAAATAAAAAAGTTATGAATGCAGTAACAGATCCTAATAGAATAAAAAAAGATGATTTGGGAAATCCTGATATATGTATGGTTTCTTATTATCATAAGTTATTTAGTACAGAGGAAGAATGTAAAGCAGTATGCGAAGAATGTAGGAAAGGCTTAAGAGGTTGTGTTGCATGCAAGAAACAATTAGCACAAAACATAAACAAAGAATTAGAACCTATTAGAGAAAAGAGAAGATATTATGAAGAACATCCAGAATTAGTAGATAAAATATTAATGGAAGGTACTGCAAAAGCAAGAGAAGAAGCTAAGAAGACTATGAAAAAAATTAAGAAAGCAATGATGTTAGATTATTTTGAAAAAGATTAAAGGAGGACTTAAATGTTTATAGATTATGCCAAAATAACCATAAAGTCTGGAAATGGTGGAAATGGAGCGATAACCTTTAGACGAGAAAAATATGTGGCAGCAGGTGGACCTGATGGTGGTGACGGTGGAAAAGGTGGAGACATATACTTTGTTGTTGATAAAGATATGAATACATTAGTAGATTTTAGATACAAAAGAAAATTTCAGGCTGAGAATGGTAGAGATGGTGAAGGAAGTCACCGTTATGGAAAAAGTGGCGAAGATTTATACGTAAAAGTTCCACAGGGTACTATAGTAAAAGATGCAGAAACTGGTAAAATAGTTGCAGATCTTTCAAAGTTAGGACAAGTAGAACTTATTGCACCAGGAGGAATTGGAGGAAAGGGCAATGCACATTTTGCAACAGCAACTCGTCAGGCACCAAGATTTGCCCAAGATGGAGAAAAGGGCATTGAAAAAGAAGTGATACTAGAACTAAAGCTACTAGCTGATGTTGGATTATTAGGTTTTCCAAATGTGGGAAAATCAACATTTTTATCTATTGTTACTTCTGCAACGCCTAAAATTGCAAATTATAATTTTACAACTATTAATCCAAATTTAGGAGTTGTAAAAACAGAATATGGTGATGGTTTTGTAATTGCAGATATTCCTGGAATTATTGAAGGAGCAAGTGAAGGCGTTGGATTAGGAATTCAATTTTTAAGGCATGTTGAAAGAACGAGGCTTTTATTACATTTTGTTGATGTTTCAGATACAGCCCAAACAACACCAGAAGATAGTTATTATATAATTAATAAAGAATTGGAAAAGTATAGTGAAAAATTAGCTAAAAAGAAACAAATAATAGTAGCTACAAAAATAGATTCAATGCAAGATGATACAAGATATAAAGAGCTAGAAAAAATGGCTAAGAAAGAAGGAACTAAATTATTTAAAATTTCTTCTGCTACAGGAGAAGGAATAAAGGAATTAATAAAATATGTATCTCAAGAATTAAAGAATTTACCAAAAGAAGAGTTGGTCCAAGAAGAAAAAATGGTGTATACATTAAAAGATAAAAAGGATGAATTTGATATAATAAAAGACAAAGGAGAATACATTGTTACTGGACCTGCTGTTGAAAGATTAATGGGAAGAGTAAATATACAAGATAGAGAGTCTATGCATTATTTTCATAAACAATTAATAGAATTAGGTATAGATGCAAAACTAAAGCAAATGGGAGTAAAAGAAGGAGACAGAGTACGAATATTGGATTGGTATTTCGATTGGGAAAACTAATAATATAGGGCGCAGAGAAATACTGCACCCTATATTTTACTATATACTATTAGCATCCACAACCATTGTTGTTGTTACCACAACAGCATACTACTAGGATGATAAGGATTATTATCCAGCAGCAATCACCGCCGCCAAATCCGCCAAATCCTCCACCGCAACATCTATTTTCTGGCATGAAATTCACCTCCTTAAAGTAAGTACTAATAATGGAAATAATTACTAATTAAGTATTAGTTGCAACAACATCTGTTACCGCAACCACAGCAGAATAGTAATAGGAATAAAATAATGAACCATAAGATTTCACTATTATTTGAGCAACAATTGTTCATTTTTCACGACCTCCTATAAAAAATTGTTCTATAATTCATTGGTTATGATATATATTATTCAAAGAGAAAAAAATGGTTACAATAAGTATGGAAATGTGTTGTCTATTTTAACCATACATTAATAATAGAAAGGGATGATAATTATATGAAAAAATATAAGGTAGCGGTCGTAGGTGCGACAGGAGTAGTAGGAGAGATGATGAGAAAAGTTCTTGAAGAGAAAAATTTACCTGTGTCTGAATATACATTTTTTGCATCAAATAAATCTGCAGGGAAAAAAATTATTTTTATGAATAAGGAATATGAAGTAAGAGAATTAAAAGAGAATTCTTTTGATGAAAAATTTGATTTTGCATTATTTTCCGCTGGTGGAGAAACATCTAAAAGATTTTCTCCAATTGCTGTAAAAAATGGTTGTACTGTAATTGACAATAGTAGTGCTTTTAGGATGGACGAAAATGTGCCATTAGTAGTGCCAGAAGTAAATATAGAAGATGCAAAAATGAATAATGGAATTATTGCAAATCCAAATTGTTCTACTATTCAAGCTGTAGTAGCTTTAAAGCCATTAGATGACAAATATAAAATAAAAAGAGTAGTTTATTCTACATATCAAGCAGTATCTGGTGCAGGGAAACATGGAATTAATGATTTACAAAATGGTATCGAAAATTTTAATAATGAGAATAAGTATGAGTTAGAGAAATTTAAATATGATATTTTTAATAATTGTTTACCACATATAGATGTATTTTTAGATAATGGATACACAAAAGAAGAAGAAAAGATGATTAATGAAACAAGAAAGATTTTACATAGACCAGATTTAAGAATTACTGCTACAACTGTTAGAGTACCAGTTATGAATTCGCATAGTGAGTCAATAAATATAGAGTTTGAAGATCAGTTTGATGAAAAAGAATTAGTTGAAACTCTAAGAAATTCAGCAGGATTAATAGTTCAAGATGATATAAAAAATGAAGTGTATCCAATAGCAACAAAAGCAACTGGGACTGATGAAGTTTATGTTGGAAGGATAAGAAGAGATTATAGTTTAGATAGTGGAGTTAACATTTGGGTAGTAGCAGATAATTTGAGAAAAGGTGCAGCAAGCAATGCAATACAGATTATGGAGTATTTAATGTTAGATTAAAAATAATAATGTCAGTGTAAATGCACTGACATTAATTAAAAATTTTTTTAAACCATTTTATAATATTCTCTAATAATTCATCTAAGGAGTAATTGCTCTCATTTCTAAAATATTCTAAGAGTTCTAACATTATACCATTCATAAAAAATGAGATGTCAAGTTGAAGATATTTATTAGTGCAATCATATTTTAAAACATCATAGATTTTTTCATTAGCGATTTCTTTTAACTTTTCTAAAAAAAGAAGAGATTCATTAGCAGATAGTAGTAATTTATAAGTCTTTTCATTATCTTTTAAATATTTAAATATATTTTGAAGATATGTTTCAATATCAGCTTTGGAGTACAGTTTAATATTATCATTAAATAGAAGATCTAATGTTTGAAATTTATAATCTTGAGCGACCTCATATATATTATTATAATGAGTATAAAATGTACTTCTTGTTAGATTAGCCCTTTTAACTAGTTCTGTAACAGTTATTTTATCTATTTGCTTTTTTTCATTAAGTAATTCTGCGAAAGTTGTTTTTATAATATTTCTAGTTTTTATTGATGAAGAATTTAGACACTGAACTTTCATAACTAAAACTCCTTTTAAAAAAAGTATTATATAAACTATTATAACACAAAGTAATTAAAAGAAAAAGACAATTTTAATAAAAATGTCTGAATTTAGACAGATTGTATTATTTTATACTTTCATAAATAGAATAATAAGAGTATAATATAAAGCGTAATATTTAAGAAGGGAAGGATATTAATTGAGAAAAATCACAGATTTCATTATAAACAAAAGATACTTGATTTTAGCTTTATTTGTGGCATTTGCGATAGTATGTGCAGTATTAACACAAAAAGTTGTGATTAATTATGATATGGCAGAATATTTGCCAAGTACATCTGAAACCAGAATAGGTATGGACATTATGGAAAAAGAATTTGCAGGTACAGAAACAAGTTCTCTTAATTTAATGTTTAAAGGTCTAGAAGATAATAAAAAAACAGATGTATATAATTTCTTAAATGAGCTAAATGGAATAGATACTGTAGATTATGATGAAACAGAGAATTACAATAAAGATGATTATACTTTATATGTAATTACAGTAGATGATGATGCAGATTCAGAACTTGCGACTGATATTTATAAACAAGTGACTGAGAAATATGAACAATATGATATATATACAAGTGGAGATGTGGCTAGCAGAAATACACCTGTGTTGGAAATATGGATAATAGCATTAGCAGTAGGATGCGCATTTATAATACTAATAATAATGTGTGAATCATATGTAGAGCCATTTTTATTTATGATTACAATATTGATAGCAGTATTATTAAACAAAGGAACAAATATAATATTTGATAGCGTATCGAATATTACTGAATCAATTTCTGCAATCTTACAACTAGCATTATCTATGGATTATTCTATAATGTTGATGAATAGATATAATCAAGAGAAAGAGCAAGAAACTGATAATATAAAAGCAATGAAAAATGCTTTATACCATGCTTTTAAATCAATCTCTAGTAGCTCATTAACTACAATAGTGGGGTTAATAGTATTAGTACTTATGAGTTTTACAATAGGAAGAGATTTAGGTTTAGTATTAGCAAAAGGTGTTTTATTTAGTTTAATTAGTATATTCTTCATATTACCTGGATTAATATTAATTTTTGATAAATGGATAGTAAAAACAAAAAAGAAAACTCCTAAAATTAACATAGGTATTTTAGGTAAGATGAGCTATAAAATAAGATTTATATCAATTCCGTTATTCTTATTGTTCTTTATAGGTAGTTTCTTCTTAAAAGGAAATTTAGGAATTTTGTATACAAGTTCGCAAGAAGATGAGGTTTCAAAGATATTTAAAGAGAATAATCAAATGGCTATAATTTATAAAAATGAAGATGAAGATAAAATAGCAGAATTATTACCAAATCTAGAAAATAATGATAATGTTGATGAGGTTTTAGCTTATTCTAATACCATAAATGAAAGTTTAGATTATAATGAATTAAATGCAAAACTAAAGGACTTAGGATCAGATGTTGACATAGAAGAATATCTTTTGAAAATATTGTATTATAATTATTATAATAAAGATATACAAAATACAATGACATTTAATGAATTTGTAAGATTTATAAAATCAGAAGTTTATAATAATCCTAATGTCAATGAGAAAATAGATGAAACTACTAGAGCTGACATAGATAGAGTGGAAAATTTTATAACTGAGGCTCAAATAAATAAGAAAAGAACAGCAAGTGAAATAGGAAAACTTTTAGAAATTGATGAGGATAAAGTAAAAGATATACTTATTTATTATAGTGCCAAAAAAGATAATACCAAAATTACTATAAATGATTTTATTAACTTTATAAATAATGATGTATTAACAGATAAAAAATATTCATCAAATTTCAATGCTTCAAGTTTAGCAAGTTTAAATACATTATCAAAATTTGCATCTAAAACAACAATACAAACTAAAATGACAGCTGATCAAATGGCAAGTTTATTTTCATTAGATACGAGTACAGTTAATGATTTATATATGTACCATATTAGTGTAGATGAAATAGATACGAAGATGTCATTATCTGAATTTTCAAATTTTGTATTGAATTATGTTTTGACAGATCCAAATTATGCAAGTAGTTTTAATGAAGAAACAATTAATAACATGAAATTATTATCAACTTTTAGTAATATAAATACTATAAAAACTGAAATGAATGTAGAACAATTATCAAGCATATTTGGAATAAATAGGAATTTGATTTCTCAGGTATTATTAATGAAGTATAGTAACTCAATTGATTTAACACAAGTAGATATAAACGATTTAAGATGTTCACCTTATGATTTTGTTGAATTTATCATAGAAAATAGTAGCAATGAGAATATTAGTTCTAATATAGATGCAACAACATTATATACATTAAACTTACTTTCAAATATTATGAATAGCAGTTTAAATAATATAAGTTATTCATATAGTGAATTAGCAGATTTTATTGGTATTGAAAATAGTGTGACAAAGAATATATATCTATTGTATACATTAAATAATACAAGTATAAAAATGACACCAAGCGAATTTGTAAACTTTATTTTGCTACATAAAGATGATGAAATCTTATCAGGAAAATTATCTACTAGTGTTATAAGCAATTTACAATTAATACAAACTGTAATGAACGGAGTACTTAATAATACGCAATATAATAGTACAGAACTTTCAAAAATGCTTGGAATTGACAAGGAAAAAATGGAATTATTGTATGGCTTATATAACACAAAACACATAAATGCAAATAGAACGATATCACTTAATGATTTTATAGGTTTCTTATTAAGTGATGTAGTTACAAACAAGGATTACTCTGCTAATTTTGATAATGAGAAAATATTAAAATTGAATACAGTAAACGGAATAATGAAAGCATCAATGAGTGGAACAAAATATACAGTTAATGAGATAATGAGTATAATAAGTGTTTTCACTGATAATGTAGATAGAAATATGGTTGAATTATTATATATGTATTATGGAAGTGAAAATAATTATAATTCAAATTGGGAATTAACAATAGAAGAATTTGTAAGATATTTAAATGAAGACATATTAACTGATAGTAGATTTGATGATTATATTGAAGATGAGATGAGAAAAGATATTACAGATGCTAAGACGACTATAGATGATGCAAAAGAACTGTTAGCTGGAGAGAGCTATTCAAGAGTTGTAATTAATAGTAAATTTGATCCTGAATCAGAAGAAACATTTGCATTTATTCAAAATGTTAAGGACTTATTAAAAGATAATTCGATAGAAGGATATGTAATAGGAAATTCTCCAATGGCTTATGAGATGAGTGGTACATTTAATGGTGAATTGGATTTTATAACAGTTATTACAATGATAGCAATATTTATTGTAGTAGAAATTACTTTTAAATCAATATTAATACCAATAATACTTGTGTTAATTATCCAATGTGCAGTATATATGACAATGGGAATATTATCATTCTCTGGTCAAGGTGTTTACTTTATATCAATACTAATTGTTCAAAGTATATTAATGGGTGCAACTATTGATTATGCAATATTATACACATCATATTATCTTGAGAACAGAAAAAATATGGGAATAAAAGATGCACTTGTAAGTTCTTATAATGGTTCAATACATACTATATTAACTTCAAGCTCTATACTTATTATTGTAACTTTAATTGTAGCAAATTTTGCTTCAGCTATTGCTTCAAAGATATGTAGAACAATATCAGAAGGAACATTATGTTCAACAATTTTAATTTTAGGATTATTACCAGCAATTCTTGCGATATGTGATAAAATTATTGTAACTGATAAAAATAAGTTAATAAATCGTCTACAACATATAAGAAAACAGTAAGTTGTAACTAACTATTAAAATATTTATTAGGAGAAAAGCAAATGATTACTTGATAAGCATTTGCTTTTCTGTTATAATCTAGTAGGAAATTTCTACATATGCATTTAAAATAAATTCTTTAATTGAAAGGAATGAGGAAATGGACGAACAATATGATGTTATAATAGTAGGAGCAGGACCAAGTGGCGTTTTTACTGCTTACGAATTAATACAATTAGGATTAAATAAAGATAAAAAAATTCTAATGATAGAACAAGGGAAAAAAGTCGAAAATAGAAACTGCCCAATAGAAAAGGTTGGACAATGTGTTAAGTGTAAACCATATTGTAATATAACGAGTGGATTTTCAGGAGCAGGAGCTTTTTCTGACGGTAAATTAACTTTGCCTAACAAAGATGATGATCATATTGAAGTTGGTGGAAATATACAAGATTATCTAGGTGTAGATAAGACAAAAGAATTAATGTTTTATGCAGATGATATATATGTAAAATTTGGAGCAGATACAAAAGTAGAAGGCTTAGAGAACTTAGATGAAATAAAGAAAATTTCAGATAGGGCAAGAGAAAATGGAATATTATTATGTAATTGTCCAATAAGACACTTGGGCACAGAAAAGAGTCACGAATTATATGGAAAACTAGAACATTATTTATTAGAAAACAATATTGAAATAATGTTTGAAACAAATGTAAAGGATTTGATAATTGAAGATAATAAAGTTAAAGGGGTAGTAGCAGAAAAGTCTAAAATCAATGGCACTGAAAAAAAATTATACTCTGATAAAGTTGTTTTAGGAATTGGAAGAAAAGGCGCAGAATGGCTTGCTGAAATGTGTGATAAGCATGGGATAGAAAATACAGCAGGTATAGTTGATATAGGTGTTAGATATGAATTGCCAGATGCAGTTATGAAGGATATAAATAAATATATGTATGAGGGTAAATTTGTAGGATATTTACCTCCATATGGTGACAAAGTAAGAACTTTCTGCCAAAATCCAAGTGGATTTGTAGCAAATGAGGTTTATGATAATAACTTGACATTAGTAAATGGGCATGCTTATAAAGATAGAAAAAGTACAAATACAAATTTAGCGCTACTTGCATCTCATCATTTTAATAATCCATTTAAAGAACCGATAAAATATGGTATGAATATCGCAGAAAATGCAAATCAATTAGGAAAAGGTAATGTATTGGTACAAAGATTAGGAGATATATTAGCAGGAAAACGTACATGGCAAGAGGAATTAGAAAAAAATAGTGTTGTTCCTACATTAAAAACAGCAATAGCAGGGGATATTACTTATGCAATAGGATATAGAACAATGGTAGATATTTTAGAATTTATAAAGACTATGGATAAAGTAATTCCAGGATTTGCACATCCAGACAATTTACTATATGCAGCAGAGATTAAATTCTATTCAAACGAATTAATAATAGATAATAATTTTAAAACTAGTGTTGAAGGTCTATATTCTATAGGCGATGGAGGAGGATTGACAAGAGGTTTAATTATGGCTTCTGCTAGTGGTGTTCAGATGGCTCGAGTTTTATTTGCAAAATAGAATTGAGCACTCTTCAATATTTAATGTATTATTACTTGACATTTACGGAAATAGGTGTTATAATACAAAACATACTAAAAGAGAATACAGAAAGGGTGGAAGCAAATTCCACCCTTTGACTATGAGGGGGATTATATATTGGCAAGTATTGAAGAAAAAGTTATGAATTTGATTTCACCTAAAATTAAAGAACTTGGGTATGAATTATATGACGTTGAATATGCTAAAGAAGGTAAAGACTATTTTTTGAGAGTATTCATAGATAGCGATAGACGGAATAGACTTAAATGATTGTGAAAAAGTTAATAATGGCATTAATGATATTTTAGATACAGCCGATTATATAAAAGAACAATACTTTTTAGAAGTTTCATCTCCTGGAATAGAGAGGGTTCTAAGAAAAGATAAACATTTAGAGCAAAATATTGGAAGTGAAGTTATAATAAATCTCTTTAAACCCTTTAATGGTAAGAGACAATTGGAGGGAGTATTAAACAGATTTGATGAAAAAAATGTTTATTTAGAGCAAGAAAAAGATATAATTGAAATAGAAAGAAAAAATATATCTTTAATAAAACTTAAATTTGAATGGTAAATTTTTTGGAGAAAGGAATGATTGATAAATGAAAGCAATAGACAATAAAGAATTAGAGCAAGCATTAATTTTATTAGAGAAAGAGAAGGGAATAGAAAAAAAATATTTACTAGAGTCTATAGAAACAGCACTAGTTACTGCATATAAAAGAAATTATGATTCAAGCGACAATGTAAAAGTAACATTAGATGAAGAAACAGGTGAAACTCATATATATGCGATAAAAGAAGTAGCAAAAAGAGTTACTAATCCAATATTACAAATCTCAATGAAAGAAGCACAAAAAATTAATCCAGCAGTTTTGGCAGGAGAAACAATTGATATAGAAATAGTTCCAAAAAATTTTGGTAGAATTGCAGCACAAACAGCTAAACAAGTTATAATTCAAAAGCTTAGAGAAGCTGAGAGAAATTTAACTTTTGGTGAATTTAATGAGAGAAAAGGAGAAATATTATCAGGAATAGTTCAAAAGGCGGATACAGGAGTAATAATAGTAGATTTAGGAAAACTTGAAGGAATTATGCCTAAGAAAGAACAAATACCATCAGAAACCTATAAAGTAAATGATAAAATAAAGGGATATGTAGTTGATGTTGTTAGAGGAAATAAGGGAAATCCACAAGTTATAATATCAAGAGCATGTCCAGATTTTGTTAAAAAATTGTTCCAACTAGAAATACCTGAGATATATGAAGGACTAATTGAAGTAAAGAGTGTGGCAAGAGATTTAGGAAATAAGGAAAAAGGAGCAAATGATCCAGGAAGTAGATGCAAAGTAGCAGTAGCTTCAGCAGATGAAAACATAGACCCAGTTGGTTCTTGCGTTGGACAAAAAGGTGTAAGAATTCAAAATATAATAAATGAATTACATGGAGAAAAAATAGATGTTATTGAATGGAATGAAGATCCATCAATATTTATAGCTTCTGCTTTATTACCTGCACAAGTAATGGCAGTAGATGTTAATGAAGAAGAAAAACAAGCTAGAGTAATAGTAAAAGACGATCAATTATCACTTGCAATCGGAAAATCAGGTCAAAATGCAAGATTAGCAGCAAGACTTACTGGTTGGAAGATAGACATTAAATCAGAAACTCAGTTTAGAGAAATGCTATCAAATATGGAAAATGAAGAAGAAACAGAAAAACAAGAGAAAGAAAAATAAATTTCCAAGGAGGAAAATCTTTGAATACAGAATATAAAGATGCATATCAAAAAAAACGAATACTAGGTATGCTAGGAATATCTGCTAAAGCAGGTAAAATAGTCTGTGGTACAGATGCTACGATAGATGAGATTGAAAGGCACAAGGTTGGTTTAGTTATTGTTGCAGAAAATGCGTCTGAAAAGACACAGAAAAATATAAAATTTATATGTGATAAAAATAAAGTTACAATTTTGAAATTTGGAAATATAGATGAGATAAGCAAGGCTATAGGAAATAATAACAAAGCAATTATAGGGATAAAATCAAAAAGCTTGTCAGAAGAAATTGAAAAACTTATTAAAGAAAATGGGGGTGATTTGCTACATGGATAAAATAAAAGTACATGAGTTAGCAAAAGAATTAGGAGTAGCAAGCAAAGAAATCGTATCAATAGCAAACGAGTTAGGTGCAGATGTCAAAAACCATTTAAGCACTATTGATGAGCAAATGATAAGAAAGATAAAAAATAAATTAAATAAGGAAATGAATAGTCAAAATATGGAAAAAAGTAAAGAGAAAAAATCAAATATACAGGAAGAAAAATCTCCTGTAATTATAAGAAGAGCCGTAATAATTTCTGACGAGGAAGAAAGCAATAAAGAAATTAATAATACTATTGATAAGAATAAAAAAGATGTTGGTAAGGTTGTAGAAAGAAAAAACAAGGATTACAATATTGTTTATAGAAATAAGCCAACAAAGCCAATGACTGCTAGTGAACTTTTTGGACTAACTAAAAAGAAAAAGGAAGAACCGGCAGTTGAAGAAAAGCCAAAAACTCCTAAAAATGTGGAAGTAAAAACTGAAAATGTAGCAGAGAAACCTAAAGCAGTAAGTCAAGCTACTGAAGAGCATAAAGAGACTATAGTTAAAACAAATACTATTGCAGACAATGAAAGAAGTTTTGATAGAACAAGTAATCAAGGATATGCAAATAGGAACAATAGAAACTTTGATAGAAATAATGTATCAAATAAGAATCAAAGTAGTGGTGGATTTAATAGAAATAATGGTTATCAAGACAGAAATAATGGACAAAGTTTTTCACATAGAAATAATTTTAATAATAATGGAAGAAACTTTGATAGAAACGGAAACAGAAATCAAAGCAATAATTTTAATAGAAATAATAACTTTAATAAGAATAATGGATATAGATCTAATAGACCACTTGATGAAAAAGGAATTGAGAAAAATATTAAGAACATCATGGAAGCAGACTTTGGTGAAAAAGAGATTACAAGAGAGTATAATAAAAACTTAAACAAGCAAAAAAATAATAGAACAGACGAAACAAAGGCTAAAAAGAACGTAAAATCAAGAAGAAGCGGTATGGATGAAAATTTTGACAGCGGAAAGCTAAAAGATTTGAAACAAACTAATAGACTATCAAATATGTTTGATGATCAAGAAGGCGGAATGCTTGACTATTATGATTTAAGTAAGAGAAAAGATAAGAAAAATAAAAAGAAGAATGTTGTTCAAGAAGAAGAAAGAACTAAACAAAAAATCTTTGAATTAACAGAAATAACAATTCCGGAGATAATAACTGTAAAAGATTTAGCTGCTGAAATGAAGAAAACTTCAGGAGATGTTATTAAAAAGTTATTAAATTATGGAATTATGGCAACAATAAATAATGACATTGATTTTGATACAGCATTTTTAATAGCACAAGAATTTGGAATAACTGCTAAGAAGAAAGAAGTTATAACAGATGAAGATATATTATTTGATGATACAGAGGATAAAGAAGAAGATCTAGTAACACGTCCACCAGTTATAGTTGTAATGGGACACGTAGATCATGGTAAAACTTCACTTTTAGACGCTATTAGACAAACGAATGTAATAGAAGGCGAAGCAGGTGGAATTACCCAAAAAATAGGTGCTTATAAAGTAGAAGTTAATGGTAGGGAAATAACTTTCCTAGATACACCTGGACATGAAGCATTTACTGGTATGAGAGCGAGAGGAGCACAAGTAACTGATATAGCAATATTAGTAGTTGCTGCAAATGATGGAGTTATGCCACAAACTGTTGAGGCTATAAACCATGCAAAATCAGCAGGAATTCCAATTATAGTTGCGATTAATAAAATTGATGTTGAAGGTGCAAATCCTCAAAAGGTAAAAGAAGAATTAATGAAATATGATTTAGTTCCAGAAGAATGGGGCGGAAATACTGTTTTTGTTGAGATTTCTGCAAAGAAAAGAATTAACATAGATGGATTGCTAGAAATGGTATTATTAGTTGCTGATATGCAAGAATTAAAAGCAAATCCAAATAAACAATCTAAAGGTGTTGTAATTGAAGCAAGACTTGATAAAACAAGAGGACCAGTTGCTACAATGCTTGTACAACGTGGTACATTGGATACAGGAGATATGATAGTTGTTGGATCTGTAATTGGTAGAGTTAGAGCAATGACAAACGAAAATGGAAAGAAGGTAAAAAAAGCAGGACCATCTACACCAGTAGAAATTTTAGGATTAACAGAGGTACCAGAGGCAGGAGAAACTTTCTATGAAGTAGAAGATGAAAAGACAGCTAAACATTTAATTGAAAAGAGAAAACGTCAAGCAAGAGAAAAATCAATCAATTCAATTTCAAAATTATCATTAAATGATTTGTTTAAACAAATTGAAAGAGGAAAGTTAAAAGAATTAAATTTAATAGTAAAAGCAGATTTACAAGGTTCAGTAGAAGCTGTACAATCAAGCTTAGAAAAATTATCTAATGAAGAAGTAAAAGTAAAAGTTATTCATGCTAATGTTGGTGGGGTTACAGAATCAGATGTAACTTTAGCAAAGGTTGCAAATGCTATTATAATAGCATTTAACGTAAGACCAGAGCCATTAGCAAAACTTGCAGCTGAAAAGGAAGAAATAGAAATAAAAACATACTCAGTAATTTATAATGCTATTGAAGATGTCAAAGATGCTATGACAGGAATGCTAGATCCAAAATTTGAAGAGAAAATTATAGGAAATGCAGAAATTCGTCAAGTATTCAAAGTAAGTTCTTTAGGTTCAATAGCAGGATGCTATGTAACTAGTGGAAAAATTGAACGCCATGCTGGAGTTAGAGTAATAAGAGATAATGTAGTAATCCATGAAGGAAAATTAGCATCTTTAAAGAGATTTAAAGATGATGTAAAAGAGGTTGCAGAAGGATATGAATGTGGATTGCAAATAGAAAATTATAATGACATATTAGAAGGAGATACTTTAGAATTATTTATTATGCAAGAAATTAAGAAAGGTAAGTAGTTAAACAATTACTAATTCTTTCTAAAACTTATATGTGCATTAGGAAGGAATGATAAAAATGAATAAAAATTCAAATAGATTAGGGCGTATAGATGAGGAATTAAAGAAAGAAATAAGTAATATAATTAATTATGACCTAAAAAATCCTAACATAACAGGTTTAATAAGTGTAACAAAAGTAAAGATTACACCAGACTTAAAGTATGCCCAAGTATATGTTAGTATATTGAATTCGAAAAATAAAAAAGAAACTTTAGCAACATTAAAAAAGGCATCAGGATTTGTAAGATCAGAGGTAGCAAAAAGAGTAAACTTAAGAATTACTCCAGAAATCATATTCGTATTAGATGATTCAATGGAATATGGAGAAAGAATAGATAAGATTCTTAAAGACATTTTACCACCAAGAGATGAAAAATAATCTGTATATTACTTATTCTTGTCATATATTTGCTACAGAAAGGAATGATATAAGAGATGACATTAGATGATATAAAAAATGAAATAGACAAAGCTAATACTATAATAATTGAAACACATGAGACACCTGATGGTGATGCTATTGGAAGTAGTTTAGCTATGTATTTAGCACTAAAAAGTATAGGAAAAGATGTTGATGTAGTTATTCCAACTTTTTCAAAGACATTTAATTTTTTACCAGGAGCAGATGAAATAAAAAAAGAAGGTAGAGATATTAAATATGATCTAGGAATAGCATTAGATTGCACAGATACAAAAAGATTAAAAGGCTATGAACCATATTTTGAGAATGCAAAAACATCAGTCTGCATAGATCATCATGGAAGTAATAAAATGTTCGCAGATTATAACTATGTAGATCCTGTTGCTCCTGCATGTGCTCAAACTTTAATAGTAGTATTAGGAAAATTAGGAATTGACATAGATAAAGAAATAGGAACTTGTATATTGGCAGGAATAATAACTGATACAGGTGGATTTAAATATGATGGAGTAACAACAGAGACATTTGAATTTGTTGCAGACTTATTAAGGAAAGGTGTTAATGTATCAGAAACATATAAAAGGGTATTACAAGTTAAGACTAAAGCTAATTTTTTACTTACAAAAAAGATTATCGATAGAATAGAATTCCTAGAAGGTGGTAAAATCACTTTTACATATATAACAAAACAAGATATTGAAGAAGTTAATGCTGAAGAAGGAGACCATGAGGGATTGGTTGAATTTGGTAGAGATGTTGAAGGAGTCGAGGTTTCGATATTTTTAAGACAACAAGATGATAATACATATAAGGCATCACTTCGTTCAAAGGACTATGTAAATGTAGCAGATGTATGTCTAATGTTTAATGGTGGAGGACATGAGAAAGCAGCAGGATGTACTATGAATATGAGCTTAGAGGAAGCCAAAGAAAAAATAATTAATCGAGTAAAAACATTTTTAAAGTAAAAATAGAAAGAATAAAATTAAATTGGAACAAAAAGAAGAAAGACTGCTTTTTCTAAAAAAATATATAGGAAATAAAATATGGATGGAGTTATTATAATTAATAAAGAAAAAGAATATACCTCAAATGATATAGTTCAAATAGTAAAGCATACATTAAACGAGAAAGTAGGGCACACGGGTACTTTAGATCCAAATGCAACTGGTGTATTGCCTATATTAATTGGCAAGGCAACAAAGATATCTAAATATTTAATTAATCATGATAAAATTTATGAGGCTACTCTTGAACTGGGAATTAAAACAGATACTGCTGATGGGGAAGGTAAAGTTTTAGAAAAGGTAAATGTAGATAAAAGTCTATTAGTAGAAAATTATATAAATAATATCCTAAATTCATTTATAGGTAAACAAACTCAGACACCTCCTATGTATTCAGCAATAAAAGTGAATGGAAAGAAATTATATGACTATGCAAGGGAAGGTAAAGAAGTTAAAGTTTCCGTAAGGAATATTGAGATTTATGATTTGAAACTTATTAGTGTAAATGGCAATCAAATTAAATTTACTGTAAAATGCTCAAAAGGTACATATATAAGGACTTTATGCGAAGACATTGCAAAAAAGATGGGTACTATTGGTTATATGAAGGAACTTAATAGAATTCAAGTAGGAGATTTTAATATAAAAAATTCAATAAAAATTAACGAATTAAAAAATAATAAAAATAATATAAAATACTTAAAAAATAATATAATTAGCATAGAAGAGCTATTAAAAACAAAAGAAAAAATAATATTAGATAAAAAAAATTTAAAAATATTTTTAAATGGAGTAAAAATTATAAATGACTACGGAGACGGCATTTATAGAGTATATGATAATAATGAAAAATTTATAGGTACGGGAATAAATGCGAATAAAAGGTTGAAGAGAGATGTAATAATTTTTGAGGATTTATAATCTTACGGAACTGGGATAAAAAAATCAGAAAAAAATATTTAAAATTTTTAAAATTCAATGAAAATTAAAAAAGAAAATATAAATAAAAAATTATTTAATATTATTTAATAAAAAAATATTTGAAAATTAAAAATATTTACCAATAAAAAATCTAGAAAATTAATAAAATAGAAATAAATAAAGAATAAAAAGAAAAAATATTTAATAATACGTAAAAAATATATTACTAGGGAAATTGACGTTGCAAAAACATTATTATTATGATAAAATAGCTAAAATTTAATCATAATTTGGAGTAAAAAAATAAATGAAAAAATTAAAAAATATTAAAGCAATATTTATTGATCTTGATGGGACATTAACAAATAGCAATAAACAAGTAACTGAGACTAATAAAAAATCAATAAAAAGGATTATTGATAAAGGAATATACGTTATTTTGTGCTCAGGAAGGAGTAATAAAGATGTATGTGAATATAGCATAGAAGCTAATACATCTGATTATGCTGTTTCATCAAATGGAGCACAGATTTATAATTTTAGGACTAAAGAGGAATTTTTTAGCACTGAGATAGAATACACAGATATAAAGTATATTTGGGATTATTGTGATAAAAACAATTTAGAATTAATACTAAATGGAGACAATAATCAGTATGGTAATCAAATCTTTTGTAGTGATATGTATAAGAATAAAATTGTAGTACAAGAGTTAGACGACTTAAGAAATATTGCAATTTATCAAATCATAATAAATAGTAACTCTTTTTATGATATGCAAGAATGTGATAAATATATAAAAGTTAACGACAATTTAAAAATAGCTAATTATAGTAGAGAGTACATTAATAAAAATACAGAATCACAACAGCCATATTATATTTTCGTAAATAACAAATCTGTAGATAAAGGAGTTGCAATTAATCAATTTTTAACAAAGATGAATATAAAAAAAGAAGAAACAATTTGTATTGGAGATAGAATTAATGATATTACTATGTTTAAAAATTGCAGATATAAAGTTGCAATGGAAAATGCAGATAAAGAATTAAAACAACTGGCAGATTATATTACAATCTCAAATGACGAAAATGGTGTAGCAGATTTTTTAGATAAATATATTTAAAATATAATTGTTACTTATATTTAGAATAATAATTTTTGAAAATTAGTATAAGTGTAACAGAAATAAAAATTTATCATATTATATACAAAAATAATCAAATCTAGTGTACATGTAGTACACTAGATTTATTTATAGAAAGGAATGAAAAGCTTTATGGATTATGAAATTATGGTAAATGGAAATGTTAAGATAGGCCAATTTGCTCCTGATTTTGAAGCACAGACTACAGAAGGAACAATTAAGCTCGCTGATTACAGAGGAAAATGGGTGGTATTATTTTCGCATCCAGGAGACTTTACCCCCGTGTAACCCCAATGTTAGAAACAATTAGCAAAGTTAGATATATCAATAGTTTAATATAGAAAAAGGAGTTAGACAACTTACAAGTTATAGAGCAGATGATTAGTTGATAATTATCTGCTTTTATGTTACTATTTAAAAAGAAAAAATATTAAAATTTTCAATAAATTTTCAATATTTGAGTAATATAATGTCATAAGATAGGAGGAGAAAACTTTATGAAAATACTAATTATAGAAGATGAATATAGTCTAGCAGATGCAATATCGGAAACATTAAAAAAAGAAAATTTTATAACTAATATTATTACAGATGGAGAAGAAGGAGAAAATGAGGCACTAACAGGGATTTATGATTTAATTTTGCTAGATATAATGTTACCGAATAGAGACGGCTTCAAAATACTAGATAGTTTACAAAAAGCAAAAATAGAAACACCTGTTATTATATTAACTGCAAAATCAGAAATTTACGATAAATTAAACGGACTAGAAAATGGAGCAGATGACTATATTACAAAACCTTTTCATATAAAAGAATTAGTAGCTAGAATTAAAGTTGTTTTAAAACGAAATACAGATGTGAAAGATTTAAGCATTATACAATATGAAGATTTATCATTAAATTTGAGAAACGGAAAAATCTCTTGCCAAAATAATGAAATGACAATTAATGGTAAAGAATTAGAATTACTTGAAATACTTATGATTAACAAAAATCAAGCAGTAAGTAGAGAAATATTAGCAGATAGGATTTGGGGATTTAATAGTGATGCAGAATATAATAATGTAGAAGTATATATATCATTTTTAAGAAAAAAATTAAAGTTGCTAAAATCAAAAGTTGAAATAAAAACAGTAAGAGGAATTGGATATATTTTGGAGGTACAAAATGATTGAAAAATTAAGAAAAAGAATTTTCTATCTTGTTTTTATATCTATATCAATTATTGTTTTGGGAGTAATTATTCTGTTTGCAATACTTAATTACCATACTACAATAAATACAGCAGTAATGATGATAAATAGAATGACACAAATAGGGTTAATTAGAGAAGAAACTGATAAACCTCCAAGACAAGAAAATATTGAAAATCAAAGAGAAATTGAAGGAGTATATCATGTTATAGTTAGAGATGGTAGTATTGATAATATAACTGATAATGATGATATTGATGAAAAAATAGAAGAATATGCTTTGGAAATAAGCAAGAAAAATGTAAGAGATGATTCTGGTATTAAAGGTAAATATATATATAATGTAAGAAAAAGAGGAGAGAATACCTTTGAAATAACATTTATGGAAAATGAAGATGCAATAAACCATGCAAATTCAATATTATTAGTTTCAGTTGGACTTTGTATCTTATCTTTGATTGCTATATACATAGGTGCTAAAAAAATATCAAGAACTATTGTAAAACCAGTAGAAGAGACGTTTGAAAAACAAAAACAATTTATATCAGATGCTTCACATGAATTAAAAACACCACTTGCAGTTATTGAAGCAAATGCAGATGTATTAGAAAATGAAGTTCAAAATAATAAATGGATAAAGTATATTCAAAATGAAATTGAGAGTATGAATAAATTAATTAATGAGTTATTGATGTTAGCTAAAATTGAAAATATAGATAGTATTAGAGAATTAAAGCAAATTAATTTGTCAAAAGAATTAGAAATTATTATTTCAATGTTTGAAAGTATGGCTTATGAGAAAGAAATAACGATTGATAGCAATATTAAAGAAAATGTAATGTTAAAGGCAAATAAAGAAGATATAGAACACATTGTGTCTACTTTATTAGATAATGCAATAAAACATACTGAATCTAAAAAACAAGTAATAGTAGAGCTAAATAAAGAAAAAAATGACATTATTATTCAAGTGAAGAATTATGGTGAGCCTATTCCAGAAGAAGAAAGAGAAAAAATATTTGAAAGATTTTATAGAATAGATAAATCAAGAAACAGAAAAGAAAAACGATATGGATTAGGTTTAGCTATAGCAAAATCTACAGTAGAAAAATACAATGGTAAAATAGAAGTTTCATATAAAGATCACTTTACAATTTTTAAAGTAAATATTCCAGTTTAAAGGTAGTGCTTAAAGGCATTACCTTTATTTTTTTAAAAATTTTAAAATATTTAATCATTTTCAATATTTTTTCAATGTTTATATTGTATAGTTACAAATAAGAAGTTTAGGAGGTTTTGAAAATGAAAAAAGAAACAAAAATAGAATTAATTATAACTTTTATTTTAACTATTATTTTAGTACCACTTGTTATTATAACTATAAACACAATTAATGGCAAGGGATTTAACCCAGAATTTGATAAAAACTTTGAAGATAGAAAATTTGGTAATTTAAATGAAGAACAAGAAGAAAAAGAAACCACTAGCAGTGATGTGGAATCAGGAGAAATTGTAACTCAAAAAGAAATAGATTTAAGTGATTATAGTTCTAACATAACCATAGAAGAAGCAGGAGAATATACACTAAAAGGAAATTTTAGTAATTCTGTATTAATAAATAGTACATCAGATGTTACATTGATTTTAGACAATGTAACAATACAAAATGATATAACAGCAGCAATTGCAAATATAGG
>CANQQQ010000008.1 GCA_947626025.1 uncultured Clostridia bacterium
AACGCTATCGCTTTTTCTATGCTCACGTGCATAGCACGTGGTTTTCTTTGAGCGACGTTTAAGCGTCGCTCATTAATTAAAAGCTAACAGCTCTTAATAGCGTTAGCTGCTGTAGACATTTTTTAATAAGAATTTAGTAAAAATTTCCTTTTTAATAAAAAAAGACAAGGATGCAATACTTCCTTGTCTTCCATTATATTTGTATTACGTGTTAAATATTAATAATTGTATTTTTTTATTTTATAGTAGATTTACATCATTAAAATAATTACAATGTAATTTTATGTACATATAACTATGGTTTCAATACAATCTCATCATAAAGACTTATACTCTTCATTGAAGTTATTTCGTTTGTTGAATATCCCATTTCTCGCAACTCTTGAGTTGTATAATTTTCTATTATAGCATAATCTTCATTTTGCCTTTTAATCTTTATTAATATCTTATCTGTATATCCTGTTCTACTTCTAATTACATAGTCTTTATTCTCTTCATGAATTATTGATGAATTAGGTACCTTTAATCCAGTAGCATCCCACCAAATAACGTCTATTGATATCTTTCTATAACTAATTAAATACTCTACATCTTGAGTAATTCTAAAAAATACAATAGCTTCACCATCTGTAAACTCTGAAATTTTTACAATTTCAGCAGGTATCTCATTATTATTTGATAATCTCAGTTTTACGGTGTCTCCTTCTTTAGCACTCATTGCATTATCAGACGATAATACTGTTGCAATATAGCAATAAAAATTGTTTACAACTTTTCCTTGCTCTGAACTTGAAGAAATTAATTGTCCTGTTTTTGTTTTCACTGAATTTAACGTATCTTTAGTTATTGAATCTATATTATCTACTGTTAATTTTTCTTCATATCCATCTACCTTATAAGATACTATTCCACTCATCGGTGCAGAAATATACTTTTGACCAGAATTTAATTGTTGCTCATATTCACTCCTTTGATTTATTAGCTTATTTATGTATGAACCAGAAGGACTAAGTTCTCCTGCAATCTTGGCTTTTTTTATCATATATGAACTAATCTCTGATTTATATTCAGCAATTTCCTCTAATTCATTAGTATTTTGAAGTAATTCCAGTTTTTCTTCTATTTGTTTTTCCAATAGCTGAATGTCTGTTGAATATATGCTTATATTCTGTCCATCAATTGCTTTTTGTATCTCTTTGTCTAGTTCTGATATTTGTGCCTCAAGTTTTTCTTCATTTGGACTACAATATCTAAATATAGATGCTCCTTTAGCAACTTTTGCTCCTTCAGGCTTTATAGTAACAATACCATTTTGATATTCATCACTAGATACTAGTTGTTCATCTCTAATTACATATCCTATATTGGTCTCTTCATCGTATATCTTACCATTTTCAATGACAAAAACGTCTGATGGTTGTATTAATAAATTAATCGTACTATAAAGAATGCATATAGCCAATATAATTATAATTAGTAATAATAATGCTTGTCCTACTTTCTTCTTATTAAGTTTTCTTCCTCTCTCTGTTTTTTTTCTCAACTTATTTCCTCCAAAATAATTTGTATATTTTTCTCCATAGGCTCAAGTCCATTAATCCATATTGTTTGTTTATCTTTTCTAAACCAAGTTAATTGCCTTTTCGCATATCTTCTAGTTTCCATTTTAATTTTTTCAATCATATCTTCTTTAGATATTTTACCATCAAGATATTCTTTTGTTTCCTTGTATCCTAATCCTTGTATGGCAGTTGGCAATTCTTTATATGTTGATACTAAATTTTTGACTTCTTGAATTAGTCCATTTTTTATCATTATGTCTACTCTTTTGTTAATTCTTTCATATAACTTTTGTCTATCCATACCTATAGCAAACACCTTGTAATCATACTTAACTTCTTTACTTCTTGATTCAATTTCTTGCTCCGTCTTTGTTTTTCCAGTTTCATGATATATCTCTAATACTCGCAAAATTCTTTTTTTATCATTAGGTGAGATTTTTTCCATTGCAATAGGATCTATTTTACAAGCCTTATTATATAGATTTTCTAATCCTTCCTCTTCTACTATTTTTTCTAACTCTGACCTATATTTTTCATCTAACTTATTTTCATTATACTCAATACCATATATTAATGAATCAATATATAAGCCTGTACCGCCAACAACAATAGGAACTTTTCTTTTTGATATAATCTCATCAATACATTTTTCTGCCTCTTTTTTATAATCTGCTACACTATATCTAATATTAGGTTCTACAAAATCTAGCATATAATGTTGTATTCCGCTCATTTCTTCCTTCGTTGGTTTTGCACTGCCAATATTCATATATTTATATATTTGCATTGAATCAGCTGAGATAATTTCACCATTTACCTTTTTAGCTAGTTCAATAGATAATGCCGTTTTACCAGATGCAGTTGGTCCACATATTACAATAACAATTGGTTTCTGTTTATTCATTTCAACCATTCCTTAGATTATTTTTAAAATTTATTTTCTTCTTGAGAATTTCTTCTCTATATCCGCTTTATCCATTTTGATTGCAGTTGGTCTTCCATGAGGACAAGTAAATGGATTTGGTAAACTTAATAATTGTTGTAGTAAACTATCAACCTCTTCATCTGTTAAAGCCATATGAGCCTTTACTGCTGCTTTACAAGCAATAGTTGCTAAAAATTTTTCTTCTATCTCTTGTTTTGCAGTTCTTGCAACAGTATTTATTTCATCTAGAGTTTCTAAAAATAATTCTTTTGTGTCTAAGTCTAAGCACATTGTAGGTGCTCCTGTTAATTTAATTGTATTCTCTCCAAATTCTTCTAGTTGAAAACCTGCTTTTTCAAATTTATCCATATTATCCTTTGCTATATCCATTTCTTTATGAGATAATGTGATTATATCTGGTAAAAGTAATAATTGTGAATCCTTATGTTCATTAGAATAATAATTTTTGCTGACTTTTTCATACATAATTCTTTCATGCGCAGCATGTTGGTCTATTATATATAACTCATTTTCGATTTCAATAATGATATATGTTCGAAACGCTATTCCAATTAACTTATAATTTATTCTCTGATTAGTTACAGCATTATAGTTATCTGTGTCTTCATATAGTGAAATGTTTGCATTCTGCGTGATTATATCTTTAGCATTTTCTATATCTTGATTTTCTTCTTGTGGTTCTTCTTCACTTTTTGTATTCGCTCCAAAAACTTTATTATACATATCTTCAAACTTAATATTATTCTCGACATTACCCTCAACACTATTTTCTACATTATTAGTTGCATTGTTATTGGTATCCATATGCATATTAGTTTGGATTGTTTGTGCTATAATATTTCCATAATTATAATCTTGTGATTCGACTTCCTGAATAGGAGGAACTTCTTGCTTTTCATTTACCATTTCTTCATTATTTTCTTCTTCCTTTTCATCCGAATTTTTAGTATCATCTGTAAAAGTATTTGATGAAATTTCAATCCCTTCAGTTTTATTATTTTCTTCATTATTGCTAAAGTTTTTGCTCATAAATAGATTTTCTATTATATTATTAGAGTCTTCATTATTATTATTTTTTTCATTATTAAAAGTAGTAAATTGTGTTGATGAGTTATCTTTCGTTCCTATTTTTCTAAATAAATTTGAAAATGCTTGACTATTATAGTTAGAATATATATTATTAATTCCTGAGTCATGTATTTCTTCATCTTCTTCAACATTTTCGATTAATTCAGCTTTTAACAGAGTCTCCTTAATTGCATTATATACTGCTTTAAAAATTTTATTTTCATCTTGAAATCTAACTTCCAATTTTGCAGGATGCACATTTACGTCAACAGTATCAGGTGCAATATCAATATTTAAAATAATAAATCCATATTTTCCTATTGGTAATAATCCTTTAAATGCTTTTTCAGTTGCGCTTGATAAAACTTTGTCTTTTACATATCTTCCATTTACAAAGAAAAGTTGATATGCTCTATTTGAACGTGCTATTTCAGGTTTACCAACTACTCCAGTAATTTCTACTCCTTCATAACTATAATTAATAGGTAATACTGCTTTTACAATATCTTTTCCATATATATTAAAAATAACATTATTTATATTTCCATCACCATTTGTTTGGATAACAGTTTTACCCGTATTAATTAATTTAAATGCTACATTAGTGTTTATAAGTGCTAATCTAGTAATAACATCCTCTATATACCCAGATTCTGTATAATCTTTTTTCAAGAATTTATATCTAACAGGTGTATTAAAGAAAAGATTTTTAACTGTAATTGTAGTTCCTTGAGTGCATCCAATATCTTCATTCTCTAATATATTTCCTGCCTCTACTACAATTCTATGTCCAACTTCATCATTGGCTGTTTTTGAACATAATTCTACATTTGCTATTGCTGCAATACTGGCTAAAGCTTCTCCTCTAAATCCCATTGATTTAACTACATTTAAATCATCTGCACTTCTTATTTTACTTGTTGCATGTCTTTCAAATGCAATCTCTAAATCATCTTTTTCTATTCCTTTACCATTGTCTGTAACTCTTATATATGATATTCCACCATTCTTAATTTCAACTGTAATACTTGTGGCTCCAGCATCTATAGAATTTTCAACCATTTCTTTTATTACAGAAGCTGGTCTTTCAATAACTTCACCTGCAGCAATTTTATTAATTGTTAATTCATCTAACAAAACGATATTTCCCATTTATAGTTTTCCTCCCAAATTTTTGCATATATTATTGTTAATTATATCATTAAAAGGAATAATTTGTATATATTTTTCAAAAAAATATAACAAAAAAACAGACAAAATTGTCTGCCCTCTTATTCTATGTTATATTTCCTATATCGTTCATCATAACAAATATTGACAATATTATTATACATACAAAACCTGTCATCTGAATAGCTACTTCTGTTTCCTCTTTCATTGGCTTTCTTCTAATTGCTTCGATTATATAAATTAGAATTTTTCCACCATCTAATGGAGGTACTGGCAACAAATTTGTTACTCCTAATGATAATGAAATTGCAGCAATTAGATATATATAGTTTATTAGTTCAGTAGTATTTACAATTATTGATGATATTCCAATAGGTCCTACTAATTCATTTATAGTTATATTTCCAGAGAATAAAATCTTTAAGCTTTCAACTATGGAATAAGCAAATGCCCCTACTACTTGTAATGCCTTATTTAAAGGATATTTATAATAAAATATCACTAATAGGAAGACTATTAATATTGCGAATAATATGTTGACTAACCCACCTGCAGCTACTATCAATATCTTTTTCCATGTTTTTGCTTTATTAAAAGCTCCCTCTTCTTCTGATGGTTGTTCTTCTCCCTCCATTCTTACGAAACCTCCAAGAGGAATCATTCTCAATGCATATATTGTTTCTCCGATTTTTTTAGAAAATATAGTTTTTCCAAATCCAAGTGCGAATTCATTTACTTTTACTTTGCAAAGTTTTGCAACTATAAAATGACCGCCCTCATGAATAAATACTAGTATTCCTAATAAAAATATTATTTTAATTGCATTTACAATAACCGTAAGCAATATTTTCACCTCTTTTTATAGAATTACCATATACAATAAATATGCAAAATTTATTTCATAAATTTTCCTATAGAATTACCATATACAATAAATATGCAAAAGGAGCTATAAATATAACACTGTCAATCCTATCTAACATGCCACCGGTGACCTGGAATTAAGTCTCCAAAGTCTTTAATTCCTGCATATCTTTTTATGCTAGATGCTGAAAAATCTCCAATTTGACCAATTATACTAAATATAACTGTAAGTCCTCCAAAAGCTAAATAAGATATTGAAATATCAAATATTTTATTACATATATATGTATAAATAATTGCAATTATTAATGCTCCAATAGTACCTCCTATACATCCCTCTATAGTCTTATTAGGACTTACTTTACTAAATTTATGTTTTCCCATTTTTAATACTTTACCAATAATATATGCAAAACTATCTGTCCCCCATGCTGCAATGACTATATACCATAAATATATCTTACTTGATACATCTCCACTTATAAGAGGGATACACATTATAAATAAAGTTATATAGCATATTCCGAATAAAGTATATGAAATATCCTTTATGTTATATCTCATGTTTGTAAATATACTCTGTACAAATAATAAAACTACTATAGCTGGAATAAATAATCCAATATATGTTATATCAAATTCTGGTATAAGATGTATAAAAGCTATTGAAACAGCACTTAAATAACCAATCCATTTTACTGGATTAGCTTTTTCTTTTATCGCATTAAAATATTCATACATACTAATTATTGCCACTATTGCAAAAAATATATCTATAAAATACTTATTTCCTAAAGCCAATACTAGTACTACTATTGGTAACCCTAATATAGCTGAAAGTAATCTTTGTATATTCATTTATCAATTTCCTCCAAATCTTCTGTTTCTTCTTTGATATTCCAATATTGCTCTATCTAGTGCTTCTTCATCAAAATCAGGCCAGTATATATCAGTAAAATACAATTCTGAATATGCAGATTGCCATGTTAAAAATCCACTTAATCTAATCTCATTACTTGTTCTAATAATTAAATCTGGATCTGGAATATTAGCAGTATATAAATGTCTAGTAATAATTTGTTCATCTATATCTTTTATACTAATTTTTCTGTCTAATACTTCCTGTGCTATTTCTCTCATTGCTTTAGTTAACTCGGCTCTTCCACCATAATTAATAGCTATATTTAGCATCACCCCTGTATTGTCTTTTGTTCTATCCATACATTGTCTCATAGTCCTTTGCAAATCTTCTTTAAATGCTGAAATATCACCTATTATATTTACTTTTATATTCTCAGAGTCTGCTCTTTTAGAGTAATCATCAAGATAGGACTTTAATAGAAGCATCAAGGCATTTACTTCGTCTTCAGCTCGTTTCCAATTCTCAGTTGAAAAAGCATATACAGTAATATATTGTAATCCTATTTTATTTGCATATCTTACTACTTTTTCTAATGTCTTAGCACCTTCTCTATGCCCAGTAGATATATTCTTTGAATGAGACTTAGCCCATCTTCTATTGCCGTCCATTATAATTCCTATGTGTTTTGGCATTTTTTCTTTATCAAATTCCATACTGGATATCATTCCTTTATTATTTATTTCTCTCTTTAATATATATTGCTAGTTCTCTTAGAAATTCTGCTTTTTCTTTATAATCATTCAATGCTTCCACTGCTTCGTTTGTAATATTCTCTAGTAGTTCTCTTGATTTATCAACTCCAAATTTTGTTACATAAGTAGCTTTGTTCATTTCTTCATCTCTGCCTACTGGTTTTCCCATAATTTTAGCATCACCTGTTGCAGATAATATATCATCTTTTACTTGAAATGCTAAACCAATTTTTTCTCCATAAATTGTTAGTTTATTTATCTCTTCTTCACTTGCACCTGCTAAAATGGCACCTGCACGTACGCAGTATATAAAAAACGCCCCTGTTTTATTGTTGTGAATATTATCTAATTCGTCTTTTGAAATTTGTGTTCCTTGACATTCTGTATCTAAATACTCTCCTATAATCATCTTATTTATTGCATCAGCAAACTCATTTAATACTTGCATCTTTCTTTTTGCTTCTTCACAATTATTTGCTTGTGCTACTTCATTTGCTATTATCATATATGCATGATTAAGTAAAGAATCACCTGCCAAAATAGCAGTTGCTTCATTATACTTTTTATGATTTGTTAATCGACCTCTTCTATAATCATCATTATCTATTCCTGGCAAATCATCATGAATAAGTGAAAAGGTATGTACCATTTCCATTGCAACAGCAAATGGTAAACACTCTTCATAATCTTCTCTAAAAATTTTGTATGATTGTAATATTAAAATTGGTCTTAATCTTTTTGCTGTTGAAATTAAACTATATTCTATGGCTTGATTTAATACCTTCTCTGGACATTCTTGTTTTGTTAGGTATTTGTCTAATTCAATATTTACTATTTCTTGATATTTTTTTAATTGTTCTTTAAAATCCATAACAAAGCTCCATCCTTCTACTATACTGACATGATTTCTTTTTCCTTTTTAGTAGACATATCATCAATAACTGCAATCTTTTTATCAGTTATTTGTTGTATTTTATCTTCAGCCTGTTTTTCTTCATCTTCTGTCATATTTCCATCTTTCTGCTCTTTCTTAGCTAAGTCCATTGCATCTCTTCTTATAGCTCTTACTGCAATTTTTGCCTCTTCTGATAATTTTTTTATGTCTTTGACAATTTCTTTTCTTCTTTCTTCTGTTAATTCAGGGAAATTGAGTCTTATAACTTTTCCATCATTATTAGGATTAATTCCTATATCCGCAACTAATATTGCTTTTTCAATTTCTTTTAAAATACTAATATCCCATGGTTGAATTACTATCATTCTTGCTTCTGGAACTGAAATTCCAGCTACTTGATTAACTGGAGTTGGAACTCCATAATAATCTACTTTTACTTTATTCAATATTGCAGGATTTGCTCTTCCTGCTCTTATCTCTGATAAGTTCTCTTCAAAAACACTAATTGTTTTCTCCATTTTTTCTTCAATTTGATTATAATCCATAAATACTATTCACCCTTTCATAACTTTAATTTACATATGTGCCTATTTTCTCGCCTTTAACAATTTTAACAATGTTTTCTGGTTTTGCAATTTCAAAAACCATTAAAGGAATATTATTATCCCTACATAAAGATGTTGCCGTAGAATCCATAACCTTTAAATCCTTATCTAGTATATCAATATAAGATATTTTATCATATTTTACTGCTGATGGATCTAATTTTGGATCTGCTGAATAAACCCCATCTATCGTTTTAGCAAGTAATATTATATCTGCATTAATCTCTGCAGCTCTAAGAGCTGCCCCTGTATCTGTTGAGAAGTATGGATGACCTGTTCCACATGCAAATATAACAACTCTCCCTCTCTGCAAATGTTTTTCAGCCTTTCTTTTAATATAAGGCTCTGCGATTTCTCTCATTTCAATTGCTGTTTGAACTCTAGTATCAACTCCTCTAGCCTCTAAGCAATCCTGAAGTGCAAGTGCATTCATAGTTGTGGCTAACATTCCCATATAATCTGAAGTTGTTCTTTCCATATCGTGTCCATATCTACCACGCCAGAAGTTTCCACCTCCAACAACAATAGCGACTTCAACTCCTAAGTCTACAACTTTTTTAATTTCGTCACATATACTACCAATAACATCAGCATATACTCCCGTTTTATTGTCTCCTGCTAATGCCTCTCCACTTAACTTTAAAAGTACACGCTTATAAACTGCTTCGCTCATATTTTTCTTCCTTTCCTATAATATGTTTATTATTCTATCATATATTAAATAAAATTTGTTAAATTTGTTAAAATTTATTTTAATATTTTAAATTTTATACTTCAGTTATATCTACTATCTCTATTTCTTCCTCAGTATTAGTGTCTTCAATAGCATCATACAATGCATTTGCGGTATCAAGAGAAGTAAAGCAAGGAATTTTACATTCTACAGCCAAACGTCTTATTTTAAATCCATCTCTACTAGATTCTTTTCCTTTAGTTGGAGTATTAATTATAAAATTGATTTTACCTGATTCAACTAAATTTGGTATACTTTCAGCACCTTCCCAAATTTTTTCTAGCATACAAGTATCTATTCCATTTTCTTTCAAAAATGTTGATGTACCTTTAGTTGCATATATTTTAAATCCTTTATTATAAAGTTTTCTTGCCAATGGAAGAACTTCTTTTTTGTCTTTATCTCTTACTGTTATTAATATGTTTCCTTCATGAGGTATACTTACTCCACTTGCAATAAAAGCTTTTACAATTGCATCTGTAAAATTTCTAGCCACACCTAAAACTTCTCCTGTAGATTTCATTTCAGGTCCTAAACTCGTATCTGCATTTTTGATTTTTTCAAATGAGAATACTGGCATCTTTATTGCAACATAATCACTACGCTTATATACTCCTGTTCCATATTCCATATCTTTTAATTTTTCTCCAAATATTACTCTTGTAGCAATATCTATTACTGGTAAATTTGTAACTTTACTTATGTATGGTACTGTTCTACTTGAACGTGGATTTACTTCTATTATATATACTTCATTATTTTGTAATATAAACTGGATATTCATCATTCCTATTACATTTAATTCTTTAGCTAGCAATTTTGTATATTCTACTATTTTGTTAGCAGATTCTTCATTTACATTCTGTGTTGGATAAACTGAAATACTATCTCCTGAATGTACACCTGTTCTTTCCAATAATTCCATAATACCAGGAATTAAAACATCTTCTCCATCACAAATTGCATCAACTTCAATTTCTTTTCCCATAATGTATTTGTCTACTAATATTGGATGTTCTTGTGCTATTTTGTTTATTTCATCAATTAGTTTTTCAACATCTGAGTCATCATATGCAATAGCCATACCTTGTCCACCAAGTACATACGAAGGTCTAACAAGTACAGGATATCCTAATTTATTAGCAACTTCTTTTGCTTCTTCTACTGTATAAACAGTTCCTCCTTGAGGTCTTGTAATATTGCAATTATTTAAAACCTGATCAAATAATTCTCTGTCTTCTGCTCTATCCATATTTTCTTCTGAAGTTCCTAAAATTTTAACTCCAATATTTTTTAATGCTCTAGTAAGTTTTATAGCAGTCTGTCCACCAAATTGAACTATTGCGCCATAAGGTTTTTCCACGTTTATAATATTTTCAACATCTTCAGGTGTTAATGGTTCAAAATAAAGTTTATCAGCTATATCAAAATCTGTACTTACCGTCTCTGGGTTATTATTAATAATTATCGTCTCAAATCCTTTTTTCTTTAATGCCCATACTGCATGAACACTACAGTAATCAAATTCAATTCCTTGTCCTATTCTAATTGGTCCTGAACCTAAAACTACAACTTTTTTCTTATCTGTTTGTTTGTCAGCTTCGTTATCATCATCATAGCTTGAATAATAATATGGTGTTGTAGCTTCAAATTCTGCTGCACAAGTGTCTACCATTTTAAAATTAGCAACTATGTTATTTCCCTCTCTTATTTTCTTTATTTCTTCTACTCTTGCCTTTGTTAAATCAGATATTACTTTATCTGTATATCCATATTTTTTAGCTTTTCTAATCAAATTCGCATCTAGTTTAGAACTTTGCAATTCATTTTCAATTTTTACTAGATTATTAATCTTACTTATAAAAAACTTATCTATTTTGGTAATTTCATGAATTTTTTCAATTGTCATTCCACGTCTTAAATTTTCCGCGATAACCCACATTCTTTCATTATTAACCTTTTTTAGTTCTTCTCGAATTTCCTCGTCAGAATAAATACTTAGTTTAGGCAAGATTAGACTATCTATATTTTCCTCTAATGAACGTATTGCCTTCATAAGACCTGCCTCTAAAGTAGGTGCTATCGCCATAACCTCTCCTGTCGCCTTCATTTGAGTTCCTAAATCACGATCAGCTGTTAAAAATTTACTAAATGGCCATTTTGGTATTTTTACAACAACATAGTCTAATACTGGCTCAAAGCATGCGTAAGTTTTGCCAGTTACAGCATTTTTTATTTCATCTAATGTATAACCTATTGCTATCTTCGCTGCAACTTTTGCTATAGGATAACCTGTAGCTTTTGATGCTAATGCAGAAGAACGACTAACTCTAGGATTAACTTCTATTACTGCATATTCAAAGCTGTTAGGATTTAGTGCAAATTGAACATTGCATCCTCCTTCAATCTTTAATGCAGATATAATTTTTATAGCTGAACTTCTTAGCATTTGATATTCTTTATCTGATAAAGTTTGTGAAGGTGCTACAACAATACTATCGCCTGTATGAACTCCTACTGGATCTATGTTTTCCATATTACATACAGTAATACAGTTGCCTTTGCTGTCTCTAATTACCTCATATTCAATTTCTTTCCAGCCTGAAATACATTTTTCTACTAATACTTGATGAACTCTTGAAAGTCTTAGACCACTTTCACAAATCTCATTGAATTGAGCCTCTGTATAGGCAATTCCTCCTCCCGTTCCTCCTAATGTATATGCTGGTCTAATAATGACTGGTAAACCGATTTCTCTTGCGAAATTAAGTCCTGCCTGCAAATCTGTTACAACTTTACTTGCAATACATGGCTCACCAATTAATTCCATCATATCCTTAAAAGCTTGTCTATCCTCTGCATTTTTTATTCCTTCAGGTGAAGTTCCTAAAAGTCTTACGCCCTTTTCTTTTAAATATCCTGACTCTGCAAGTTCCATTGCAATATTAAGTCCTGTTTGTCCTCCTAGATTTGGCAATATACTATCTGGATTTTCTTTTTCAATTATTTTTTTTACAGTTTTTACTGTAAGTGGTTCTATATATATTTTGTCTGCCATATTTTTATCTGTCATTATTGTTGCAGGGTTTGAATTTACTAATACTACTTCTAATCCTTCTTTTTTTAATTCAACACATGCTTGTGTCCCAGCATAATCAAATTCTGCTGCTTGTCCTATAATAATAGGTCCTGAACCTATAACTAATACTTTTTTTATTTGTTTGTTTTTTGGCATTGTATTATTTCATTCCTTTCTTTACTATTTTTCTAGCATTTAGAGTTACACATTTCTATAAATTTATCGAATAGGTATGCACAATCTTGTGGTCCTGGACATGCTTCTGGATGGAATTGTATTGTAAATATATTTTTATTCTTATAATTTAATCCTTCTATTGTTCCATCATTTACATTTATATATGATACTTCAGCAATATCTTTATTTAATGAATCCTCTTTTACGTAATATCCATGGTTTTGTGAAGTTATACATATTCTACCTGTACTTAATTCTTTAACCGGATGATTTGGTCCTCTATGACCATATTTTAGTTTTGCTGTTTTTGCTCCTGTTGCTAAAGCCATTAATTGGTGTCCTAAACAAATTCCCATTATTGGTATATTTGTTTCATATAGTTTCTTTATATTTTGTATTGCAATTTTACAATCTTCTGGATCTCCTGGTCCATTTGATAATAGTATTCCGTCAAAATTTCCTTCTATAATAGTTTCAGCTGATATATCTTGAGGAAAAGCGGTAACTGTACAATCTCGTTTTAATAATGATCTAATTATATTTTCTTTACATCCAAAATCTATTAATGCTATTTGTTTAGTTCCTTCTCCAAATTTTCTAATACGTTTATTTGATACTTCTCCTACTACATTTTTGAAAGAATATTCTTTAATTTCTTTCAATATACTATTTAAATCTGATATATCAGATACTAATTTTCCTCTCATTGTTCCATAATCCCTTAAGACTTTAGTCAATTTTCTAGTATTTACATTCATCAATCCGTGGTATATTATTTTCTCTTAAATAATCATTTAAATTGGTCTCTGCCCTAAAATTGCTTTCTAGTTCTGCTAATTCATGTATAAAGACTGCCTTTATCCATATTTTTCGTGATTCAACATCATTTGTAATTATCCCATAATTACCTATTAATGGATATGTCAATGTTACACCTTGTCCTGCATAAGATGGATCTGTAAATATCTCTAAATATCCCGTCATTGAAGTATTAAATACTACTTCGCATACAGTATCTTTGCTAGCACCAATTCTTTTTCCTTCAAATATATCTCCATTTTCTAAAACTAAGTAACCTGTTTCCATATATACCCCCTATTTACATAAATAATCGCAAAAAAGAAGAGCCATTAGCTCTTCTTAAATTATTGATTTAATTGTTTCTTAACTTCATCTGCAAAATTTTCTTCTACCTTTTCAATTCCTTCTCCTTTTTCAAATCTTGCAAATTCTAATACACTTGCTTTTTTAGAAGCAAGTAAATCTTTAATCTTCATATCTGGATTTTTTACAAATGCTTGATCTACTAGGCAAATTTCCTCATAGAATTTTCCTAGTCTTCCTTGAACCACTTTTTCAGCTATAGCTTCTGGCTTTCCTTCATTCATAGCTTGAACTTTTAATATTTCCATTTCTTTATTTAGTCTTTCAGCTGGAACATCATCTCTGCCAATAAACTCTGCTTTAGCTGCTGCTATTTGCATACATATGTCTTTTGCAAGTTCTTCATCTGCATTTTCCATAGAAATTAGAACTCCAATTTTTCCATCTCCATGTATATATTTTGCTACAATACCATTTGAAGTAAATCTTGCAAATCTTCTTACTGAAAGGTTTTCACCTATTTTTGCAATTTTTTCTGTTAAAACATCTTTTACAGTTTTAGATGAATCTGAAATAGATGGTTGTTGTAATAGATCTTCAACATCTTTTGGATTATTTACAACAATTTGTTTTGCAACATCTTCAGCAAAACTTCTAAATTCAACGTTTTGTGCAACGAAATCTGTTTCCGCATTAACTTCAACAACAGCTCCTGTTTTTCTATCTTCTGAAATATATGCAGTAACTAATCCTTCTGCTGCAATTCTATCTGCCTTCTTAGCCGCTTTTGTAATTCCTCTTTCACGAAGAAGTTCCATTGCTTTTTCCATGTCTCCATTAGTTTCTGTTAAAACCTTTTTACATTCCATCATTCCTGCATCTGTTTTCTTTCTCAATTCCATTACTTGTGCTGCTGTAATAGCCATTATAATCAATCCTTCCTTTTATTTATTTTTAAAATGAAGGGTCGACATCGGGTGTCGACCCATATTCAATTCTTTACATATATTATTTATTTATTGCTATTATTTTATTCCTCTTCAGCATTCTCGTCGCTATTTGCAACTACTTCTTCTATGCTTTCTTCTGCATTTTCATTCTCATTTGAGAATAAGTTTTCTGTACCAATAACTTCACCTTGTTTAGCTTCAATTACAGCATTAGCCATAACTGTTGCAATTAGTTTTACTGAACGTATAGCATCATCATTTCCTGGTATTGGATAATCAACATCTTCAGGTGAACAATTTGTGTCAACAATACCAACTACTGGTATATTTAGCTTTTTAGCTTCTAATATAGCTGTTCTTTCTTTATTTGGATCTACTATAAAGATAACACCTGGTAATTCATTCATCTCTTTAATACCACCAAGGTTTTTCTCTAATTTTTCCATTTCCTTTTTTAAACCTATAACTTCTTTTTTAGGTAACACTTCAAATGTTCCATCTTCTTGCATTTTTTCTAAGTCTTTTAATCTTTGTACTCTTGCTTTAATTGTTTCAAAATTTGTAAGCATTCCACCTAACCATCTTTGGTCAACATAGTACATATCGCACATTAATGCAGCTTCTTTCATACATTCTTGTGCTTGTTTTTTTGTTCCTACAAATAGAACTGTCTTTCCTTCTTCTACTTGTTCTCTAATAAATTCATAAGCCTCGTCAATTTTTTTAGATGTCTTTTGTAAATCAATAATATGGATACCATTTCTAGCTTGATATATATATTCAGCCATTTTAGGGTTCCATCTTCTTGTTTGATGTCCGAAATGAACACCTGCTTCTAGTAATTGTTTCATTGCAACTACTGCCATTTTAAATTCCTCCTTTTAGTTTTAAGCTTCCATAAGATTTCAACCACTTATACAAACTTATAAAAAGCACCTATATAAGCTAGTCTTATGTGCATATTTTTAACCTTGGATATTATAGCATAAAATTTACATATTATGCAATACTTTTATTGAAATTTATTATATTTCTTTACATATCTCTTATAGAAGTAATAAATTCATATATTTCTTTCCAATTATGTACTCTTCTAAAATAATCTTCTTTTCTATTATAAGATGTATCCATAAGTAATGCAATAATTCCACTATTCTTAACTTCTAATTATATTCTATACAGTTAATTTTTATTGTAGTTCCATCACTTGTAACCCAAATTGTTCCATCTTGGTCTGTTCTATAAAGTTAATAAAAACCGTTTCTTTTGAAACGGTTTGAAGTTTTTGTGTTTATTAAATTTTTATAGTCTTGTAACCTAAGTTATATCAAGATTTATAAAAAATTCGACAAAAGCTCGTATTGGTGCCTAAGCAAGGGACGTATGCGAAAAACATTACTTGCAGAAGCACCTTATTATCCGTTTCAAAATTAGTTATAGCAATAGATTACGAGATTTGTATATACAAATGTCATTTTTTTGCTATTAACTATGTTTTTAATTTAACATAATTTTAAAATTTTGCAATAAATTTCAATTGATTTGTTGAAATCTATTTTAAATTGTTATATAATCAATATACTTTTTATTCTAAAAATACTTTTTCAAAGGAGATTTTAATCTATGAATGATTTTTTTAATTCTTTAGGAAATACTTTACGAGATTCTTTATGTGATTTAGATCTTTCTATTCATGATAAAATAAAAAATACTGCAATAGATAATTTTATACATGAACTTAAAGACTACTTATTTAAATCTGATTCTATTTATAAACTTTCTAAATTACCGAAAGATACATTATTAGACATTAATGAAATTGAATCAAACTACATACAATGCTATCTTAATCATGAAGAATATAATATTCCGAAAGAAATGGTTTATAAGCCTGATTTAATAGGTCTAGTTAATGATGGATGGATTTCATTGCAATTGCAAAACGATGGTTTATATCATGTTATCAAATTTGATAAATCAACTGGTAAGCCTATTAATAATAATTAACGTAAAAAAAGAAAGCATATAAATACTTTCTTTTAAAAATTATTGCTTGCTTTCTTCCAGTTCCATCTAAATTATATTCTAAACAATTTATGTTTATTGTAGTTCCATTACTTGTAAGCCAAATCGTACCATTTTTATCTGTTCTATATATTTTTATATTATTATGCTCTAATCTGCCAATAACATCATTACTAGGGAAATCATATCCATTACCATTTCCCACAGAAATTACTGCATATTTAGGTTTAATTTCTTCTAAAAACTGCTGACTTGTGCTACTATTTGAACCATGATGAGCTACTTTTAATACATTTACCTCGTCCCACTCTACATGTTCTTCAACTTTAGTTGTAGAATCTCCCATAAATAAATATTTAGTTTCTTTATAGTCTAATTCAATAACTATTGAGGAATCATTTAAATCATTTCCATCATTTATATTTAATACTTTCCAATTAGCATTTCCTAATAAATAATTCACATCTTTTGTTGCTCTTAGGCTAGTATTTGTATTTATATTGTATTCTTCAATTGTTGAAATTAATTTAGCATAAGTTTTTGTTTCATTTGAATTTGCTGGCATATATAATACACCAATTTCTAATTCTTCTAATATTTTATATGCTCCACCTATATGATCTTCGTCAAAATGCGTTAGTATAAAATAATCAATTTTCTTTACGTTTTGTGCCTTTAGGAACTCTACAATATAATACCCATCTTGATCATTTCCACTATCAATTAACATATTACAACCATTTATAGTAATAAATGTACTATCAGCTTGTCCCACATTTAAGTAAAATATGTTTAAGTCTTCTCGATTAATATTTAATTTTGTATATAATTTATTGTCATTATTAATATTATTTCTTAATAAAATTAATGCTAAAATGATTATAAAAAACACTAAAATTATTATTATCGTTTTATTGTTCTTCTTCATGATACTCCTTTTTCTAACATTTATTATTTATATTGCACTATCTTATATATTATCAATCCAAGATAAAAAATTACTATTTGCATTAATAATTTCACAACAAGAAATTTCAGCTACCTTGTAATCATGTATTTTCTTTATTTCATTTTCTATTTCATTAAATAAACTTTCTTTTGTTCTAAATTCCAATTTATATTCGTCACATTCTTCTAATTGATTATCCCACCAATATTTAGAATGAACTTTAGATAATTGACTACCTGCTACTAACATTCTTTCCCTATTGTAACCATTTTTCTAGCAACTGCTAATGAATGTTTTAATCTATTTTCATCCATATAAATATCCTACTTTTCATTTTTTAATTTTCTATATTCTTTTTTATAATTTGGTTTTATACAATCGAATTTTGATTTTTGTATAATATATAAATTACCTTTAGTTCTGGTTAAAGCCACATATATCTTGTTTATTGATGAATTATATTGTATGTTGTTTTCCTCTTTTAAATTTTCATACCTTCCTGTTAATATTACACATATATCACTATATGTATCTCCTTTCGAATATCCCCAATTTATACAATTAAACTTATAATTTTTGCTTTCACTTTCTACAAGCTTTATTATTTTATCATTTTCTATAATTTCTTTTATCTTATCATTATTCTCTAAAAAAATAACATTTCCTTTATTATCATTATCTGCATATATTTCTATATTAAATTTTTTTCTAATGAATTGACATATGTTTTCTGGGCATCTTCTAGTTTTTTGTAATGTTTTTGTATCCACTTTTAATTTCAAATCTTTTAATAATGCTATATATTCTTCATATGTAATTATTCTCTGAGTCTTCTTTGTGTTTCCTACTTTAAATGGTTTTCCTGTATTATTTTTGCCATTTACAGAATGTTGAAAATAGTCTCCTACTAAAATAATGTTGTTTGATTTCTTTATAATCTTTTCAATCAATTCATAGTCATGTTGTCTAAAATCTTGAAATTCATCTATGTATATATACTCAAAAAAATTATTTATATTTTTCATTGCAGTATCAAAAAGATTATATTCACTTCTTTCTTTTACTTTTAATATAAGTTCTGATAAATTTGCACAATAATATTTATCTTTTATAACATAATGTTCAAACTCACTGTTATCTTTATAATTTTTATTAGGAAAATTATTTATTAACTTAGGTGGTGGCTCTATTAAGCTAACACCTTTACTTTCAAATGATTTTATTCCAAAATGCTTAGCAATTATTGGCTCATATGGTCTTATAAAAAAATTATACTTAAAACTATCAAATGTATAAACATATGTATTTTCTAGTATTTCATTATGATTTTCATTTAGTTCTTTAATAATATTTTTTATATTTTGATTAGTAAAAGCTAATATTATATTCCTTTTGTTTTTGTTAACATTCTTACATAATGTATATGTTTTTCCAGCTCCTGCTACAGCCAATATTACCCTTTTATCCATTTCAAAGCCTCCTTGACATATAAAGGATATTTAAATTTTTCATTTGACATACAAATCTTATATGCTATTTCGGCTTTATTATTTAACATCTTTCCTAAAATTTGTCCATAATCCTTTTCTTTGTATAAGTACTTTGCATTTTCTTTAACATCTATTAAATCATTCAATTTATTTGAATTTAAGTTATAAAAGCAAATTTCCCATGTCCAATTTAGTATATTATTATCTACAAATATTTTTATATTACAATGTTGTTTGTTATAACTATTTATTTCATTTATTTTTTCTTGACTATTATCATTATCTGTAATAACACATATTTTTTTGTCCATTAATTCTGCAATATGAATAAAATTTTTATATTTAACGCCATTACAAGAAATAATATCAATCTCATTTTCTTCAACTGTTTCGTTAAACATTTCTTTAAAAATTTTAGGAACTAAAATATATTCCGTTGCACCTTCTACCAATATAACTCTTTTAGCTAATAAAAACTGTAATAGATTATTGTTATCACTTTTTATAAAGAACTCTGCTATGTCTTTATCTACATCTTTTAATTTTTTTGACTCATTTTTATTAACCCAAATTATATTATTTATATTTAATCCACTCACAATAAGACTACTATGAGTAGTAATTATAATTTGCTTATCTTCCTTATAGTTTTCTATATTTTTTAACATTTTTCTAAGATTGATATAACTTAAATGATTCTCAGGTTCTTCTATTGAAACGACATCTAGTTTACTTTTTGCTCTATCTAATGCTATCTGAGTCTTTAAAAGATTTTCCATTCCCTTTCCTTTGTTTTCTAACAAAACATCATTATCTAAAATAGAAATAATATTTTCTAATATTACTTTCTTTGTATCTATTCCAAACTTTTGTGTTTCTGATATTTTTTCTAGATTTAAGTTTGAAAATATATCTTCTATATTTATTCTAAAATCATTTTTAGCTTTAATCATTTTAGTTCCATTATATCTACTTTTGAAAACAGATTTATTATAGTAATTATATGTATTATACTGGGTAGTAATAGAATTATCTATTGTTAAATAGTTAAGTGGTTGTTTTAAAATATTAAAAGATGATCCTTGAAAAGTAGTCCACTTCATCTCATAATATTCATATGGTATTTTTTTCTCTTGTATAAATTCAAATACATCCTGTTCAAACTCTTTATTTAGTTCACATATATATTTGATTCCATATTTTTCGCTTTCATCATTATTATGCATTCCGTAGAATAAAAAATTATTTTTAGAATCATTATCTAAATTAAATTCTATTTCAATTTCTATTTTGGGTAAACTTTCTATCGAAGGGTTTTCTTTAAATTTTTTTACATTATTTATATTTAACAAATCTTTTATTATAGATTTATCTACATTTTTATATAATTGATTTATACATATATTTATTGCTTCTAATATAGTACTTTTTCCTGATTCATTTTCACCTATAATAATATTTACATTTTTATCAAACTCTATATAAAAATTTTCAAATTTTTTCAATCCTTGTATTGTTAAATTCTTTATATAATTCATATTTTTAAATCCTTTTACAAATTAACTTTTTTATTTATTATTTAATCTTTTCTCTAGTGTTTCAATACTTGGTAAATTATTGGCTAAATATTCTGGAATCTCTTGTAAATATTTGTATTCTGCCACTCCTATTGGTTTATTTATGTCTTTTAATGCTAATTCTGCAGTTAATTTGTGTTCATCTCTACATAATAAAATTCCTATTGTTGGATTATCATCTTCCTTTTTTAATAACATGTCCACTGCATTTAAATAAAAATTTAATTTTCCTGCAAATTCTGGAATAAATTTAACTGTCTTTAATTCTACAACAACATAGCATTTCAAATTTAAATTGTAAAATAGCAAATCTATATAATAATCTTCTCCTTCTATTTCTAAATGATATTGTCTTCCGACAAAAGCAAAACCATTTCCAAACTCTAAAAGTAAATTAGTTATATTAGAGACTAATGCATCCTCTATATCTTTTTCTAATGCCTTTTCATTATAGGTAATATCAAATATATACGGATCTTTTAACATTTCTAATGCTTTTTTTCCCATTTCTTTTGGTAATGTTTCTTTATAATTACTTATTTTATTATCTAATAATGCCTGTCTATTATATAAATCTGTTGCAATTTGATGCTCTAATTCCGTTCTAGTCCAAAGGTTTTCTAATGCTTTTTCAGAATACCATATTCTTTCGTTTTGATTTTTCACTTTATCCATTATAGATATTACTAATCCCCATGGCAATTTTGCAACATTGTGTTGCAAAATTGAATCATATTCAAATTCTTTTGCAAATTTTTGCATATACCTTAAATTTCTTGCTGATAAACCTTCTGCATCTGGAAATTCTAATTTTAAATCTGTAGATAAATTATTTATAAAATTGCTACCATATTTATTATTCTCTATTAATCCTTTTCCAATTCTATAATACATTAATATTAATTCGTTATTTGCATTTAATAGAACTTTCTTTCTAGTGTTAATTATATCTTTTTTTATCTCATTTAAAAATTTAAAATACTCATCATTGTTAATAGTATTAATTAAATCTTTCATTAAATTCCTCCATTTTGAAATTTGCAACGGAGCGTTGCAAATTTCATATTTTTCTTATTTATATCATAAATTTGCTATAAATTCAATTATTTTCCAATATTCCTTAAAGATAACAGGTTGTTATTTTTATCTTACATATCTATCTTTTTTCTTTATTTTAGCAATATCTTCTTGTCCTTTTGTCATTTGTTTTTCAATTCTTATAACTTCTTTAACCTTCAGTGTATCTTCTAAAATACAATTTGCTATTTTAAGATTTTTTCTGCTTTTATTCAATATTGTAGTACACTTATCTCGTTTTGTTTTATAGTCTTTTATTAAGTTATCATCTGTGTAATTTCTTAATTTATTCCTATATTTTTGTCTTAAATTAGTAATGTCCTCAATTTCTTTTTCAGTTTGTGAAATATATTTATTTACATCATCTATTGTTTTTAATCTTTCTGTTACTATAAGTGTAATTTCATTAGAATATCGTTCCATTTTTCTAACTTCTTGTTTCATTTCTGGAGATAATGGAGTATAGCGTGGCTTTTCTTTTGGTAGTAGACCCATAAAATAGTATAAAGATAAGAATAACATATCAATTCCACTTAATTTTTTTATATTTTTAAAATTTCCTTTTAATCTATAAACTTTATATTTATTCTTCTTTTTTGTTTTAGTAAATTTTAAATATCTATTTTGATAATAATATGGGTTATTTTCAACTGTTCTTGCAATATTTTGTGGTAAATATTCTTCTCCTAAATGATACATTCTTACAGCCTTTTTATCGTTTATTGATTTTATAGTAGGATATTTTCTATTGTAGTCATCATTAATTATATAACCTTTTTTAAGCATAATCTTTTTGAATTGTCCATAATTTATGCACATTTTTATTGCATCATCAATATCTTTTCTTATTACATTATATCTTGTTCGCTCTCCACGTTTTTCTGCAAAATATATACTTCTTGGTGTTTTTCCTTTTGTTTTCCTATACTAAATCCTTCTCTTGCTTGATCTTCTGTACTAACGCGAATATAAATTCCTGCTACTTTTCTTTCTTCATTCATTTTCTTACATAACCTCCTTTTTCAATATTTTTGGTCAAAAAAAACCGTTTCTTTTGAAACGGTTTGAAGTTTTTGTGTTTATTAAATTTTTATAGTCTTGTAACCTAAGTTATATCAAGATTTATAAAAAATTCGACAAAAGCTCGTATTGGTGGGCAGAGATGGATTCGAACCATCGTACTCAAATGAGAACAGATTTACAGTCTGCCGCCTTTAGCCACTCGGCCATCTACCCATATATATTGCTTTTGCGAAACAACATTGTAATTATAAACTTTTTTGATTTATATGTCAATACTAATTCTTAAAAAAGTTGATTTTCTTTAACTTTTATTATATAATTCTTTTCATAACAGTATTATTCTCGATACGCTTACATATTTAATGTTTTTAGCAAATTTTAATGTAGAATATATGGAGGTTTTTGTAATGCAAATTAAAGAAATTCGATTATTAGATGTTGATATATTTCAAAACAATGAAAAAATTTTCTCAGGAAAGGTTGAAGATGCTTATTCACAATATGGAAATTGTGAAACTAAGGAAATTCATTTTGAAGACGGAAAAATGTGCATCTCAATTTAATTCTTAAGTAATAAATTTCTATACAATAAATATTTATATTACTAATATAGAAAGGAAGTATTTTTTATTATGAATCGTGAATCTTCTATAAAACGTGTTGGTATTATTGGAATTGTAGGTAATCTTTTCTTATTAATTATTAAATTTACAATTGGATTTTTATGTCATAGCCAAGCTATGATTGCTGATTCTGCTAACAGTGCTGGAGATATCTTTGCTTCTCTAATGACTACTATAGGCAATAAAATTGCTAGAGTTCCTAAAGATCATGATCACAATTTTGGTCATGGTAAAGCTGAATACTTATTTTCTATGTTTATAAGTATATCTATGATGATTGTTTCTTTTAAATTATTATGGGACTCTGTTAGTTCTCTTATATTCGGTTCTAATTTTACTTTTTCTTTTGCACTTATAATTGTTTGTATTATCACTATTATTGTTAAATTTTCTTTATTCTTATATACAAGAAAAATTTATAAATTGCATGATAGTATTTTAATAGCATCAAGTATGCAAGATCATAAAAATGATTGTATTATCACTTTGTGTACTTTGATATCTATTTTATTTGGTCTATATGGAGTATATTGGGTCGATGGAGTCGTTGGAATTGGAATTTCAGTTTGGATATTTTATTCTGGAAGTAAAATTTTCATAGAAGCTTATAATGTACTTATGGATGCTTCTATTGATGAAACAACTAAAGATATGATATTAGAGCTTTCACATATATATGACAATATAAAAAGTGTTGAAAATATAGCTTCTGCCCCTGTTGGTTATCAATATATAGTTTTTGTTACAATTTGTGTAGATGGAAACATTTCTACTTTTGAAAGTCATAAATTAGCTGATGATTTAGAAAATGATATAAAAAATTTAGATAAGGTTTACGATGCTATCGTTCATGTAAATCCTATTTAGCTATTGCATTTATCGATTTAATTGTACAATTTCTATAATATCGGCAATATATTGACTAATTACTGGTATATTTAATGTAATTATTCTCTGAAGAATAATTATAATTATTGCTGTAACAATTGAGAAACCTATACCTACTCCAACGCCCTTTGAAATTCCAGATAAAAAATTTCTCCATAATAGTTTTTTCCAGTTTCCTATAATTTCGCTTAATTCTAAAATTTTGTTTTTTGCAAGACTATTATTTAAATTTTCAATATTTGTCTCTAGTCCTTTCAATATTTTATCATTAACTTCCATAAAACCACCTTATATTATAATTTACAATTTCATATATTTAATGCAAAGCAAATACGAAAAATATTTGATTTTTCGTATTTGCTTTTGTAGATTTGAGTTTGAAAATGATAATAAGTAAATCTTAAAGGTAATTTAACATACTTTGTTATTGATATTAAAACTCGTTCGCTACTTTTTCACTTTTAACAAGTATAATACAGTCATCGACATATCTTACAAAATTTGATATTTTGAATATATTTTTAACTAATAACCTATAGATATTAATTTATAAATCTTTTTTATTATTAAAAATCAGTTTTATTCTTGAATAAATCTTTATTATATTTGCTTTTATACTATTTTCATTAATGAATATAGAGGCAATTGGCATCAATACTACTATATATGGAATTATATATCTTGACTTTGCTTCCCATAATATATGAAATATAAATCCGCCTATAAAAATAGTAACTAAAAATATTATTTCCATAGAAAGATTTTTACTATTTTGTATTAAAACTATTAGACTACATAAACAGATTAGTATTAATAAAACTTTTTGATAAAAAGTTAATGGGTTCACAATGTCTTCAAATGAATATTTGTCTACTCTATTATTCCATACTGCTGAATATGTATTTTCTGCCCACATAGATGCTATTTTCATAGTATAAAAATTGAAAGTATATTCTATATCTTTTGAGAAATATACTAGTCTTTCTTTAATTCTTGTTAAATATTCATCTTTAACATTGTCAGGTTCTTTTAATGCATGTTCTCCTATACTTTCATTATACCAGCCATTTGCTCTTGGTCCTTCTTCCATTGCCATTAGCAAATAACTTATGTTAGGATATTCTTTATTTTTATCCATATTATATTTATCAATATAATAACTTTTCACTAACGATGATGGAATAATCGATATAGCTATATATGCTACAATTACTAATATGTTAATTGTATTATTTTTCCATGAGTTCTTAGTCAAATTCTTAAATAAAGTCAATAATAAGTATATTACAGTTGCAATTATGAATATTAGACTATTCATTCTCATCATATATGCTATCATTGTAAATATTGATGCACTAACAGGATATATTATCTTTTTATTTTCCGTATATCTCATCATAAAATAAACGGAAAATAGGCATAACGCTAAACTTGGGATATCTCCATATACAAATGTTGAAAGCATTGGTAAAGATATAAAACCTAATATTAATGCTAATAATAGCACTTTATTTATTTTATAATTTTTAGATAATAGATTACTTATTTTATATATTGCAATAACAATTAAAATATTTCCTATAATATTTAATATTCTTAGCATCTCAATCACATCAAAATGTATTATCCTAAAGAAAATACTAAACACAAATGCCAATGAAATTTGTTGATGATATGCTTGCATATATTGACTTAGTGGAATTCCTGCATATGTTGTATGTGGTAAGAATTCCTCCAAATTTCCTCTATAAAAAGTTTGAGCTAAGTTACAAGCATGAATTTGATCTCCTACTATTGGTGGACGTATTACAATTATCCATATTATATTAAATGATATATAAATTAGTAATGACGTAATAAATAAAAATTTTCTAACCTTTTTCTCAGATTGTGAGCTTGTATCTCTACATATTTTCTTATTGAAAATTTTCATAATTATAAATATTAATATTGATATTAATATAAGTTTGATATTATATATTATACTATTTACATTAATTGTAATATGCTCTGAATTATCCAGACTTGCTGTAAAAAGCATATTTATAATAATAACTATTGCTAAAAATAATATTCCTAAATAAAATATAATTTTTTTCAACATATATTTCTCCTTGTATAGTTACATTTATATTGCCACTTGGAATACCATTGTTCTGATCTTGCACTTAATACCGTAAACAAATTTTTATTCTATTCATTTATAACTTTAATATTAAATATTATAAATTTATTACACCTAATACAAATAACTATATTGTATTTAGCTTTTTATATATAACAAATAGTTATTTTTTTATTCTTCAATATATAAGTTATTATTTTACGTTGTATTCGCTAATATCTAATTCAATAAAATCATCCTCTGTTACTGTATTAAATTCATAGGTATACTCTGATATAGGCAATCTATCAATTCCTCCATTTGCATTTTCTACTTCCTGTGTTAATATACTTATTGAAAGTCCTGTATTCTTACTTACATAAGTACTAAGTAAATAAGGCAAAGATTGAATATAATAACATTCTTCTCCATTATAAGTTGTACTCGTGACAGATGCACGTAATGAAATCAATAATAGATTATAAAAGTCTTCTATTAGTACATTAGTCATACTCTGTGAAAGACCGCTTATTGCCTTATTTACATTTAGCTCTACTGTTTTATTATTTTCAGTTACGTTATAAGTATTAGTATCATACAACTCGTTCCCCCATTCATCAGTGCCAGTTTTATTTCCATACACTAAAAATTTTGTTGTTCCTTCTGGTGAGATGTGTGTAGACACGAATTTTCTTTTATCTCCTAAATTCCATGTTTCATCTATAATAATTTTGTTCTTCAAATAAATATATGAAGTATAATGGTAGTTTTCAGAATTTGTATATGCTTTTGATTTATTAGCTAAATTTGATAATATAATCATTTTTCTTGCAGTATTTCCAACAAATATAACTAGTATTACTAATAATATAATCCATAGAAATCTTAATTTATTTCTATATTTTTTAAAGTACTTAACAGCTTTTTTATCTTTGTCTATAATATTAACTTTTAGATCTTCCTGCATGTTTTCAAATATTTGCTTACATTCATTGCACTTATTTAAGTGTTCCTCAAAAAAATCTTTTGTTGCTTCATTTGCTAACCCTTCAATATAATTTGGTAACAAGTCTTGAACAATTTTACAATCTTTTTCTTCTTTCATATTAATCCATCTCCCTTAATTGATTTTTTCCTCTATAAAATCTTACTCTTGCCCAGTTTTCTGTTTCGTTCAAAATAATGCCTATTTCTTTAAAACTTAAATCCCCAGTTATTCTTAAATATACGACTTCTCTGTTTTTTTCATCTAATTTTTGTATTCGTTTATATAATTGCATTTTTTCATCATTTTCAATAACTTGTTCCTCAAGCGTATTTAACGTTTGTGAATTAAATAGTTCCTTTTCGTTTTCATTAATAACTTTTTTATTTTTTCTACAATGGTCATACCATAAGTTTTTAGCAATCTGACATAGCCATACTGATATCTTGCATTCACCTTTGTATGTATTAATTCTATTAACTGCCCTGTAAAAAGTTTCTTGAGTAAGTTCTTCAGAGATATAAAAATCATGAGTTAAACAGAATAAATATTTGTTCACCGTTTCAAAATATTCTTCATATATTTGTTCGATATTCTGCATAACTTTTATCCTCCTTTGCATATATGACGTATAAAATTATAATTCGTTACACACTTTAATAATTTTTTATTTTTTCTATTTTATACAAAAAAATAGCAGATTTACTGCTATTTAACTACAATTTCTGCCCTAAGCACTCCTCTAATTATAGGCTTATTAATTTTAGATTTACCTAAAAATTTAAATATTGTTTTAAAAACTATCGAAAAATCTTATTATATCGTCTGAAATCTCTATATCGCTTGTCTCCTTTTCTATAACAATTTTCCCGACATCTATCAATAATGGTGGATTTGTATCTATAGTAGTATATCCACTATAATAAATCATTATTTGTTGTCCCTTTCTAAATTTTTCATTGTCTGCTTCTGAATAATTTACCTTACATGGAAATCCATATGTTTTAATCACACCTAAAGATTTTTTATTTACTTTTACAACTATTGCTCTACAAACTGATGACATATTCCTATCATCAATGTATCCAATTAGGGTATTACTAGATTCGTATATCATAATAGATGCAATAATTGATACAACAATAATAGTAATTATTATTAATGGTACAATAATTAATAGTTTTCTTTTCATAATATATACCTCCAAAAAATCTAATATATTTAAAGTAATAACATATTTTTTTTAATTTGTCCATCCTTTTTTCTAGTAGTTCATTTGATACCCTTTTCTTTTTTACTTCTTATAAATTCTTATTAATTTGCTCAAAAAATCGCCTCCTAATAGAGTAGATCATAAATAATTATTTTATTTTTCCATCTCACACTACCGTATGTGCCACTCGGCATACGTTGGTTCAATTTAATTTTAGAGTTAACCCTATTCTATGATGTGGGTTAACTCTAAAATTAATATAAACAGCCCATTATCATATGGGCTGTTATTTTAATCTTCTATGGTATTATTCGCATCTGCTACATTCTTGTCATTCTTATCAGTATTAGTGCTAGTAGAATTTTGTTTATCTTCTTCTATTTCTTCTTTTCTTAATCGTTCTAACTGTTTAACTAAATCTTGTAATTTTGTTATGTCTTTTCCCATTTGCTCCCAATCTGTAATATTACTTGATTCATACAAATTGTTATTAGCTTTTATTATTGATTCTATAAGTTCATCTACTGTATCAGTATTCTCTACTTCAATTTCAACTGCATTTTGTGAAGATAATAAGTTCTCTAACGCTTCTTTTAAGTCACTGCCAATTGCAACTTTAGTTCCTGATGCTACAACTACTTTCTTTAATATAGGTGTACTTTCCTGCTCATTTAATGACAGTTGATATATTGGTACTACATATAATAATGTGTTATCTATTGGTACTATTATCATATTCTTACTTAATTTTGTTCCTGTTACACTTAAAGTAGATAATTCCTTAGCTATTTTCTCATCTTGACTTAACATATTGTTCAATTGTAATGGTCCTAATATATTTTTATTTTGCGAAAATTTATACATTGTTAATTTCATATCTGTTCCATTAACTGTACCAACTAAATATGATACTATACTTTGCTTTCCATATAATGTGTAAGGTAATACTATTCCTAGTTGTTCTTCTTGTGAATCTATTGTCTTTACCATTGTATAATATGGTGCCATTTCTTCTCCTACAGTTGTAGTTGTTGATGTTGAATATATTGGTGCCTCCCACACATCATCTCCTCTATATAATACATCTGTTGTTACATTATGATATATTTTTAATACTTCTGATTGTATATTATATAACAATTTTGAATATACAAATTGACTTGATATGTCTTCTGGAATTTCTTGTGCATCTTTAAATAAATTTGGGTACATGTTGTTATATGCCATTGCTATAGGATCTGTTCTATCTGTTAGATAGAAATCAACTGTTCCATCATAAGCATTTATTATTACCTTCACAGAATTTCTTATATAATTCAATGCATATTTTGAATCATTTTGTTCAATATTAGTTGACTGTGAATAAGGATATTGATTAGATATAGTATATGCATCTAGTACCCATACTAAATCTCCTGAATTTGTAACTACTATATAAGGTTCTTCATCATATAATAAGTATGGCATTATTGTTTTTGCTCTTTGTATAATATTTCTGTTTGCTAAAATTGAACTATCATTACCTATAAAAGCTAATTTTATATTTCCTTGATTTATACCAAAAATCATTCTATCTATAAAACTTAATTGTAATCCTTTATTTCCTTCATAAGTATTCTCTGCATTTTGTAGTGAATTTATAGGATAATCAAATTCCTTAGAATCCTTATTTATAACTACTGTATCATTTGTTTCTAGTCCATAGTATATTCTTGGTTGTTTAATTTTATTGGTATCATTAAAATCATTTGATATATAAAATAAATTTCCTGATGCATCAACTTTTGAAGCTGAAGTTACTACTGCCCCATATCCATGAGTATATTCATATGTTTTGTTATTATATGTTCTACTATCATTTGATATTTCTCTTGGTGATATATATGCTAATTGTGAATCATATAGTGTTGGTCTTGTTGGATTATAGCTGTAATATCCCGTTGTAGCTTGTGTTTCTTCTAATGTTGATAATACAACGTCAGAAGTTACTATAGGTATGTTTTTAATCGTATCATTATATTTATTTACATCTTCTGCTGATAGTGTGTCTATGTCATTTATCTCAATATCTTCTATATTAATATTATAAGCTGTTTTTGTAAATTCAATATTTTTTGATATATATTCTTTTTGTTTATCTAATTCATTTCTTTGTACAAATACAAACTGATATCCTAACATAACAACAAACATTAAAATCAAGTATGCTGGTACTGATAATAAGCTTATTATTATCTTTTTTGAATTTTGCTTATTAAATGCTTTTATTGCCATGTATACAGCAATTACCATTATAACCGCTAATATTCTATATCCCCAAACTTCTATAATTTTTTCCGTTAAACCTGCTCCAGTTATTACTGTTCCTTTTGTATCATTTAAAGTTAGAAAATTATTTAATACAACTCCTTGTGTTTTTACAATTACTAATAGAGCTATTCCTATTATTATTAACATTGCATATGTTAATAATTGTTTAATAAAGGAACTATTTCTTAACATTTTTCCATCAATTGATTCAAAAAATATATTAAATGATACAATATAGTAAATTCCTGTGTATATTGTTAATCCTATAATTAATGCTATGAAATAATACATTACCATTTCAATAAATGGTTTTTGGAACATATAAAAACTAACATCTGCATTAAATATTGGATCAGCTATATTAAATTGCGTTGCATTAAATACTGTCATAGTCGTTTTCAACATCCAGCTCGATGTGATTACTGATACAATTAACGCCAATACAAACGCTATACTTTTATTAGCTAACTTTGGTAATTTCTTATCCTCTTGCTCAAAAAATTTTTTTAACCCTCTTCTTATTATAATATTAGTAATATAAATACTAAAAAATATAATAACAAAATTTATTAATGTTATATATCTTAAATACGTGTTATTTTGATTAAATATTTCTACATATTCTTCTCCAATTTCTGAAATTTGTAGGAATTGAGCTCTGTAACTTATATATGAATATAATATAAAAATAATAGCTACTACTAATACTAGAATAACTTTCCATTTACTCTTTTTATTCTTGTTGTTTTGTTTTATTTCTTCTTTCTCCATTTTAAATATCCTTTCTCTTATATAATTGCTTTTGCAAAGTCTTCTGCGATGAACTGTTGCATATCGTCTATTTTTTCTCCAATTCCAATAAACTTAACTGGTATCTTATTTTCATTAACAATTCCAAGTACCACTCCACCTTTTGCTGTTCCATCTAATTTAGTTAAAATAATTCCAGTTAATGGTGTTATTTCTTTAAATGCTTTCACTTGCTGTATTGCATTTTGGCCTGTAGTCGCATCTAATACCAGTAACACTTCTTTTGATGATTGAGGAAGCTCTTTTTCAATAACTTTTTCTATTTTTAATAGCTCGTCCATTAAATATTTTTTATTATGAAGTCTCCCTGCAGTATCACAAATTAATACATCTGCATTGTTATTTTTAGCAGTTCTAATTGCATCAAATATTACTGAAGCTGGATCTGTTCCTTCGTTTCTTTTTACTATATCGCAATTTGCTCTATTTGCCCAAATTTCAAGTTGCTCTACTGCTGCTGCTCTAAATGTGTCTGCTGCCGCAATAACTACTTTCTTCCCTTGTTTTCTTAGGTTATTTGCAATTTTACCTATTGAAGTAGTTTTTCCAACGCCATTTACTCCAACAACTAATATAACTGATGGTATAGTTTCAAGTTTTAAATCATTGTCAATTTCTGATAAAATATTTACCATTTCCTGCCTTAAAGCATCTTTTACTAATTCTGAATCTTTAATATTTTCTTTTTTTATCCTATCTCTTAGTTTTGATATTATATCTGTTGATGTTTCAATTCCTATATCTGACATTATCAAGATTTCTTCCAATTCCTCAAGTAATTCCTCATCAACTTTTCTAAAATTGCTAAACACATCATTAATTTTCTCATCAAATGAAGATTTTGTCTTGCTTAGTCCTTGCTTCAACTTATCAAAAAATCCCATATATTCATTCCTTTTCATATATATCTATAATATTTATAAATTATACTACACTGCTTCATATTTGTCCAGTTTATGAGATAAATAATCTTGAATTTATTTTTTAAGTATAGATATTTTGTTTATTATATCATTATTAAATGCATTATACAACATAATAAATTATTTTTATATATTGACTTTTATTTTTATTTTGTGTATCATAATATTATAGTCAAAAGATAATTTGGAGGTTATATTAAATGAAAAAAATTATAAAAATATTGTTTGTTGTTTTTATTATATTAATTGTATACACTTATATTTCTAATATTTATGCAACTGGTTTAAATATGAATTTATCTGATAATGATTCAACCACATATGGGTCAGCTACTGCTAATACAGCTGGTACTTCTACGCAAAATTCGTCAACCTCTGTTTCTAATCCATCAGAAAGTGCTTTAGATAGTTTAACAGTATCTGATATGATAAATATTGTATTATGTGCTATAGGAGTAATATTAATTTTACTTGGAATTGCAATTATAATACGTCAAAAAACAGTTTAAAACAAAAATCATCCGCATGGATGATTTTTTATTTTCTTTTTATTTCTTCTATTATAGATTTTGAATCTAATTTAAAATATTTTATTAATTCTTCAGCAGATCCAGAAGTTCCAAATGTATCTTTTATTCCCATTCTTACAACTTTTGTTGGGTATTGTTCTGTTAAAACTTCACATACAGCACTTCCTAATCCACCAATTATACTATGGTCTTCTATCGTTATTATCTTATCTGTTTCTTTTGCACATTTTATAATTAACTCTTGGTCTATTGGTTTTATTGTGTGTATATCTATTACTCTTATATCTATTCCTTCTTTTTGTAATTCCTCTTGTGCTTTAATAGCCTCTGATACACAAATTCCTGTTGCTATTACTGTTGCATCTGTACCATCTCCTATTTGTATTCCCTTTCCTAATTCAAATTTTTGATTTTCATCATATATAACTGGAGTTGCATATCTAGCTAACCTTAAGTATACAGGTCCATTTGTCATTGAAATCGCTTGAGTCGCCCATTTTGCTTCTATATCATCTGAGACACTCATTACTATCATATTTGGTAAACCTCTCATTAAATTAATGTCTTCAAGCATCTGGTGAGTAGCTCCATCTTCGCCTACTGTAACTCCTGCATGTGTTCCGCATATTTTTACATTTAACTTTGGATAACAAATGCTATTTCTTATCTGATCATAAGCTCTGCCAGTGGCAAATACTGCAAAAGTAGTTGCATAAGGAATTAGTCCAGTTGTTGCTATTCCAGCCGCTGTTGATAACATGTCTTGTTCTGCTATTCCCATCTCAAAAAATCTATTAGGAAATTTTTCAGCAAAAATACATGTCTTTGTCGCCTCTGATAAATCGGCATCTAGTACAACAATATTATTGTTTTTTTCTCCCAATTCAGCTAATGCTTCTCCATAACTTTGTCTTGTAGCTATTTTCTTATCTAAATTCATATTAATTCATTCCTTTCTGGTAATATAAATCTATAAACTAAATTCCTTCATGGCTTGATTATACTGTTCTTCATTTGGAGCCTTTCCGTGCCAGCCTACTTGATTCTCCATAAAAGATACTCCTTTTCCTTTTATTGTTCTTGCAATAATAGCTGTTGGCATCCCCTTAATATTTCTTGCTTTTTGAAATGCATCTATTAATTGTTCTATGTCATTTCCATCTACCTCTATAACATTAAATCCAAAACTTTCAAATTTTGCTCCTAAAGGCATTGAATTCTTTACTTCTTCTATTTTTCCATCTATTTGTAAATTATTATTATCTACAATAACACATAAGTTGTCTAATTTACGATGTGATGCTGTCATTGCTGCTTCCCATACTTGACCTTCTTCTATTTCTCCATCACCTAATAAACAGTAAACTCTTATTCCATTGCTATTTAATTTCGATGCTATAGCTATACCATTTGCTACAGATAATCCTTGTCCAAGTGAACCCGTGCTCATATCTACTCCTATAGTCTTATTCATATCAGGATGCCCTTGCAATTTACTTCCTATTTGCCTAAAAGTCTTTAATTCTTTTATTGGAAAATACCCTCTATTCGCAAGTGTACTATATAAAGCTGGAGATGCATGACCCTTAGATAGTACAAACCTATCTCGTGCTGCATCTTTTGGTTTTTCTGGATTTATATTCATTTGATTGAAGTATAATACTGTCAGTATATCAGCGCAAGAAAGTGATCCTCCTGGGTGTCCTGATTTTGCACTATATACACTTTCTATTATTCCTTTTCTTATTTCTCTTGCAATATTTTTCAATTCCACCACATCTGTAATTTTCATCTTCTTAATCAATCCTTTCTTATTTTCTATAAAACAATACAGTATTTGACCACCCTTTGTTCTTATTATTTAAGTTCGTGAGTAAAAAACAACTCTTAAAAGTACTAGATTTTATATTAGATAAAAAACGAATTTTAAGAATTACTAAGACTTATAAAAGCAAAGCTATCCTTAAAATTCTTATCTATTATATTAAAATTGAATATACAATTACTATTATTCCAAGAATTACTCTATATATAGCAAAACCTTTAAAACTTCCCTTTTTCAAATAATTTAATAGGAATTTTATTACTAATATTCCTGATAAGAAACTAAATAAAACTCCCATAAAGAATGCAAGTGTAAATTCAAATTCTGTAATACTTACTAACACTGCAGCTAAAATTATTGGAGTTGATAATAAAAATGAAAATTTTGCTGCACTTTCTCTATCTATTTTTAGTGCTCTCGCAACAGTCATCGTTATACCTGATCTTGAAGTGCCTGGAAAAGCCGCTGCTATAGCTTGTGATATGCCTATTAAAAAGGATTGCTTAAATGTTATATCTTCTAATTTTACTTCTGATGCTGATTTTTTATCTACAATATATAAAACTATTCCTAATACTATAAGTGCTATTGCTATTAATATCATTTCAATACCAAACTTTTCACAAATTGCCTCTGACACTTTATCTAATATTAGACTTAATATTCCTGCAGGTATTGTAACTGCAACTATGTACCAAAATATTTTTCCTTCAGTTGACTTTTTCTTCTTTATTACTTGTTCATATCCACCTTTAATTAATAATAACCAATCTTTAAAGAAAAATATTGTTATAGCCAATAATGTTCCTAAATGTAATGCAACATCAAAGCTCTCTGGCATCTCCCAATTAAAAAACCATGGTATTAGGTTTAAATGTGCTGAACTTGAAATTGGTAAAAGTTCTGTTAATCCCTGTACTATTCCTAAAATAATTGCTTGTGAAATTGTCATATGTTTTCATCCTTTCCTATTATTTATCTTTTTATTTTTCTCTTTCGCCTATCTCTTTTTCTAATTCATCTTTTTCATTTTCTTTATCTCTGTCTTTTCTCGGTACTCTATTTTTTGCTATGTTAAGCTCATCAACCAAGTTATATGTTTTCTCAAGGTGTTCTTTAGCTTTCATCTCTTTTGAAGTTAGACTTATCTCTTTTTTTGCAATGTCTTCTTCATCTATCGCTGGAATATCAAATTTGCTTGCTATAGGAATAAATATTGTTTCATTTGTTGCTACTTTAATATAATTATTATCTAACTGAATAGCAAGATTTACAAATTTAACAGCATTTTCATAATCTCCTCTTAACATATATATTTTTCCTAAATTATAATATGCATCTGCTTCTAGTTCTTTATCCTCTACTGTTTTTATAAAATATTGCTCTGCCTCATCATATTCATTAGATATTAAATTAATTTGTGCTATATTATAATATGCTTTAAATAATAAGTTATTTATTGTTGCTGCTTTTTCGTAACAAATCTTAGCATTTTGGAAATCATTTAACATTGTATAAGCAATTCCCATACTATACAATAAATCATAATCATTTGGTGCATACCTTAAACCGTTTGAATATACATTTAAAGCTTCTTTATATTGTTCTAATTCACAATATACATCTCCTAATAAAATTGTGGCTTTCAAATAATCTGGTTTTTTGGACAATAAATTCTCTAGCATTACTTTGGCATCTTCTTTTTGATCTAGTTCTTTTAATAAGAAAGATATTTTATAATAAGAATCATAATCTTTTTTATTTAAATCAACTGCTACTACATATTCTCCTATTGCTTTTCTCATTCCACCTTCTTTTTCATATACTTCTGCTAAATATCTATGTGCGCCATAACTATTAGGATACTTATTTATTAATTCAATTAAAATTTTCTTTGCATACTTCGTATTATTACTCTTTAAAGCAATTTTAACAATTAATAATTTTAAAATTTCTGCAACATTTCTACCTCTTATCTCCATTATAATAATTATAAGTGGAATTAATATAGAAATCACATATATTAATGATTTTATTAATATGTTAAATTCTAATGCAAATATTATCTCAATAAAATTTATTGCAATTCCTAATGCCTGTAGTACTAATGAATATATATATATTGTATCATTTTTTCTAATCATTTTAAAAAACATTATTATAAACAGATAGAATGCAACTATGCTAAATATAATTTTTTCAGCTATTACCATATTTACCATTCCTTTCTACTTATATATTTGTATTTTATAACATTTACATTAAAAAGTCTATAGTATTTTAAAAAAGCTGTCATATATCTTTTGTAATTTTCATAAGTATTGTAAAGAATAGAATATTTTATTTATCTTTTGTTTTTAATAAAAAGGAGTTTATAATGTTAATATGTAATTTCAAAATTAATTCTAATTTTATATTAAAACTTTTTCTTACCATACTTTTGGTAATCGTCTTATTTATTATTGGCATTTCCGTTTTTAAGCTTTTCAACACTTCTTCAAATAGTATCAATAATTCCAATATTTATAATTTGACACCAAGTAATTATACTAATGTATTAAAGGCTGTTCACAATAATATAGATACTTACGTTGGTCAACAAATAAAGTTTTCTGGATATGTATATAGAGTGTATGATTTTGATGATACTCAATTTGTTTTAGCAAGAAACATGGTAATCAGTTCTGATTTTCAAACATTAGTTGTAGGATTTTTATGTCATTGTGATAATGCTTCATTATATCAAGACAATACTTGGGTTAATATAACAGGAACAATAACAAAGGGGAATTATCATGGAGAAATTCCAGTTATTGAGATAACAAATATTGAAGCAATAGAAAAGCCTGAAGATGAATACGTTTATCCTCCTGATGAAACATATATTACTACTTCTACAGTATTATAACTTTATATATTCATAATCATAACTGCAACATTAAAGAATACTAGTACTGAACATGTATCTACTATTGTAGTTATTAATGGTGCAGCCATTATTGCAGGATCAAGTTTTAATCTCTTAGCTAATATTGGCAAAATGCACCCTAATGACTTTGAGATGATAACTGTGATTATTAGAGTTATTCCTATAACAAATGCTAGTTGTAAATCTTTATACTGTATAAGTATTCTAATTCCATTTACTCCTGCTAAAATAAATCCAACTATTAATGCTACTCTAATTTCTTTCCACCATACTTTAAAGAAATCTTTTATGCGTATCTCATCATTTGCTAAACCACGAATTATTAGAGTTGAACTTTGTGCACCACAATTTCCTCCTGTATCCATTAGCATTGGTATAAATGCTACTAATATTGGAACTGCTGCAAATGCTTGTTCATAATTTGAAATAATTGCTCCTGTCACAATTGAAGATAACATTAAAAATAATAACCATACTATTCTATTTCTTGCATGTGCGAATATGCTTGTTTTAAAATAGCTGTCCTCTGTTGGTTGCATAGCTGCCATTTTTTCAAAGTCTTCTGCTACCTCATCTTGCAAAACATCAATAGCATCATCTATAGTAATTATACCTACTAATCTTTCTTCTTTGTCTACTACAGGTAATGCTATAAAGTTATATTTATCAAATTTTTTTGCTACCTCTTCCTTATCCATAATTGTAGTTATAGTTATAGTATTTGTATCCATAATGTCTTTTATTAGCTCTTCTCTCTCTGATACTAATAAATCTTTAAGTTCTACTGTTCCACGTAATTTTCTTTTTTCATCAGTTACATAACAGTTATAAACTGTTTCTTTTTTTAGTCCAATTTTTTTTATTCTTTCGAATGCTTCTTGAACAGTCATATTTTCCTTAAGGTCTACAAATTCTACTGTCATTATGCTTCCGGCACTATCTTCAGGATATTTTAGTAACTCGTTTATTATTTTTCTATTTTCAGAATTAATATTTTTTAAAATACGTTTTACAACATTAGCAGGCATTTCTTCAATCAAATCTGTCGCGTCATCCATAAATAACTGATCCATTATGCTTTTTAATTCTTTATCTGTCAAAGCATTTATTAATGCTTCTTGCACATCTGAATCAAGTTCTGCAAAAACCTCTGATGCCTTTTCTTTTGACAACAATCTATATATTACAATAGTTTCTTCTTCATCTAATTCTTCAAATAAAGTAGGAAAATCTGCACTATTTATATTTTCTAGTTTTTCATGCAATTGGCTTACTTTTTTATCTTCTATTAATTCTTTTATTTCGTCAATTATTTCTTCCATCTCTTCCTCCTACCTGTATTTTAGTATTTTCCCTCGAAATTCTCATTTAATACGTGCAAAATTATATAATATTTTTATGCAATTTGTCAATACAGTAAAATCGCGTAAAATAATAGAAGAAAACATATTTACCTGTTTTCTTCTATTATTTTAATTACTTTTTCAATCGTCTCTTCTTGGTTAATATTATCTATAACATAATCATATTGTCCTATTTTAGATTCCTCATATTCAAATCTACTTAGTCTTAATTCTATTTCTTCTTTGCTAGGCTTATCTGTTCTTGATTCCAATCTTCTTCTCAACTCTTCTTTAGGTACTCGTAAAAATATAGTTATAATTTTAATTGTATCACCCAATTTTTTGACTAAGCTTTCAGTTCCATTAACATCTACATCTCTTATAGCTACTTTTCCATTTCCTATCTTCTCTTGCAATGGTTTTTTTGCTACACCATAGTATCTATTGTGGTGTATATCATATTCATATAGCTCATCATTTTTTATCATTTCTTTAAATTTTTCTTCAGTTACAAAAATGTATGTAACTCCAGGAATATCTCCTTTTCTCATAGGTCTACTTGTAACTGTTGGAAAAGTTTCGACATAATCCAATCGCTTTACTACTTCTTTTTTTACTGTATCTTTACCAGCACCTGCTACTCCTGATAATATTACTAACATTTTATACCTACCTTGCCTTCAGCAATTTCTACTGCTGCTAAAGTTACATTTGAATCTTCTACTTTATTTGTTAAAGGTTTATCTCCATTTGATAATTGTCTTGCTCTTTTAGCTGTTACTATAACCAATTCAAATCTATTATCAACCTTTTTTAATAAATCCGTAACAGTTGGTTTTACCATCATTTTAAATCACTCCCAAATCTAATATGAAATATATTATAATATATTTTTAATTATTTTGCAACTATTGTTTTTATGTCATTTAAACTTTTATAATACTCTTTTCTTAATCTAATTATAATAATGGTACATTTTATTCCATAATATACTATACTTAACATCACTCCAGATATTATTACTTTATAAAAACTGCCATAATATAATGAATATGCAGGAATTAAAAATAGTGTAAACATAGAAACTACTAAAATTTCCATACTGTGCAAAATCATTTCGTTATTATTATACTTATAAGATATTTCGAGCATAATTATTGTTCCTATAATTAAAATGATATTAAGTATTTTTAATATCATAAGATAAGTTTCTGTTTGAATATTAGCTTCGCCTATCTGCAGAATAATTAGGTATATTAATATTACAACTAATATAAAAATATTAGTTCTACATTTCTTAACTATTCTATTTTTTTCCTTTCTAGGTAATATTCTTTTACTCTCAATCTCTTCTTCTAGCTTTGTTAAATTTCTTTTTATCTCACTATCTTTTCTTCTCAATTTTTTCCTCCGATTATAATTATTATAAATGGACAGATTTTTAAAATAATCTGCCCATATTAATATTTTAATTACGCACGTGGATGTGCTTTTTTATATATATTTTGTAGATTTTCATCTTGAAATTGCATATAAACTTGAGTTGATGATATATCTGAATGTCCTAACATTAATTGTATTGATTTTAAATCTGCACCATTTTGTAACAAGTGAGTTGCAAATGAATGTCTTAAAACGTGTGGTGTTATATCCTTTGTTATATGAGCTTGTTCTTTATAGTATTTTATTATTTTCCAAAATCCTTGTCTTGTCAATCTGTGTCCATTAGTATTAACAAATAATGCTGTTATACTATCATCTTTTATAAGTATTGGTCTGGCATTATCTACATAATCTTTTAGCGCCTCTTTTGATAAATTTCCTAGAGGAATATTTCTTTGCTTATCTCCTGTTTTACATTTTACAAAGCCCTCTTCAAAATCTACATCAGCTACATTTAATGATATTATTTCTGTAACTTTCATTCCAGTCGCATATGCAAATTCTAGCATTGCTTTATCTCTGATTCCCTTTAAATCTACGCTTTTAGGTTGTTCTAATAATAGTTCTACTTCTTGGGCAGATAATACAGTTGGAACTCTTTTATCAATTTTAGGAGATTGTATTCCTTCTGTTGGATCTTTTTTTATTTTCCTATTTCTTAATAGATATTGGTAAAATGCTCTTATTGATGCAAGACTTCTTGAAATAGTTGAGCTTTTTTTACCAAGTTCTTTCATATAATCTAAATATTGTGATATTTGTTCTGTATCTACTTTTACATAGTTTATCTTATTTTCTTCAATATATCTTTGATATTGCACTATATCTCTCTTATAAGACTGTAATGTATTTTCTGAAGCTTTTTTATCATTTTGTATGAATTGTAAAAAATTATTAATTTGTTTTTCCATACTCGACACTCCCTATTTATACTTACCATAATTTATCTATGTTATATCAAATAAAAGTAAAATTGTAAATAGTTTTGAAAAAAATTTTACATAAAATTATATCATTTAGAATAATATTTGCTTTCTAATTATATAAAAATCATTTCAAAAATATTTGCTGATATATAAGTTTCAACTAATGATGCAATTATGTTTATAATTCCAATGAAAAATGCAATTATTGTGTATCTTAGAATTTCTATTTTTATATTTTCTCTTCTCCTATCTTTCATAATTGCTTTATATAACTTTATACCACTAACAGCTAAAATTAATACACTAGGAACTATAATTATATTCTGTAATAGCATTGTAGATAAAACAAATTTTATACCTTCTTTTAAGCCTAATGTAGCAATAATAGCTGATATAGAATACCCCATACAAAATCCCTTAATAGATATTAACAAGTATACTATTGGCATTCCAATTACAGTTAATCCTGAAATCCATAATAAAATTATTATTAATAAATTATTATATATTGATGTTCTCAATAAATTGTTTAAATCAATATTACTACCATTTTGAATATCATTTATAAAATCATTTATGTAATTAGAAATTTCTTGTGTTTGAATTACATTGGCTTTATTTATATAAATGGTTCCTAATATAATACCTATTAATAATATTATTATCATTATAATATATTCCATAATATTATTATTTATATGCCCAATAACAACATCACTTATTAATCGTTTTTTGTAACTTCTTTGGTTAATCATTTATACTACATCCTCCACAATCAACGTTCTTAACAAAAGTTTATGTAGTATAAATAGATTTTATGATTATTTGTAAATCATAAAATCTATTTGAATAAGTGATTTTATTTTTTATTCATTGCATACTTTGCCGTATACTCCTCCTCCTCCTGCATCTAGTTTAAGCTTTCCTTCTCTGGCACGTATTATTGTTTTTGCTGTTTTATCACCAACAACTCCTTCAATATCATCAAATGTCATTTTATGAAGTATGTTCATTTCTGTTCCAAATTGATTTATAAGTTTTTCTATTGTTTTCCATCCAAGCCCTGGTATAAAAGTCAAAGGTATTTGATATATATACTGTGGTCTACAGTTAGGACTTTTACTATTTTTTTTATCTTTTATCAATTCTATTCTATCAAAAACTCCCATAGTAATATTTTTGCTATCACATGTATCACATTTTGTAACTGGAGCTTTGCCTTCTATTGTTTTCTTGCAAACTTCACAATATGTTCTATGATATTTTCCTAATTTAGGGTCTAGTCCATAATTGCATATAATCTTTCTTCCTTCTTCATTTCTTAAAGCCTTAACTAATTCTAAAAAACTTATGTCTTTAATCATAATTTTGTTATACTCTCTTGCAATTTTTGGTAAAGAATGTGCATCTGAATTTGTTAAAAATGTACGACTTTCTAGTTCAGTTATTTGATCTGCTAAATATGTATCTGCACTCAGTCCTAATTCTATTGCAAATATTTTATTGAATTTTTCCTTAAATATTTTTTCTAGCCTATCTGTACAATGACCATAAAAACTCTTATGTGGGGTAAAAGCATGAGCTGGTACTAATATTCCATTATATTTTTCTACAATATCAATCAACTCATATGCGGATATATCAGCCCTCTGTGAGCTTAATGTTATGTTAGATATATGTTTGCTCATCTCTTTTGAAAAACCTTTTATATCATTTAAATGTGGAAAATAACATAGATTATGTGCACATCCTTTTTTTCCGTCTGGTCTACTTTCAGAAGTCTCAATCTCGCTCCCTAAAATTATACAAAGCTTATCTTTATATATTATTCCTCCATCTTCAATCTCATAAGCTTCTCCCGTATTTAGAAATTCTTCGATGTCTTCTATTACATATGGCGATGCACAATCAATAATCCCTGCAATATTTATTCCCTTTCTATCTACACACTCTTTTGCTATATTCTCAAAATTCAGACTTCTAGCTGCTGTTATCTTAATAGGTTTATTATTTTTTGTTCTTCCAATATGAATATGTAAATCGGCAAATACTTCGTACATTTATTTTCCATCCCTTTCTTAATATTAAAGAGCACATATGTGCTCTTTTATCTAGTTGTCTATTTTCCTTTTTAATTGAATTTTCTCAAAGTCATATTTTCTAGTTATTTCTCCTATCGTAGGATTTTCTTCATTTACATATTTAAAAAATTCAGTTATGCCTTTGTTTGCCTTTTGTACTTTAGCAACAGTATCATTTCCGGTTGTTTCACTTGATAATTCAGCTATTTGCATATTAATCTCATTCCTTTCTGATATAGAATTAGTTTTAAAAAAATTTTTACGTTATACACTAACCCCTTCTTCTTTATATATGAATTCTTTAAATAAATCCATATATCTATTAGGTACATTTTTTAAATTTTTATTTACTAACAATTCCATAGCTTGTTGAATACCATAGTTAACTCTATCTTCTCTCTGTAAAAGTAAACCGCCTAAGTTATCTACTAATTCTAATATATCACTCTCTGGCTCTCTAGGGTTTAGCCTACTGTATCTGTTTACTCCTTCACAAATTCTGCAAAATCTATCACTAAAGCCAATATTTGATAAATATTCTGCTCCATCTTTAGCATAAAATTTAATTTTCTCAAAATCAGATGCAACAGTAACTTTCTTATTTGCATATAATAAACACGCTGTTATAATTAAATTCTCGTCAACATCAAGATTCATTGTCTCAATAAATCTTCTCGCTAACTCTGTTTTACATATAACTGATTTATCAAAGAAAATTCTTGTCTTTTTATGTAAATAATATGCTATTTCTATTTTTCTAATGTAATTATCCTCGTTTAAAATATAATCAGCAAAGTTCTCCATATATAATATCATTCCTTCCTAGGCATACAATAGTTTAAAAAGATTGTTACAATTTTTTAACTTATTGCCTATTTATATCATTAGATTGCTTTGTTCAATTATATTTTATTTTGTAATTTTTTTCAACAATATATTAAAATGTAATATTTTTGTAATGTATTTGTAATACATTTGTAATATTTATAGTTTTTTGATTGCTTCTCTTGCTAATTCATCACATTTATTATTATACTCATTGTCACTATGTCCTTTTACTTTTATAAATATAGCATTATATTTTTTGACTAATAAATCCAATTCTTCCCACAATTCCTTATTTTTTACTTCTTCTTTTTTTGAATTTTTCCATCCATTTTTCTTCCATTGCTCTATCCAATGATTATTAAATGCATTAACCACATAAGCACTATCACTATAAATTTCTACTTCACATTGAGTTTTTAAAGCTTTTAGTCCTTCCAAAGCGGCTGTAATTTCCATTATATTATTTGTAGTGTTTTTTGCTCCTCCTGATATATCTTTTCTATAACCTTTATACATAAGTATAGTTCCCCATCCTCCTGGTCCTGGATTACCAGAGCAAGCTCCATCTGTATATATAATTACCTTATCCATATGCTTTTCTCCCTATTATATTTTTATATTAGATATTTTTTATTTTCTTACCTTGTATTTTTTATAATTATGTGATATTATATCAATAATTAGTTTTAAAGTAAAGGAGGTTAGTACAATTTGGGAAATGTTTTGGGTATAATTGCAGAATATAATCCATTTCATAATGGACATTTATATCATTTAAAGAAATCTATTGAACAAGTTAATGCTAAATGTACTGTTCTAGTATTAAGCGGAAATTATGTTCAAAGAGGTGATTGTGCATTAGTTGATAAATGGAAAAGAACTGAGATGGCATTAAAAAATGGAATTGACTTAGTTATAGAATTACCTGTTCTTTATAGTATATCTAGTGCAGAGACTTTTGCATCTGGTGCAATAAGACTTATTAAAAGTCTAAAAGTTATTAATTTTCTATCATTTGGTAGTGAATGTGGTAATATTGGAATTCTTTCAGACTTTGCTAATGTTTTATCCTCTGAACCTCCTGAATTTACAGCATTATTGCATCATGAATTAACTAAAGGGATTTCTTTTCCTAAAGCACGTGAAAATGCTTTACTTTTGTATTTAAATAATATTCGTAAATATTCTAATATTTTAAATTGTCCTAATAATACTCTTGGAATTGAGTATCTAAAAGCTTTGAAAATTAATGATTGTAATAATATAACACCAATTACAATTAAGCGACAATCTAGTGAAAATTCTTTAGATGACTCTATCGAATTTGCTAGTGCAAGTAGTGTTCGAGATATGATTTACAGTAATGACTACGATACTTTATTTTCATCAATACCACAATCTTCTTACGAAATATTGATGCAAGCGCTTCGCTCTGGTGAATTTGTTAGTGGTTTACAAGATTTTGAAAAAGAAATCTTATTTTTACTTAGATGTATGTCAATCGAAGATATTGCCAACCTTCCTTCTGTAACAGAAGGATTAGAAAATGCTATCAAAGAAGCTTCTTGTAGTTGTAATACTTTAGAGGAATTAATTAATAAAGTAAAATCAAAAAGATTTACTAGAACTAGAATTCAAAGAATTTTACTTTATGCGTTATTAGGTTATACAAAAGATGATATGAGTTTTGTTCAAGAAACTGTTCCTTATATTCGTGTTTTAGGTTTTTCTGAAGCAGGTAAATCACTTTTGTCTACTATATCTTCTAATAAATCATTAAGAATTATTACATCAATGAAGCATTTTACAGATACTTGTAAAAATAAAAGAGTTCTTAGTTTATTACAAAAGGATATTAGATCAACAGATATATATTCCCTTGCATACAGAAAAAATTCTAAAGCGAATTTAGATTATACAAAGAAATTGATAAAAATGTAATATAAAAGATAAAAAAATGAAAATTATCGAAGTGATAAAAAATGAAAGTAGATATTAAAAACTCTACTTTCATTTTTTATATTATCAATTTTAAAATATAAAAAGCAGTCTTTAACCGCCCCATTCATTTTTTTGATTTAAGTTTGTGAGTAAAATCTAGCAAATCTCACATTACAATAGCTATATATCTAATAGGAATTCCATAAAAATAATAAAAGGGCATATACAACAATATGCCCAAATTAATTATTATATATTATAATTAGATTTTTATTATTTTTCCTAATGAAGTTGTATTATCATCCTTAACTGCTCCAGCTACTACTAGTACATCGCCTTTTTCTAAAGTTTCATTCTTCTTTAATTGTTCAATAGCAGTCTCTATCATTTTACATCCACATTCTTTTGACTCTGTATAAACTGGTAATACGTCTCCATATACAGACATTTTATGATATGTTGTTATATCATCAGTAACAGCTATTATAGGACATACTGGAGATAAACCACCTATTGTTCTAGCTTCTTCTCCATCTTTAGTATATACGATAATTGCATCAGCATTTACATTAGCTGCTGTAACACATGTTGAATATCCTATTGTCTTTATCTCATTTGCTGTTTCTGGATCATATCTATTTTCGTAAAATCTCTTTTCATAGTTAATATTATTTTCTGTTTCTTCAGATATTTTTACCATTGTGTCAACACAAAGTGCTGGATGTGCACCCATTGCAGACTCTCCTGATAACATTATTGCACTTGTTCTATCATATACAGCATTTGCAACATCACTAACTTCTGCTCTTGTAGGACGTGGGTTCTTTGTCATTGACTCAAGCATTTGTGTAGCTGTTATAACTGGTTTTCCTACTTCATTACATCTCTTAATGAAATGTTTTTGAACTGCTGGAACCTTATAGAAAGGTATTTCAACAGCCATGTCTCCTCTTGCAACCATAATTCCATCTGATGCTTCTAATATTTCTTCAAAGTTGTCTATACCTTCTTGGCTCTCAATTTTTGAAATTATACCTATTTTTTGTCCACCATTTTCGTCTAATAATTTTCTTATTTCTTGAACATCTGATAATCTTCTAACGAATGAAGCAAATATATAATCAAATCCTACTTTTGCTCCATTTGTTATATCATCTATATCTTTTGCTCCTAGTGCAGGTAAATTTACAACTACTCCTTGTATATTAACAGTTTTCCTGCTTCCTAACATTCCTGTATTTAAAGCTTTACAAACAACGTCTTTTCCAACTACCTCTTGAACTTCAAATTCAATAGCACCGTCGTCTACTAATATTTTTGCACCAGGCTTAACATCTTGATATAAGTTTTTATAACTTATTGATGTTTTCGTTTCATTTCCTATTATCTCTTCATTGACAAATGTAAAAGTTTGTCCTTCTTTGATTTCTACTTTTTGATCTCCAGATTCTTGTTTTCCTGTTCTTATTTCAGGTCCTTTAGTATCTAAGCACATTGCTATAGGTTGATTTAAATTTTTTCTTACTCTCTTTATTGTCTCAATCTTTTCTGCATTTTCATCATATCCTCCATGTGAAAAATTGATTCTCGCAACATTCATTCCTGTATTGATTAACTTTGTTAGCATCTCTTCTGCTTCTGCTGCAGGTCCAATTGTACATGTAATTTTTGTTCTTCTAAAATTTTTCATTTTTACCTTTCCTTCTTTCTCTTTTTTGAAAATACCTGTAATAGTATAACACAAATTAATTCTTTTGTATACCTTTTTTTGATTTTTTTCTAAAATTTTGTGTAGGTTTGTCAAACATATGTCACACTTTATTGATAAATATAGTGTTTGAAATACCTGATATAACTTATAAGCTCT
>CANQQQ010000009.1 GCA_947626025.1 uncultured Clostridia bacterium
ATAGTCCACTCTATTTTTTGTGATAAGGCGTTGACAACAAAAATATATTATGTTATAATACTTAACTGTAACCGCATAAATAAGGTTCATAAAGTCTGGTTAAGTTCAGATACCTAAATAATTTAAAGGTTAGCGAGTATACGAAAAAGGGAGGTGCCTGTAATAATGTACGCAATAATCGAAGCTTGTGGAAAGCAATACAAAGTAGCACAAGGAGACGTTGTATTTTTCGAGAAATTAGATGCAGAAGAAGGCAAAAAAGTAAAATTTGATAATGTTATCTTAGTATCTGAGGACAATGGAAAAGTAGAAGTAGGAAATCCTTATGTTAAAGATGCTAAAGTTGAAGGAAAAGTAGTTTCTCATGGTAAAGCTAAAAAAATCCTTGTTTACAAATATAAAGCTAAAAAGAACTACAGAAGAACACAAGGACATAGACAACCATATACAAAGGTTGAAATAACATCTGTAAAACTATCTGCAGAGAAAAAAGAAACAGTAGAAAAAAATACAGAAGTTAAAGCAAATGTAGAGGCTAAAGCTAAAACAGAGTCTAAGGCAAAGGCAACAACAAAAACTACAGCAACAAAGACTACGGCAACAAAAACTGCAACAGCAAAAAGTTCAACAACAAAAAGTTCAACAACAAAGGCTACAACAACGAAGACAACAGCTAAAGCTAAAGCAGAAGCAAAAGCATAACCATTAAATGTAGAAAGGAGAGACTAACATGGCACATAAAAAAGGGCAAGGTAGTACCCATAATGGTAGAGACAGTGAGTCTAAGCGTTTGGGTGTAAAAAGAGCAGATGGACAATTTGTTCTTGCCGGAAATATATTAATGAGACAAAGAGGAACAAAAATACATCCGGGAACTAATGTTGGAATTGGTAGTGATGATACTTTATTTGCATTAGTAGATGGAGTTGTTAAATTTGAAAGATTGGGTAGAGATAAAAAGAAAGTTAGTGTTTACCCACAAGAAAATAAATAAAAAATTATACAAAAAGTACGGATTAAATCCGTACTTTTTTACTTAATAATAAATTCTATTATATAATGCCTGGTCAGGAATATTGACATTAACTCAGAATAATAATAAAATAAATTTAATGACAATTTAAGGAGAGAAAAATGAAAGGAATACAAGATAAAGCAAGCTATTGCTTGGGGTGTGCAACGAAGCCATGCTCAAAAGGATGCCCATTAGAAAATGATATACCCGGATTTATAAGAAAAATTAAAGAAGAAGATTATAAAACTGCATATGAAATATTGCTAGAAACAACAGTATTACAACCTATTTGTGGTAGAATATGCCCTCACATGAAACAATGCAGAGGAAGATGTGTTAGAGGGATAAAAGGAGAACCAGTTGAGATTGGCGAATTAGAAGCTTTTGTAGGAGATATGGCAATAGAAAATAAATGGAATATTCCTATAACAGAAGAAATTTCTAATAAAAAAGTAGCTGTTATTGGTGGGGGACCAGCAGGACTCACAGCATCAGCATTTTTAAGGAAAAAAGGTTATAGGGTAACAATATATGAAAAACATGATAAGCTAGGTGGATTGTTATCACACGGAATACCAGATTTTAGATTACCAAGAGATATCTTAAATAAAACTATACAAAAGATATTAGATTTAGGAATAGATGTAAAATATAATTGCACATTAGGAAAAGAAATTTCTTTACAGGACTTGAAGAAAGAATATGATGCAGTTTTGCTTACTTTTGGTGCTAATGTATCAACAAAAATGAAAATTGAAGGAGAAGAATTGGAAGGAGTATATGGAGGAAACGAACTATTAGAAAATAATAATCATCCTAATTATAATGGCAAAATTGTAGCTGTAAATGGTGGAGGAAATACAGCAATGGATACATGTAGGACAATAAAGAAAATGGGGGCAAAAAAGGTATATGTTATATATAGAAGAGCAATGGAGCAAATGCCTGCTGAGCAAAAAGAAATAGATGACGCAATGAGCGAGGGAATTGAATTTCTATTCCAAAATAACATAGTTAAAATTATTGGAGATAAGCATGTAGAAAAAATTGAATGTATAAGAACTGAATTAATTCAAGTAGAAGGAGAGAGCAGATTAAAGCCTATAAATATTGAGGGAAGTAATTATGAAATCCCAGTAGATTATGTAGTTATGGCAGTAGGTTCAAAACCAGAAGAAAATGTGTTAAATAAATTAGATTTAAAACTAAATAAGTGGGGATATATTGATATAGACGAGGAAAATAGAACGTCTGATAAAAAAGTATTTTGCGCAGGAGATATAAGTGGGGCAAAATCAACAGTTGCATGGGCTGCAAGGTCTGGAAGAGATGCAGCGGATCATATTGATAAATTTTTAAAATAAAAAAGAAGTCAACATTGACTTCTTTTTTATTAATCATAAAATTCTTGTTCATGATAAGGAATATAATTTTGTCTAGGAGATAATCTAAGTAAATTTTTTAATCTCTTAAACAATGTTTTTAAAAAACTTTCTTTGTATAAAACAAGAGAGTTTTCGATAGGAATAAGAGAACTTTCAGCTTTATGTTCTAATTCTGACATTTTTGAAATATAAAAGTCATTAAAATATGTGTAGTCTTCAGAGGTTGCAATTAAATTCCTAAAATAATATAATTTATTTCTATATCTTTCTATAGCTTCTTTCGTATAAAGTAAATTCATGGTACTGTTAAAGTAAGAAGTAAGTATCAAATTTTGAGTATCTAAAAATAATGTTTTAATTTTAGTTTTTAATAATTCTATTTGTTCACAATTCTTTTGTACTTTACTAAAATTGTTATCTACATGTGCTTCATTATAAGAAATTAATAAATTTATTTCTTCTTGCATTTCTACTAATAAATCAATATTATGTTCTATTGTTTCAAAAGTATCTTCAGAAGTCAAAGATACAAATTGATCTTTAAAATTATCATTACTATTTAAAGTACTATCAAATAATGCATTATATCCAACTAAATATGAAATTTGATTTACTAATGCACATTCAAGAGGATAATAATCAGGACTTATAGTACTAAAATTAAGGTCAAAGTATCTAACTGTTTCAACTTCTTTATTAACACATTTTGAGGCTAATAGTTGAACAGCAGCTTCATTTAGTCCTGTTCCAGGGAGAGTTGCATTAGTAAAATCGCAAAAACCAAGCCTTACTAACTTTCCTTTTTTATTTACTTTCTCTTGTAAATAATGTATACACTCATGAACAATTAAATCACTGATGTCATCAAAAGAAGTATCAGGGCTAAAATATATAGATTTATTTTTATAGAAGTATTTAGCTGAACATCCAGCAGGTAGTTTTGCAGTATACATATTAAGCTTTATTAAATCAGAAAAAAGCTTAGGAACATTAAGCGATTTCTTTGGAAAAGTATTTTGTAAAACTTCAATAATTTTAGATGCTATTGTATGTATTGTAGAAGAATCCAAAGTACTAATTACTTCTATACCTTCTTTCTTTATAGTAGAATCTATACTCATATGTAATCTAAATCTCCTTAGTTTGATATAAAAATTCATAATAAAACAAATTTCTACAATAAATTATACAACACTAATATTACAAAACTGTTACAAATATATTAAAAAAACATTACAATTCAAGTATCCGTAAGAGAAGATAGATTATGCCAATAAAAAAGAACATACCATATAAGTATGTTCTTTCTTACTGATAAAAGACTATTTTGTGACGATATTATAGATTTTATTTTTAACATAAATTTCCTTTACAATATTTTTTTCACCAATAATACTTGAAATCTTTTCATGAACTAATTGTTTAACAGTATCTTCGTCAGAGTCTTTAACAATAAATATAGTACCTTTTAATTTACCATTAACTTGAATTGGAAGTTCGATTTCATCATCTATAGTCTTTGCTTCATCATAGGTTGGCCAAGAACTTTCTGCGATAGTTTTATCATTTCCTATAATACTATAAAGTTCTTCAGATATATGAGGAGCTATAGGATTTAATAATATCAAGAAAGTAGAAAATTCGGCTTTATTAATTCTTTTTAATTTATAGAACTCATTTACCATTGTCATAAGTGTAGCAACAGCTGTATTGAATTTCATATCTTCAAAGTCTTGTGAAATTTTCTTTATAGCTTTATTCATCATTTTATCGAAATCAGCAGAATAAGAATTTCCATCTACTAAAATTGTCTGTAAATTCCATACTCTATCTAAAAATTTACTACAACCACGTAAACTTTCCATTGACCAAGGTGTTGCCTGATCAAATGGACCAAGGAACATTTCATAAGTTCTAAATGTATCTGCACCAAATTCTTTAACAATATCATCAGGATTGACAACATTACCTTTAGACTTAGACATTTTTTCACCGTTTCCACCAAGAATCATACCGTGTGAAGTACGTTTTGCATAAGGCTCTTTAGTTGGAACTTTTCCAATATCATATAAAAATTTATGCCAAAATCTTGAATAAAGTAAGTGCAAGGTAGTATGTTCCATACCACCATTATACCAATCAACTGGTAACCAATAGTTTAGAGCTTCCCTAGAAGCAAATTCATCATTGTTATGTGGATCTATATATCTTAAGAAATACCATGAAGAACCAGCCCACTGAGGCATTGTATCAGTTTCTCTTTCAGCAGGACCACCACAATGAGGGCAAGTCGTTTTAATCCAGTTTTCTAGAGAGGCTAAAGGAGATTCACCATTTTCACCAGGTTTAAACTCTTCTACTTCTGGAAGAACTAAAGGTAAATCTTTCTCATCTAAAGGAACCCAACCACATTTTTCACAATGAACCATTGGTATTGGTTCGCCCCAATATCTTTGACGTGAGAATACCCAATCTCTCAATTTATAATTAACTTTTTTAAATCCTATTTTTTTATCTTCAAGAAATTCAATCATTTTTTTAATAGCATCTTTAACTGATAATCCGTTTAAGAAATCAGAGTTAATTAGATAGCCATCTTCTTTATTAATATATGCTTCCTTTTCTACTGATACAGTATTTTCTTTATTTGTAATAACTTGAATAATTGGTAATCCGAACTTAGTTGTAAAAGCAAAATCTCTTTCATCATGTGCAGGGACTGCCATAATTGCACCTGTTCCATAGGTTATTAAAACATAATCGGAAATCCAAATAGGAATTTCTTTGCCATTAGCAGGATTTATAGCTTTAATACCTTTTATTTCAACACCTGTTTTATCTTTTTCAATTTCAGTTCGCTCAAAATCAGATTTCTTGGCAGTTTCTTCTTTATATTTCTCTATTTCATCCATATTTGTAATTCTATCCGCTAGTTTTGAAATAATAGGATGTTCAGGTGCAACTACCATATATGTAGCTCCAAACATAGTATCAGGTCTAGTTGTATAAACTTCTAATTCTTCATTAGAATTTGCAATTTTAAATTTGACTTGAGCACCTTCACTTCTTCCAATCCAATTACGTTGTTGAATTTTAATTTTTTCAAGATAATTAACATCGTCTAAATCATTTAAAAGTTTTTCTGCATAATCTGTAATTTTAAGCATCCATTGACTTTTTTCTTTTTGAATAACAGGACTTCCGCATCTTTCACAAACACCATTAACAACTTCTTCATTTGCAAGACCAACTTTACAACCTGTACAATAATTTATTGGCATTGTTGCTTTGTATGCTAATCCATTTTTAAATAATTGAATGAAAATCCATTGAGACCATTTATAATATTCTGGCTCAGTTGTATTTACTTCACGAGACCAATCAAAAGAGAAACCAATAGATTTTAGTTGCTCTTTAAAGTGTTTTATATTTTGTGCTGTTACTACTCTTGGATGAATATTAGTTTTTATGGCATAGTTTTCAGCAGGAAGACCAAAAGCATCAAAACCTATAGGGTATAATACATTATAACCTTCAAGTCTTCTTTTTCTCGCTATTATATCAAGTGCAGTATAACTTCTAGGATGTCCTACATGTAGACCTTGTCCAGAGGGATATGGAAATTCTATAAGACCATACCATTTTTTCATTGTATAATCATTTTTTGCATTAAAAGTTCCTTCCTTTTCCCATTTATCTTGCCATTTCCTTTCAATCTCTTTAAAATTATAAGACATAAAGTATCATTCCTTTACTATAATAATGCAACAATTATATAACAAAAACTACCAAAAATAAAGAGAAAATAGAAAAAAACTTAATTTTTACTTTGTTATTGAAAAATACCTTAATCCATGATATGATATTGTATAAATTGGAAAAGAGGTAAAAAATGGAGCAAGTACAAATAGGAAAAGTTTATAGACATTTTAAAGGAAATTACTATTTTATAGAAGATATAGCATTAGATTCAGAAACAAAAGAAAGAGTAGTAGTTTATAAACCATTATATGAAAGAAAAGATAGCAAAATTTGGGTAAGAAGAGAGAAGATATTTTTAGAAGAAATATCACTAGATAGACCAGACAATATTACGGGTCAAAAATATAGATTTGAGTTACAAGAAAATCTTGTAAAAGATTATACAAAATAGTTAAAGATACATTTATTCAGTAGGAGGATATGATCAATGATAGATATAAGAATTTTAAGAGAAAATCCAGAGATGGTTAAAGAAAATATTAAAAAGAAATTTCAAGATCATAAATTAGAGTTAGTAGACAAGGTAATTGAATTGGATAAGAAAAATCGTGAAATAACAATGAAAGATGATGATTTAAGAAATAAAAGAAATACATTGAGCAATACTATTGGTGGATTAATGCGTGAAGGTAAAAAGGATGAGGCAGAAAAAATAAAACAGCAGGTAAAAGAGATAAATGAAGAGTTGGCAGAGAATGAGAAGAAAGAAATAGAATATGCTGATGAAATTAAAGAAATGATGATGAAAATTCCAAATATTATGGATAAATCTGTACCTATAGGAAAAGATGATAGCGAAAATGTTGAAAATGAAAGATTTGGAGAGCCAGTCGTTCCATCTTATGAAATCCCATATCATGCAGATATAATTGAAAAATTGAGTGGATTAGATAAAGAAAGCGCAGGAAGAACAAGTGGAACAGGTTTTTATTATTTAATGGGAGATATAGCAAGACTCCATTCAGCAATGATTACATATGCAAGAGATTTCATGATAAATAAGGGATTTACATATTGTTTACCACCATTTATGATACGTTCTGACGTTGTAAATGGAGTAATGTCTTTTGAAGAGATGGAAGCAATGATGTACAAAATTGAAGGAGAAGATTTATTTTTAATAGGAACTTCAGAACATTCAATGATAGGCAAATTTAAAGGACAAATAGTAAAAGAGGAAGAATTACCAATATGTTTGACATCATATTCACCATGCTTTAGAAAAGAAGGTGGATCACATGGACTAGAAGAGAGAGGGCTATACAGAGTACATCAATTTGAAAAAGAAGAAATGATAGTTCTATGCAAACCAGAAGAACACATGGACTGGTATAATAAAATGTGGAAATATACAGTAGAATTCTTTAGAAGTTTAGATGTTCCAGTAAGAACTTTGGAATGCTGTTCAGGAGATTTAGCAGATTTAAAAGTTAAATCTTGTGATGTAGAAGCATGGAGTCCAAGGCAACAAAAATATTTTGAAGTAGGAAGTTGCTCAACATTAGGAGATGCACAAGCAAGAAGGCTAGGAATTAGAATGAAAACTCAAAAGGGAAATAAGTTAGTATATACTTTAAATAACACAGTAGTAGCAAGCCCAAGGGGATTAATAGCTGTCATAGAAAATAATTATCAGGAAGATGGTTCAATAAAAATACCAAAGGCGCTACAACCATATATGGGAGGAAGTGAATTCATAAAAGCATGATAATAAAAAATCCTAAATTTGAAATATCAGCAGTAACCCCAAAACAATATCCAAAAAATTATTTACCAGAAATAGTACTAGCTGGTAAATCAAATGTTGGTAAATCATCATTTATAAACACATTAATAAATAGAAAAGGTCTAGCAAGAACAAGTTCAGAACCAGGTAAGACTAGACAAATAAATTTCTATAACATGGACAATTTATTCTATTTTGTTGATTTACCAGGATATGGATATAGTAAAATGTCAAAAGAAGAACAAATAAAAGTAGGCCAGTTTATAGAAAAATATTTATCGATAAGGGAGAATATACAATTAATCGTATTAATACTTGATATAAGACATAGCCCGACAGAAGATGATAAGTTGATGTATGATTATATTAGAAGTACTAATATACCTTTTATAATTATTGCTAATAAAGCTGATAAAATTGCAATAACGAAGGTAGATGATGCAGTAGAAGTAATAAAGAAAGAATTAAAAATCTTATCAGGAACAGTTGTAGAACCTTTTTCATCAACTAGGAGAATTTATACAGAAAATGTATGGGAACAGATAACTAATGCTATATTAAAGTAAAAATATAGTTCTCAAATAGGAGGTTTAAGAATGAAACTTACTACAAACAAAGAAGAATTAGCTGAGAGTAAAGTTTTAATACTATATATATTATCTAAAATAAATAAGCCAGTTACAAATCCTGAATTATTAGATTTAATTCAGTCAATAGAGGATATGAATTATTTTTATTTTCAACAATTCCTTATAGACCTTAAAGAAAATGGATATTTATTAGAATATGAACAAGAAAAGAAACAGTATTATGCAATAAGTATGTCTGGAAGAGAAACCGTAAAACTTACAATAGATATGCTACCAGGCTCAGTAAAAGATAAAGTCGATGATACTCTAAGAAATACTATGAGGAAGATAGAAAATGAAGAGTCAGTATATGCAGATTTTTTCCCAAGCAAAGAAGATGAGTTTATGATTAAATGTGGAATAAGAGAAAATAATAAAGAAATATTCGAAGTAAAAGTATTTTCGAGTAGTAGAGAAAATTCAATAAAAATTATGGATAATTGGAAAAAGAATGCAGGAAAAATTTATCCAAAAATTGTAGAAATGTTAAATCAATAATTTTTCAAAAATGTAATATTTTTGTAACATTATTGTAATAATTCTACAAAAAAGCAAAATATTTCATCAAGGTATTGATAAAACAAATATTTAAAATTAAAAAGGAAATATTTACTAAGAGTATAAAAATCACCAAACCATTGAAAATGTAAAGAAAAAGACAAAAGTATAAGAAATTTTAAATTTCTTGACTTTGTTTTTTTTTTTTAATATTATTAGGTCACTCTGAAGGGTACAGAGATTAATATAATGATAGGAGGCATTAATATGCAAGTAGTAAAAAGAGATGGAAGAATGGTTGAATATAATAGAGAAAGAATTATAAAAGCAGTGAGTTTAGCAATGATGCAAACAACGGCTGGCGTTGATATTGATTTAGCAAATAAAATAGCAGATGGTGTAGAAAAACAATTAGAAGGAAAAATACAAACAACAGTATATGAGATAGAAGATTTAGTTGAAAAAAAATTAATGGCTTCTTCAAGAAAAGAAGTAGCTCAAATGTATATAACATATAGATATAATAGGGATGTAGCAAGAAAATCAAAATCTAAAGATATGTTCCTAGAAATAATTGAAACAAAATCAAATGATGTAACTAGAGAAAATGCAAATATGAATGCAGATACACCTGCAGGAATGATGATGAAATTCGCAAGTGAGACAACAAAACCATTTGTTGATGATTTTCTATTATCACCAGAAGCAAGAGATGCTGTAAAAGAAGGATATATACATATTCATGATAAGGATTATTATCCAACTAAAAGTTTAACTTGTTTACAACATCCATTAGATAGAATTCTAGAAAATGGATTTAAAGCAGGACATGGAAGTTCAAGACCAGCAAAGAGAATTGAAACAGCAAGTATTTTAGGATGTATTTCAATGGAAACAGTTCAAAACGAAATGCATGGGGGACAAGCAATACCTGCATTTGATTATTACCTTGCACCATATGTAAGACAGACTTTTATGGAGGAATTAAGAAAAGTAGGAGATACAGTAGGTAAAGACTTATCAAAATATTATGATTATGAAGTAGAAGATTATTTAAAGAAAGATTTAGATGGGCTTAAAGGAGAAGAAAGATATGTTCAATCAGCAATAAACAACACAGTAGGAAGAGTTCATCAATCAATGGAAGCATTTATACATAATATGAACACTATACATTCAAGAGGAGGAAACCAAGTAGTATTTAGTTCTATAAATTATGGAACAGATACTTCTCCTGAAGGAAGATGTATTATTAGAGAAATATTAAGATCAACAGAAAGAGGAGTAGGAAATAACGAAACACCGATTTTCCCAATACAAATTTGGAAAAAGAAAAGGGGAGTAAATTATCTACCTGAAGATAAAAACTATGATTTATATAAATATGCATGTACAGTAACAGCAAAAAGATTTTTCCCAAATTTCATAAATCTTGACGCAACTTTCAATCAACACGAGAAATGGAATGCAAATGATCCTAAAAGATATGAATATGAAACAGCAACAATGGGATGTAGGACAAGAGTATTTGAAAATAGACATGGTGAAAAAACATCAATAGGAAGAGGAAACTTATCTTTTACTACAATAAATTTTGTAAAACTTGCAATAGAGTCAAATCAAGAAGCACAAAGTCAACTTGGATTGAATTTTGCAATAGGAATTGGAAGCGAAAAATTCATGAACGAAAAATTCCTAAAATTAGAGAAAAAAATATTTATGCAAAAATTAGAACAATATATTGGCGTTTGTGCAAGACAACTATATGATAGATATACTTTCCAATGTACTGCATTAAAGAAACAATTCCCACTATTGATGTCAGGATTATGGAATGGAAGCGAAAAATTAGCTCCAAATGATAAAGTAGAGCCAGTATTAAAACAAGGAACACTAGGAATTGGATTTATAGGATTAGCAGAGGCATTAGTAGTATTAACAGGAAAACATCACGGAGAAGATGAAAGATCACAAGAGCTAGGGCTAGAAATAGTAAGAAGTATGAAAGAAGAAGTTGATGGATTTGCTGAAAAATATGATTTGAATTACTCAGTACTTGCAACACCAGCAGAAGGATTATCTGGAAGATTTACAAAAATAGATAAAGTACAATATGGAATAATACATGGAGTAACAGATAGAGAATATTATACAAATAGTAATCATGTACCAGTATATTATAAATGTACAGCAGAGCACAAAGCTAAAATAGAAGCACCATATCATGAATTAACTAGAGGAGGACATATATTCTATATTGAACTTGATGGAGATGCAACACATAATCCAGAAAGTGTTGAAGCAGTTGTTGATTTAATGGATAAATATAACATGGGATATGGATCTGTAAATCATACAAGATCAAGATGTATGGAATGCGGATTTGAAAATGCAGATGCTAACCTTGACGAATGTCCAATGTGTGGAAGTAAAGACATAGATACAATACAGAGAATAACAGGATACTTAGTAGGAACAACATCAAGATGGAATAAAGGAAAATTAGCAGAATTAAAAGATAGAGTAACACATGACACAGGAATAAAAGGTGCATGCTAAATGGAAAGGAAGAACTTTAATGAATGTAGCAGGATTTTATGACGAAAGTATATCAAATGGAGCAGGTTGGAGGGCAGTATTATTCGTGAGTGGATGTCCACATAAATGTCCAGGATGTCATAATAAAGTGGCACAAGACTATAACTATGGAACTCAATTTGATGATGCAAAAAAACAAGAACTTTTAGCAAAAATAAGAGAAAATTCTATATTAAAAGGTATTACGATAAGTGGCGGAGAGCCATTATGCAAAGAAAACATAGGAGAAGTATTGAATTTTATAAAAGATGTTAAAAAAGAAAAACCAGATTTTAATGTTTGGTGCTATACAGGATATACTCTAGAAGAATTAGAAAGTAGAAATGATGAAACAACAAATAACTGTCTAAGAGAAATAAATGTATTAGTAGATGGAAGATTTGAAGAAGATAAAAAAGTACCAAATTTAAGATTTAAAGGTTCAACAAATCAGAGGATATTAAATGTACAAGAATGTCTAGCTCAAAAGAAAATAATACCTTGGGACAACTAAATAATATAGAATAAATTGAAGAAAAATCTTTGATTTTTCTTCAATTTATTCTTGCAGATTTGGATAAAAAATAAGTAAAACTAAAAGATAATAGAAAATGTAGCATTTTATATAACGAAAAAGTTAGACTTTTTTAGTATAAGAAAAAAATTATCAATGTGTTTTTTCTTAGGTATTAAATTTTATAAAACATTGTAGAATAGCAGTTTATTTATAATAAAATTAGAGAATTCATTGAAAAAGGTTGACTTATGACAAAAAATATTTTAAAATATTTGAGTATAAGATTTTTCGACATAATATAAGAAAAATAAAATATTAGGGGGTTTCAAATCGAAATGGAAAATATTAAAATTTTTGCTTGTAGTAAAGAAGCAGAAGGATTTACGAAAGAAATCTGTGATAGCTTAAATTTACCACTTGGGAAAATTGAAACAATGAAATTCAAAAATGATAATACATTTGTACAACTAGGAGAAACAGTTAGAGATCAAGATGTATATCTTGTGCAAACGACAACACCACCAGTAAATGAGAGAGTTATGGAAATGTTAATCTCAGTAGACGCAGCAAAGCGTGCATCAGCTAGAAGAATAACAGTAGTATTACCATATTATTTGTATTCAAGATCTGATAAAAAAGATCAACCAAGAATACCAATAACAGCAAAATTAATGGCGCAACTAATTGAAGTTGCAGGAGCAGATAGAGTTATGAGCTGCGATTTACATAATTCGGCAATACAAGCATATTTTAACAAGATAAATTGTGATAGATTATCAGCACAAATATTATTACAAGAATATTTTAAAACTAAAAAACTAAAAGACATGGTAATAGTTGCGACAGATGCAGGAAGTTCAAAAAAAGCATATAAATATTCAAAATATTTTAATTGTCCAATAGCTTTAATAGATAAAAGAAGAGATGGAAATGATGATAAGGCAATTGCGACAACTGTAATAGGAGATGTAAAAGATAAAACAGCAGTTATATTTGATGATGAAATAGATACAGCAGGATCAATGATGGAAACTGTTGGAATACTAGAAAGATTTGGTGCAAAAGAGATATATGCAGGATGTACACATGGAGTATTATCTGGACCAGCCATAGAGAGAATACAAAAATCTGCATTAAAAGAATTAGTAATAACAAATACAATACCATTACCAAAAGAAAAACAAATTCCACAAATACATGTATTATCAATAGCTCCATTATTTGCAGAAGCAATAAAAAGATTAAATGAGAGTAAAGCAATGGGAGATCTATTTGAAAACTTTGAAAATTAATTTTCTATACCTTGACAAAAGGTATAAATAATAGTATAATAAACAAGCAAATTCGTTAATGCTAGAGAGGGGGGAGTAATAATGTCAGAGATAAAAGTTAATAATGGAAACATCGAAGATGCATTAAAAAGATTTAAAAGGCAATGTGCAAGAAATGGAGTATTGCAAGAAGTAAGAAAAAGAGAACATTATGAAAAACCTAGCGTTAGGAGAAAGAAAAAATCAGAGGCAGCTAGAAAAAGAAAGTTCTAGAAATAGATTTTTGATATACAAAGCGTGAAAAATGCGAAGCATTTTACTCGTCTTTGAAAGAAAGAAAAAATCAGAAGCAGCAAGAAAAAGAAAGTTTTAATAATACATATATGGGAGTCTAAAGGACTCCTTTGTTTTTTATTTAATAGAAAAGTTTATATTAAATAAAATATATGTAAATTCTAACGCTTTTGAAATTTACTAAATTTAATTCACAAATTCAAATCGACAAGAACAAAAGGCGATCAATAACAGCTTTGTTCTTGCATATCACAAAAAAGTATAATATAATTGCAGAGAAATTAAAAAAACAGTAGATTAAATAAAGAATAATTATATGAAAATTAATTATAATATAAAAAGAAAGGAAGATAAATATATGAATTGTAATAAAATAAACTTAAAAGAAGGCATTAACCTTCATATTATAAATACAAACAAATTCAAAACAAATTTATTAGCAGTATTTTTAACTATGCCACTTAATCGCGAGAATGTAACTAAAAATGCGTTAATTCCTATGGTTTTGAGAAGGGGATCTTCTAAATTAGCTAATATTGAACAAATTAACAATAAACTTGATGAGATGTATGGAGCAGATTTCAACTGTGGTGTAGATAAAACGGGAGATAATTATATTTTAAAATTTTATATGGAAAGTATTAATAATAATTTTCTACCAGAACAAGAAAATATATTAGAAGAAAGCATGAAAGTTTTACTAGATATAGTTTTTAACCCATTGACTGAAAATAATGGATTTAAGAATGAATATGTAGAAAGTGAAAAAGAAAATCTAAAACAAATTATATTAGGAAAGATAGATAATAAATCTAGATATGCTTATGATAGATGTATAGAAGAAATGTATAAGGGAAAACCATTTGGACTATACAAATATGGATATGTAGAAGACTTAGAAGGAATAAATGCTAAGAATTTATATGAATATTACAAAAAAATGATCTCTGAATGTAAAATTGATATATTTATTTCTGGAGAAGTAGATAATTCATCAAAAGAAATTCTAGAAAGTAATGAAAACATAAAAAATACAAAAGAGAGACAGCCAATATATAACAAGAAAAGTGAAAAAGCAGATAATGTAGAGCAAGAAAGAGTAATAGAAGAGAAAATGGATGTATCTCAAGGAAAGCTAATTATAGGATTAGAAGTTGAAAAAAATGATAAAGGATCTAAATATTCAGCATTAGTCTATAATGCAATTTTAGGTGGAACACCAACGTCAAAAATGTTTCAAAATGTAAGAGAAAAAGCACACTTGGCTTATGTAGCAAGTTCTAATTATATAAGACACAAAAATAATATATTTATAAGATGCGGAATAGAAATAGCAGATTATCAAAAGGCATTAGATTTAATAAAAGTTCAAATAGAAGATATGAAAAAAGGAGATTTCACTGAAGATGATATAAAGAATGCAAAATCAAGTATAATTTCAACAATAAAATCAATACCTGAAGAACAAGATAGTGAAATCATGTATTATTTCGGTCAAGAAATATCAGAACATAAAATGGAATACAGTGAATATGAGCAAAACATACAAAATGTGCAGAAACAAGATATTATAAATATTGCAAATTCAATAAAAACAAACACAATTTATTTTTTAACATCAAACAATTAAAAATGTAGGAGCGAGTATTACTCGTTTCAAAGAAAGGAAGAGATATAATGCAAATAATAGAAAATTCAAAAGTAAAAGAGAAACTATATATAGAAAAATTAGAAAATGGTTTAACTGTAATGATTATACCAAAAAATAATATTGCAAAGAAATATATAATTTGGGCAACACATTTTGGTTCAATAGACAATCATTTCATAGTTCCAAAAACGGGAGAAGAAGTAAAAATACCAGATGGAGTTGCACATTTCTTAGAACATAAAATGTTTGAACAAAGAAATGGAACTAATAGTCTTGATACATTATCAGCTATTGGAGTAGATGCAAATGCGTATACGACAAATGATCATACAGCATACTTATATGAGGCAACTGATAATTTTTATGAAGCATTAGATGAATTTATGGACTATGTCCAAAATCCCTATTTCACAGATGAAAATGTAGAAAAAGAAAAAGGAATAATATCACAAGAAATAAAAATGTATGAGGATTATCCAGAATGGCAGGTATATTTAAATGCAATCAAATGTATGTATAAAGAAAATCCAGTAAGAATTGATATTGCAGGAACGGTAGAATCAATATCAGAAATAACACCACAGACTTTATATAATTGCTGTGATACTTTTTATAATCTAGCGAATATGGCAATGGTAATTTGTGGAGACTTTGTACCCGAAGAAATTTTAGAAGAGGTTAAGAAAAGAATAATTAAGAATGAAAATGGTGGAGAAATAAAGAGAATATACACTCCAATAGAAACAGAAATTAATGAAAAAGAAAAAGTAGTAAAAATGGATGTAAATAATCCTTTATTTACCATAGGATATTTAGATTCTCCAACATCTGAGAATATCGTAAAAAAACATATTGCTATACAAATATTATTGGAGATGATTTGTGGAAAAAGTTCTGAACTTTATAGAAATTTATACAGCGAAGGACTTTTACTAAATGAGCTACAATTGGACTATGAATTTACTGGTAATTATGCGCATGTATTAATTACAGGTCAATCTAAAGAACCAAGAAAAGTGATAGATAAATTTAAAAATGAAGTAGAAAAAATAAAAAAAGACGGTATAGATGAAGAGATATTTATAAGAACTAAGAAAAAGATTTATGGAAGATATGTAATGGACTATAACTCTGTATCAGATATAGCAAGGATGTTTTTATCAGACTACTTTAAGGGAATAAATAGTTTTGATTATTTAGAAGAATATAATCAAGTTACAAAAGAATTTGTAACACAAATTTTAAATGAAATTTTTCAAGAAGAGAAAATGGTTATATCAATTGTAGAAAGTAGGTAGGAAAATTAATAAAAAACTAGCATTGGAAATCCAATGCTAGTTTTTTTGAGGAACATAAGACTAAATGAAGTTTAAATTCTTTGTGGCTGGAGGATATTGAATTTAGCAATTATTGCAATGATCATTATCCATATAAATACAGAAATTACAGTAGCTAAACTCAACGCAAATTTGGGATGCTTCTTCAACCACTTTGACTTGCAAAGCAAAGTATTTACTGGTTTCTTAGGAAGAAGCAAGATCCATGAGACAATCTTAGCAAATTTTGTAAATATATACAGAAAGACATGCCGAGATTCCTCATACGGGTTAGTTCCAAAGAATGCTGCTCTTGAAAAGTCCAAGAAGCTCTTTGGTGGTTCACCCTTCTTTGGTGCATCAACTTTTCCGAAGCTCACGGTCATAAGACCTTTTAGAGAACTAAGAATAACCCGTCCTCCAATAAAGATAAGTGCTAAGATGATTAAAATTGTTTTCATAGTTTTTCCTCTCTTTCTACTTTTATGGAATTTATCACATCTATAATTACATTATAGCATAAAATGACAGAAAAATCAAAAAAGAGCAACCTTATGTCATAAAACGTTATAAAATATCAAAATTGTAAATAAAAAATAGAAAAAAAACACATAAAAATAATGTAAAAACAACATTTTTATTGACGACATTGCAAATTTGTGATATTTTTTATATAGTACTTGATGAAAATAATCTAAATTACAAATAATTAATAAACATATAATAGTAAAAGGAGAATTTGTATGTTAAATGATGAAATTTGTAAAAAAAGAGAAGAATTAAATCGAAGTATTATAGAAAACAAAGATTATAGTATTATATATAAATTAAGTGTTGAATTAGATGAACTAATAGCAGAATTTTATAGAGAAAATAGTGAAAATGGAGCAAAAGAGTTATATTTGATAAAAAAATAAAAAAATATTGCAAAAAGAAAACAAATAATGTATAATATAATTATATAATAGTGTAGAAGAGGTGGAATTATGAAAAGATTTAGTAAGGCATTTATAATAATAGCAGTAATAATGTCTATTATCATAATACCACAACTATCTTTTGCATCAGGATCTTCCAACATTTTAAGTTGGCAGTTTAGTATGAATCAAACTGTTCCAACTAAAATAACTAATATGGCTGGATTTATTATTAAGCTTTTAAGGAATGTATCTATTATTTTAACAATAGTAGTAATAACTGCATTAGGAATTAAATATATGATAGGAAGTGTACAAGAAAAAGCAGATTATAAAAAGTCTTATATAAATATTATTATAGGAGTAGTCTTAATTAGTATGATTACTACTATAGTTAATGTAATATTTGAGGCTATATATAATGTGCCATAAGGAGAATAAGAAAATGAAAAAGAAGAATGTATTTACAGTAATAATTATAATATTTATCCTTATAATGATAGTATTTGCAAACATATCAAGTGTTAATGCACAAGCATTAGCAAATTCTATTAATGCAGCAGAAAAGTTTGGAAATAATGGAAAATCCAGTATAATTGACTATGGAGGACTATATAATGTTATAAATTTTTTATATAATATAGCGATGACAATAGGAATAATAGTAGCAATAATAATTGGAATAGTACTAGGCAATAGAATAATATTTGGAAGTTTAGATGAAAAAGCAGATGCAAAACATTTACTTGTACCATATATAATAATAGTTGGGATGTTAGCATTTGGATTTTCAATATGGAGAATAGTATTAAACCTAGTAAGTAGTATTTAACGTTTTTAATGTTTCTCATTTTATGGGAGTAGAAATATACAAAAATAAAAGAGGAGGGAAAATAGATGAAAAAGCTTACAAAAATATTAACAGTAGTATTATTAGTAGCAATAATAGTTATGTCAGTAAGTGAAGTATTTGGAGCAGGGGCAATAATAAATCAAATTGAAACTTCAGCAAATAGTGCAAACGTAAATACATCTTCAATTGCTGGAATGGCAGGAAAAATTATTGCTTATCTTAGAAATGCTGCAGTAATTATTGGTGTTATAATTATAATTATACTTGGTATTAAGTATATGACAGGAAGTGTAGAAGAAAAAGCAGGATATCAAAAATCTTTTGTACCATTAATAATTGGTATAATCGTAGTAGTAGCTGCAACATCAATAGCATCATTCTTATTCGGTTTATTTTAATTAAATACGAATACATAAAGCATAGGACGATTTAATCGTTCTATGTTTTTTTGCATATACAATTGAAAAGATAATAATTGACATAAAAATAAAAAAAGAGTATAATTAAATAATAACACTGTGGTATAAATTGCGTGATAGCTATAATAAAGCTATTACAAAATGTCTAAAATATAAAAGGAGGAACAATTATGCCTGGAAACTTTTGCCATCTAGCACTTGCTGAAGAAGTATATCGACAACTATCGTCTTATATGCCACTTGACAAAATCAAGTTTATGTCAGGCAATTTGATTCCTGACTTGGCAATAGTAGACAAAAAAATTTCTCACTTCCGGAAAGGTGCAACAATAAAAGGATTATTTGTACCAGATATGGCAAAAGTCGAAAAAGAACTATTTGCCATTGACGACACAATTAAATTGGGTATGTACTGTCATCTATACTTTGACTATTCATTTATAGAAAATTTTCTAATTCCAGAATTTGAATGGCCATATGAGAGAATGAAGATAGTTAATCCAAGAAATCATATGGAATGGGATCCAGAACCATTCTTTAAGAAAGATGGAGTATACTATCAAGGTTTTAACGAGATAAATCATTTACTAATAAGTGATGGATGTATATCGATTAAAACTATTTCAGAGTTACCAGAAGATCTTCCCAATACAGGGATGGAAGTATTTGATGTACGATGTGAGAAAACGTGGAAAGCTGAATTTGAAGAATATCTAAATAAAAAAGAAGAGTATACAGGAAATATTTTTAATTATGATCGTTTAAAAAGATGTATACAAAAAACTTCAGATCAGTTAGTAAAAAAAATAATAGCAAAATAGGATTATAAAGAAAAATGACTTTATAATCCTTATTCTATTTTTGGCTAAGGGATGGATAATTATATATTACAGAAATATTACTAAAATATTACAAATATATTAAAAATAATAAAAATATAGACAAATAAATACAAATTTTGAGTATTATGTGTTATAATATAAACAGTATAATTATAAGTTATACTACAAAAGAAAAATTCTTTTAAATATGAGTTAGAGAAAGGAAAAGGAGTTATAATGAAATCATATTATTTACCAAGAGAATATGGAGGAGAATCAAAGATACTTTACATATTTTCTATAAAATCCTTAATATATACGGGAGTAGGAGCTTTTGTAGGAATTTTAATTAATTTTCTGTTTAAAATGTTTGGAATTAGCAAAGCGTTTGTACCACTTATACTAATATTTGGCGGAATTGGTTATGGCATAGCAACATTGAAAATGCCAAGTTCTAATGCTTTGGAAATTACAAGGAAAACAGGTGGAGAGAAAATAGATGAAGTTATTAAAAGATGGTTTTTATTTAAAATGAAGCATGGAAAAATTTATGTATATAAAGAAAATCTTTTAGAAGAGTATGAGGAGGAAACAAAAGATGAACAATAATCAATTAACAACGCTTTTACAAAGCTTACTAATGATCATGGGAATTATTCTTGCGATTTTAATAATTGTATTAATTATGATATTAATCAAAAGAGCTCAAAAAAACAGAAATACAAATGAAAAAAAAGAAGAGGTTATAAAGAAAGATAAAAAAAGTACAGAGAGTTCACAATATAATAGACAATCAGTTTTCGATTTTATGGAATTTGAAAGAATAGAAGATAATATGATAATTCAAAAAGAAGGCTTTAAATATTTAATGGTTATTGAATGTCAGGGAATAAATTATGATTTGATGTCTGGACTAGAAAAGGTAAGCGTAGAGCAAGGATTTATACAATTTTTAAATACATTAAGACAGTCAATACAGATATATACGCAAACTAGAACAGTAAATTTAGGAAGTAGTTTAAATAACTATAGGGATAGAGTAGAAAAAATAAAAGCAAAATTAGATCAAATGAATATAAGATATGATCAAATAATAAATTCAAAAGATAGAATTGATCCAGAAGAATTACAAAGATTACAATATGAGATTGTAAAACAGAATAATCTTTATAATTATGGAATTGATATAGTTAATTCAACAGAAAAAATGAGCCTGAATAAAAATATATTAAGAAAATATTATTACATAGTAGTACCATATTATGCTGAAGATATTTCGACAGGTAAATATGATAAGGAAGAAATAAAAGGTTTAGCATTTTCAGAATTATATACGACCTGTCAATCAATGATACAGTCATTAGGGGCGTGCAGTATAAATGCGAGAATTTTAAATTCAAGAGAATTAGCTGAATTATTATATGTTGCATACAATAGAGATGAATCAGAAAGTTATGAATTAGAAAGTGCACTAAACTCAGGATATAATGAATTATATACAACAGCTCCAGATGTACTAGATAAGAAAATGAAAGAACTAGATGAGACTATAAACCAAAGAGCTAAAATATTAGCAAATAATGTAATAAGAAGTGCAATTATTGAAACCCAAAAGGAAAGAGAAGTAAAAGAAAAAGAAGAAAGAATGGATGAAGAAGTAGATGAAGTGGCAAAAACAATGATAGCTGAAAGTGAAGGAATGCTAGGAAGAGAACTGACAGAGAAATCTATAAGAAGAATAGAAAAGAAACAGGAAGAGAAGGAGGAAGAAGCAAATGATGAAAAAAAGAAAAAAACAAGAAGAGCCACAAGAAGAAAATAAACAACAGAAAAGAACACTTTTAAGGAAAAAAAATATTAAAGAATTAATTGCACCATCTGGAATAGATGCTAGGGATATAGATCATTTAGAGATAATATCAAATACAAAAAGATATGCAAGAAGTTTCTTTGTATCATCATTACCAAGAATGGCAGCATTTCCTGAATTGTTTAGAGAAATGTATTTGTTCGGAGATATAAATACATCTGTTTATATAAGACCAATAGCAGAATCACAATCACAGAATGAACTAAATAAAGTAATTAATGAACTAGAAGTAGAAAGAATTACTGCTACGGATAGAGGAAATATAAATAGAGAGAGTATAATTGCACAAAAAAAGTCAGAAGCGGAACACTTTAGGGATGAAATAGCCGCAGGATTTAATAAATTATATGAAGCATCAGTAGTTGCTACAATATTTGCTTATAATAAAGAAGATCTAGACAGATATACCAAATTACTTTCAACGGCAATGTCAAAAACATTAGTTGGTATAAAAAGTGCTTGGGGATTGCAAGAGGAAGCTTTTCAATCAAATTTACCACTAATGAATGATAAGATGAAAAGATTACATACTTTTGATAGGAACTCTATGGGTACGGTTTTTCCATTTACAACGTCAGAAGTAGGACATCCTACTGGAGTTCCAATAGGATTTAATAAACAGACTGGAGTACCAATTTTGTTTGATAATTTCCACAGTTCATTAACAAACTACAATATGGTTATATTTGCAAAGTCTGGTGCAGGAAAGTCAGTTACAATGAAAACACTAATTTCAAGGTCATCTGTACTTATGGGAATTGAAAGTTTAGCATTAGATGCCGAGGGCGAGTATACAATAGTTGCTGAATCTTTAGGTGGAATAAATGTAGTAATAAGTCCAACATCAAAAACAATTATAAACTTATTTGATATAGAGCCTGAAAGAGTAAAAGATGAAATTACAGGAAGGGAAAGGGTAGTGCTTAGTGTAGAAAATAAAGTAGAGGATGTAACACAGGCATTACTTACAATGGCAAAAGGAAGTACAAGAAGCCAAGAAGTAAATGAACTTACAAAACAATTAATTGCCGAATTAGTTGCAGAAGAATATGAAAAACTAGGAATAAATAGTGATCCAAATAGTTTATATCAAGCTTCGCAAACAGGAATTGCAAAAGGAGATATGTTATCAAGAGAGAAAAAACCTATGCCAACAATTGGTTCTTGGTATAGAAGCTTAGAGAAAAAAGCAAGAGAAAACACAATAGACACATATAAAAATCATTATAGTTACTTATTAAAAGTTATGAAACAATATGTAAGAGAACTTAATGGACAAATGGCATACTTTGATGGACAATCAACCTTTGAATTATTAGATGGAGTGCCATTTATAAATTTGGATATATCACAATTAGAGGAAAGATTTGCTAGACCATTAGCACAACAAATTTTAATGTCTTGGATATGGGAAAAATATGTTAAAAAGAACAGCGAAGACAGAACAAAAGCAGCTAAAAAGAGAGTTATTGTAGATGAGGCGTGGATGTTACTTCCATTTGATGAAGCTGTAGATTTCTTAAATAAAATGGCAAGACGTGCTAGAAAAAGAAATGTATCACTTGCTATAATTTCACAAAGATTCCAAGATTTTTATGAGAAAGCGGAAGCACAAGCAGTACTTACTTCATCAGATACAAAATTGTTTTTAGCACAAGATAAATCAGAAATTCAATATTTAAAAGAGGTATTTAAATTATCAGAAGGTGAAGCAAGCTTTTTAGTAACATGCCAAAGAGGAGAAGGATTACTGAAAGTAGGTCAAGATACAGCAATATTAAAAATTACACCAACGAGAAAAGAATTTGAGTTCGTAGAAACAAATCTAAATCAACTAGCGAAGAAAAATATGGAGCAATAAAGAAGGGAGCAAATATAAATGAAAAAAAGATTTATATCAAAAAGTTTAATAGCAAAAATTGCGCTAGTTTTAGTTATAATATTATTGTTCGAATTCTCAGTATCCGAACCAGTACATGCAGCGTCATTGGGAGGACAATTATTAAACCCAGTTGTTAATTTAGTAGTCTATTTAGCAGATGGTGTACTATCAATACTGCAGGGGGCATTGACAAAAATTGATACAACATTTAATTATATAGATATAACTGGACAAAAGAAATCATGGTGGGTTGCCCTAGGAGCAATAGGTCTGGGAATATTACTTGTTGCTGGAGCTGTTGCACTAAGTGTAGTTACAGCTGGAGCAGCAGTTCCTGCAATTGTAGGTTCTATTGCTGGTACAGCGGCTACTGGATTGGCTGGAGCTGGATTGACAGCAGCGTTAGCAGGAGGAGTGTACTTAGCAGTTTATCCGCGATTTGGTGAAAAGATAGATGCAGTTGTGTTTGGAAATTCATTTGTTTACTCTAATATATATATAACACCTGAAACAATTTTGAAAAACCAGATTCAATTATTTAATGTTAATTATTTTGAAACAATAGCTGATTCAGATGTTGATGATACTGTATCTCTATCTAATACCTTAAGAAAAGTTGTATCACAAGCTTATACAACAATTAGAGATATTGCCTTAGTTGCAATGCTTATTGTAATAATATATATAGCAATTAGAATGTTATTAGCATTAACGCCAAAGGAAAAATCAAGGTATAAAGAAAGTGCAGTGAACTGTATAATAGGAGTAATTCTAATTGTATTAATGCATTATATAATGTCAATATCAGTAACAGGATTAGAGATGATAACTAATTCAATAAGCATTACGAATCAAGTATATTCGATTAGCGAAAGTGAAGTAAACAATTTCTTAGCTTCAAATCAAGATGCTTATAATAATGCAATTAGTGGAGTATCATTAGAAATTGTTGGAGATCAATTATATGATGCAGTTGAAGATCCAGATTCATCTGGAACATCAATGTATGAGGGAATAATATTACAAAATAATGGTGGTGATAAAACAGCATATGTTAAAGCATCTAATTTTACAGAACAAGCAAGATATATGGCACAAAAATTATATACACTTAATGATGAAGATGAAACAGTAGAAACTTGGGAGCATATAGGTTGGGCTTTTGTATATATAATGCTAGTAATATTAACTTTAGCTTTTGTTCTTATGTACACAAAAAGGACACTATATATGGCAGCACTTACAATGTTTGCACCAATAGTAGGTGTAATGTATCCAATAAATAGAGCAAATGGTTCTCGAGCTCAAACATTAAATTTATGGTTTAAAGAATATATAGGAAATTTAGTAATACAGCCAATGCATCTATTCTTATATACGATATTTATAGGTTCAGCAATGGCTATGGCAATAAATAATCCAGTATATGTAATAATTGCTATAATGGGCTTAGTATTTGTTGAAAACCTATTAAAGGATTTATTAGGAATTCAAGATACAAGAATGGGAGGTTTAGGAAGATCACTACAAGATACAGTCAGAGCAATTAAGACTACAGAAAGAGCAACAACAAAAGTAGCTAGAGATGTAGGAAGAGCAGTATCAAGAGGAACACATGCATTAGGTACAGGTATTGTAGCAGGAACTGGATATGTTGCTGCTAGAAAGAAACAGGGATCAGGAACAGAAGAAACTGAAAATGGAGAAGAAACTATTACAGCACCTAGAGTACAACAGCCACCAGCTCTTAGTGGTGCAAATAATCAAACACCATCAATAGCAAGTGCACAAGATCCACTTGCATTAGGAGATTCACTTAATAGTAATCCGGCACAACAACTTCAAATAGAACAACAAGCACAACAACAAACACAACAACAAGCACAACCAGTTAGATTAGAAAAACCACAAAGTGGACGAATAGATGAAGCAGCGACAATGCGAAATTATATGAATGCAGGATTTGGAGAAAATGCATATGGACATTACTTTAACCCAAGAACAAATATGTTTGATCCTAATTATAATCCTTTAGAGGATCCAGAGTTTCAAGTATTTAAGGATTTTGGAAGATCACCAGCGATACCAATTAACGAAGCAGAAACAATGAAGAATTATATGAATGCAGGATTTGGACAAAATGCAAATGGCCACTACTTTAATCCAAAAACAGGTAAATATGACCCGACTTATAACCCATTGGAAGATGAGAATTTTCAAGTACTTAAAGGTACAGATGAACCTCAAGGAAAACAATTACCTGCAGAAATTGGAATGCAAAATATGGATGCTAGATATGAACAAAACACAAATGGTAAGTACATTAACCCAAATATAATTGATTTAGATGATAGTAATGCTCTTGGTGAAAATAGAAATATAGGAGTAAATGTTAGAGAAGATCCAGCAGGTATATTAGACAGTGATACAATTTCTATGGTAAATAACTTAAATGGAAATAGAGATACATTTTCAGTTATTAATGGTACAGGAGGAGAAAATAGAGAGACAATAGTAAGAACAGATGGAGAGAGAAATGTATATCAAAATAATGATGACAATAGTTTATATAGATTAGAAAGGACAAATGGTTCTAATGGAAAAGACCCAATGGCAATGCAGATGGCAGCTGGAGGCGATAACAGTAGCTACATGAATAACGAAAGTGGAGGAATTCCAAGAAGCATTGTGGATATAGATACGTTAATCGAAGATAAGGCTGATTTTACAAATAGTACAAGCGCATCTAACAATTTAGGAGCAAGATCATCTAACAATTCAGGAACAAGAGCATATGGATCTTCAGGTGGTTCTAGAAGTGTATTAGATAGAAATAATTCAAATACAAGCTTTTCAGATACTTCATCAAATATTAGAAATGAGTGGGAAGTATTAGATGGAGGACTAAGTAATAATGCAAACATAGGAATGATGAATGATGCACAGAGTGATATTTCAGCAAATTCAGGAAATGTTAGAATAGATAAAAGTTCAGGCAATAGCGATGCATCTGTAAGAACTAATAGTAGAGGAAGAAAAACTACAAGTTCAAGAACTAGTGGAACAAATACAATTCAAATTGATAATGAAAATTCAAATACTAATTCTTCACAAGACATTCCAAGACTAGATTCAAGCGAGTACGAAGTAATACAACCTGAAAATCAAACAATTTCAATTGATAATAATACAAATACTCAAAATAATTCATCTTCTAGAAATAATACTACAAGTAGAAGTTCTAGTAGGAGAACGAAAAACGCTAGTGTAAATGTGGATACAGATTCACAACAATTTCATAGATTAACTTCAGATGAGTATGATATAATACCACCAGGAGTAGATATAAATATAGGAAGTGAATCAGGTTCAACAAGTACAAGAACAAATACTAGAAGTAGTGAATCAAGTAGAGAAAGTACGACAAGAAGAACTAATAAGGTAAATCTTGAGAAACCTACTAGAGCAGAAAATACACAAAGAGAAAATACAGCAACATCAGATTATTCAAATAATACAACAAGTGGCAGTTCAGTAGATTCAAATAACAATGCACAGAGCACAACATCAAGTAACAATACTTCAACAGAAAGTGGAAGTCAAGGAAACAATAGCAATTATCAAGTACTTGAAAAAGTGGTAAGAGGAGTACAAAAAGGAATGGATGTAGCAGGAACTGCTATGGATAGAACAACTGGAGTTGTGGGAGCCGCAACAGAAGGCGTAATTGATGCTGCATTAAATGCGGTAAGTGGAAACCCAGCAGGAACTGCTGGTGCAGTAGCTGGCGCAGCAACTGGAGTTGTGGGTGCAGTAACTGGTGCACCAAGAAGAACTTCTGGAAGTAGTTCAAGTTCTAAATCAACAAGTTCTAGTCAATCTAACTCACGACAAGATCCAAAAGAACAAACTATAATAAATGCGGGATTATCAGAACAAGACGCAAAAGCAGTAAAGAATGCGTGCGAAAGATATGGAATAAATGATGATAGAAATATGGCAGAAATAGGAAAAGTATGGAAAAAAGTATCTGCAGGAGATAAAGGTAAAATTTTTGAAATATCATATACATTAATTCAACTAAAGGTAAACAGTGGAAGCCAAGATGATGCAGACAGATTAATAAATACATATGATATAGGGTCATCAACAAAGAGCGCATTATCAAAAATGTATGATAAATTACATAGATAAAATATGTATCAGGACACGTATAACGTGTCCTGTATATTTTATAATTACTTAACCTAGTATAATCTAAAGATAAATAAAGTAGAGAGAGCATTATTCGTCAAGACTGTTTCCTACTTTATTTTTTTTATTAAATATGTTATACTAAATTATATATGTAAGCAAGGAGAATATCTATGATTGATATAAAAAATGTATATAAGGCATATAGAAAAAATTCAAATGTAGTAGAAGATATTAGCATAAAGATAAATAATGGAGAAATATTTGGATTTATAGGACCAAATGGCGCTGGAAAGACTACAACAATAAAAATGATGACAGGAATTTTAGATATAGATAAAGGCGATATTTTGATAGATGGTAAAAGTATCAAGAAAAATCCTGTTGAAGCAAAAAAAAGATTTGGTTTTGTACCAGATGATCCAAATATGTTTTTAAAATTAAAGGGGATAGATTATTTAAATTTTATTGCAGATATATATGAAGTGAGTACAAATGACAGGATGGAAAAAATAGAAAAGCTGACAAAAGAATTTGAAATATATGACGCATTAGAAGATAAAATAGAAAGCTATTCACATGGAATGAGACAAAAGATTATAATATGTGGAGTATTAATACATAATCCGCAAAATTGGATTTTAGATGAACCATTAACTGGTCTTGATCCTAAATCAGCATACAGATTAAAAAATATGATGAGAGAACATGTAAAAAATGGAAAATGTGTATTTTTTTCAACTCATGTTTTAGAAGTAGCAGAGAAATTATGTGATAGAATTGGAATTATAAATAAAGGAAAGATAATATTTATAGGAACTTATGAAGAAATGAAAAAAAGATTAGGAGGAGAAGGTTCTTTAGAAGAACTATTTATGGAGATCACGAAAAATGATGAAGAATAAAATAAATTTTAGTTTACTAAAAACAATGTTAAAGAATTCATATGATACAGACAATATTATAGATAAAAATACTAAAAAATTGAATAAAAAATCTATAAGAGTTTGGTTAATAATTTTAGTGTGTACTATAATAATATATGTAAGTTATATGACTATAAATGCATTAAAAGAGATAGGAATATCAGAGTTTTTTTTGAAAATATTTTTTCTATTACTACAAATTTTAGTAATGTTTCAAACGATGTTACTAGTAATAAGTGTAATATATTTTTCAAAAGATATAGAAAATTATTTGTATTTACCAATATCTAGTATGAAATTATTTATTAATAAATTTATTGTAATGATGAGCATTATATTCGGTAGTGAAATACTAATGGCATTGCCATCTATATTTATATACGGTGTTTTAACTTTACAAAATATATGGTTTTATATAATTTCACTGATTGTAACGATTTTAGTATCTATTTTTTTATCAACGGTTGTTTCTATTATAATGATATTTATAATGAGGATATGTAGATTTATAAAAAGCAAATTTTTATATCAAAATATAGTAATTCTAATAATGACATTAATCATATTTATACCAATCTCAAATAGCTTTAATATAAATAATGTACAACCTATGGAAAATGAAATTCAAAATGAAAACATAAATAATGAAGCAAAAGCACGTCAGGAATTAGAAACTATTGCTCTAGCAGTAAATAATAGTAATAAGTATTTTATTGTTACAGAATTAGGTGTTAACGCATTAACAGATATTGATTATCATTCTATTATATATGTTTTAGAGCTTTTAGGAATGGATTTGTTAGCAATATTGGTATTTTTAGTAATAGGAAAATTTACATATATAAAAGATATCCTATGGAACTTATCAATATTTGATAGGAAGAAAAATAAAAATATTATATTAGAAGGCAAATGCAAAGCAAAAAATAAAGAATATGCTTATTTAAGAAATGAAATAAATTCGATTTTAAAAAATCCTACTTATCTAATGCATTATATATATAATGTATTAATAGTATTAGCTATGGTTATATTGATTACTATTTCCATATTCCCTGTATTTTTACAAGCATTAATAGATGCATCTGGAGGCGAAATATTTAATGATTTGACATTCGACTTTAGTGAATTTTCACTAATAATAGGAATAATTGAAGTGATGTTTATAATATCGTCTCTATCTTTAACAGCTATTTCAAGATATGGGAAAAATGCAATATTTTTTAAGTATATACCTATAAAATTTAAAACACAGTTTAAGTTAAAGAATATACCTCAAATATTTATAAACACAATAATAACAATATCGATATTAGGAACCATACATTATTTAATACCTGGAATAAATAATGCTTATATTTTATCAATGCTTGTTGTAGCAATGCTATTGAACATCATTAATAGTAATATTTTGTTATTTATAGATTTATTAAAACCTAGGTTAAATTATGAGAATGAAATTAGTGTTATAAAGCAAAATGATAATAAGTTATTTCAATATATTTTAACAACCGTGATTTGTTTATTTATATGGTATTTAAAAGAAGTGACAAAAGAATTAAGCTTAGATTTATCTATATTAATAGAAGTAATTATATTTACTCTAATAGTAGTAGGTATGGAAATTTTCATAAACAAAAGGGGAGATAAATTATTTAAAAATATAAATTAACATATTAAGAATTTAGGGCGGCCATTGGTCGCCCTAAAAATAATTTGCAGATGTAAATTGACATATGATTTTAATTGTAAAAAATATAGCAAAATATATCTAAATATGTTATAATTTATTATAGAGACTAAAATAGTCTATTGCAATAGAAAAGAGGATAATTAATATGTTCAATTTGGCAAGAGTATATAATGAAAATAGGGGTAAATTTTGGATAGGAGTATTAATAATAATAGCTATAATTTTTTTCATTCAAGTAGCTAATAATTTTTATAAACAAAATATAGGAGCAAATACAGACAAACCTAATTTATCATCAAATGTAACGAATTCAATTAATGATAAAATAACTGGTGAATTAGAAGGATCTACATCATTAGTAGAAGGCTCTGGTGTTTCAAGTAGAAATTTAGAAGCACATACGTCAATAATAGATTCATTTATAAAATATTGTAATGATGGAGATATAGAAAAAGCATATAATTTATTAACAGATGAGTGTAAAGAAGAATTATTTTCAAGCGTAGAAAGTTTTACAAATAAATATTATAATAGTATATTTAGTACATATAAAACTTATAGCATTCAAAACTGGTTCGGAAACACATACAAAATTAAACTAACTGAAGATGCATTAACAACAGGAAAAGTAAGTTCAAATTCTGGATATTTTCAAGAATACATTACAGTTATAAAAAATGGGGAAGATTATAAACTAAATATTAATAATTATGTTGGAAGAACTGATATAAATAAAACTACTACAGTAAAAGGAATTAAAGTAGAAGTATTAAAAAGGGAAAACTATATGGACTACTCAGAATATACGGTAAAGGTTACTAATACTACAGAAAATGATATTTTAATAGATAATGGAGAAAAAACGGATACTATATATTTATTAGATCAAAATGAGACAAAAGAATATGCTAATACTGGCACAATAATATATACTAATTTACAGTTATCATCTGGAGTATCAAAAACATATACTTTTAAATTTTCAAATAATTATTCTAACACAAGAGTAATGAAGGATTTAGTCTTTGAAAAAGTAATAATGGATTATAATGAATATAATACAACAAATGATAAGAAAGGTTACAATAACTTTAGTAGAATAGTAGTGAATGTATAAAATAAAGTAGAATTATTATAATTAGAAAGGGACAAGCTATGGAAAAAATGTTACAATATTTGTTGAACCATAAAAAGCGAATACTAAAATGGACACTGGTAATAGCTCTAATTATTGTACTTATAGTTATTATTCCAGGTGCACTTTTTGTAATTGTTATAAGTGATGGTACTTATAATGAATCAGATCCTGGAAATACACCAAATGCAGTGCATAAACACATACAAGAGACAGCACTTAATAGTATAGCTGATGGTGAAAATATAGATATAAAAACCAAAGGTTCAAAAAGTGGAGGATATGCATTAGATGTAGACTTAGATGTTCTTACAGATGAAATAATAGAAGACCTTAAAAAGAATAATGGAAAATTGAATGTATATTTTAGTGAAGGATATCTTCATGAATATTTAAAAAAGATGATTACAGCTGAATATGTTACGCAATATCCTGATTTAAGAAGTATAGATAATATTGGAACAGAAGTGCCAGAGGGGGAATTTCAAGGTATTGTAAAGTTTATTAGACACAAAAGTGAAGGAACTGAGCAAGTATTAGAATATATGCCACTTGGTCCGGAAGATAGCAAAGATTCTAATACATTTTATGGACTTATTTATCAAGCTAATAATGGCAACGTAAAGGCTAGAAATAGGGTACTAAATTATTTTTCAATAGACGTATATGGAAATTTAATTATAGCCAATTGGGGTGAAACAATAACCAAATCTATAAATGGAGAATATGAAACAACATATGTATCTAACGATGAAGAAGCGGACTATTCTGAAGATGATAGAAAAAACTTAGTTGGTGCTACTGAGCAGATTGCATATACATATAGTATATATAAAGTTAATTACAAATCAGCAATTTCAAAATATACAATGCCATTTAATTATTTATGGGCATTTCTAGTTACAGGACGTGATCAACAGTTTATAAGTGATTTTGCTGACCTTGTGTTAGATAGTTCAATAGAAATTAGCATATATGATAATTTAACACAAATTTTTGATGAAGAAATAGAAGCGTATAATAATAACACATGGCAAGCAACAAAAACTTCAACGAGAACATTAGTTGATGGTGTTCTTAGTGGAGAAGAAAATGAAGGTGAATGGAGTGAGGTAACTGTAACAAAAACAGTTCATCATTATGGTATAGAATATGTGGAGACTTATGTAAATACTATAGAGTTAGCTGTTACGTATTTAGATATATGGTATATGGAATACAGAGCTAACTATGTATATGATGTAGATGATTCAGGAGAAGGTAAAGAAATAACGAGAACACCAGGTGATCCGGAACCAGCTCTAAGTGATCTAGAGGTAACAGAAGGTACATGGACAACAGTTACTTCAAAAAAAGAACCACAATACAGTACTGGAGCATTTGGATTGCCAGTTATAACGGGATATAAAACGACAACAAGTCAAAAGAAAGTAGATACTGGAGTAAAAGATCAGGTTAATCAACAAACTATGACAACATTTTATCGCATCGTTCAATACAAATATACACTGGATGGAGCCCCTATAGTCATTGAAAAGACTAATAAAGATTTAAAAGAAGGAGATATAGGATATCCAAATTTCTGTACATTGTATGCAAATTCAAAGGATGAAAAAAGAGCATTAGAAGGAGTAGAGTCATGGCTATTTACAATTATCGAAAACAATGCAGATACAGTAAATATGCTTGAATTAACAAAATATATGTTGTACTGTGCCACTGGAACTGATTTTGGAGTTACGGAATTTAATTTTGAAAGTCTATTCCCAACAATTTTAGTAAGTGGATTATATGGTGGGTCAGTAGAAGAACAAATATGGTTCGCATTATTAGATGCTGGATATACTAAAGAGGCTGCGGCAGGTGCGTTAGGAAACTTCCAAGAAGAATCTGGAATGATACCTAATAACTTGCAGAACTCTTATGAATCAAAATTTGGTATGAATGATGATGAATATACACAAGCTGTTGATAATGGAACTTATACAAAATTTGTAAGTGATAGTGCTGGTTATGGAATAGCACAATGGACTTCCTCAGGAAGAAAACAAGGATTATATTTATATGCACAAAGTTTAGGTGTTAGTATAAGTGATTCTAGCATGCAAATAGAATACTTACTTGGAGAGATATCTCCAAGTGGTGGAGCAAATGGATTTGCACAGTTCCAAATGGGACTTGTTAGAGATGGATATTCATATACATCTTGGACTGGTGCATCTACGCCAGAAGATGCAGCAGTAGCATTTTGTAAAGTATTTGAAAGAGCAGGAGTTGAAGCCCTAGAGAAAAGAAAAGCATCTGCTAGGCAATTGTATGATAAGTATAAAGGTGCAGAAAAACCAAGCGAATCAGTTGGAACTATAGAACTAACGGGAGATGACAAGTCTAAGATGACCGCTATGCTTAATGAAGCTGTAAGAATTGCAAATGATGATAGATATGGATATAGTCAAGCAAAGAGAACAGAGGAATTTTATTATGATTGCTCAAGTTTAGTATATAGATTATATCAACGATTCTTTGGAATTAGTGTTCCAACAACTACAGCAGGATATTCTAGCTCTAGCCCATATAATGTGGGACACCCATCAAGTGTTAGCTTACAACCAGGAGATGTATTATGGAAGAAAGGACATGTTGCTATGTATATAGGAAATGGAAACTATGTTGCAGCACATTCATCTAAATATCCACAGGCTAGTCAAATTTCAGTGTATCAAGATAATCCTTCTAAATACACATATATTTATAGATTTGTCGGAAGATAAAGATTTTATAGTTCTCAAATAGAAAGAAAGGAATGTTATTAAAATATGAAAAAAATCGTAATTGCTATAGTAATTATTTTAATATTAATTATACTTATAGCAGGTTCGCTATTGTTTGTAATGAACAATAGTGAGCCTGACACAGATGATGAAATGGCAGGTGGTGATGTAGGCTTAGATATTAATTTTGAAGAAACCACTATAGAACCATTAACTGACAGTATAGAATTTTTTACAGTTCAAAATATTGTACAAGGATATTTAAATACGATAAATTTACAAAGTAGTAGTTATTATGATGATTATGGAGAAGAGATATCTGATAAAGCAGAAATAGCAACTAACATATATAATCTTCTAAGCAAACAATATATAGATGCAAATTCTATAACGAAAGATAATATATTTAATTATATTGATAAAGTGAATGAAAATTTAATATTTGTGCCTATAGAAATGAATTATTTATTACTTCAAAATGTAACTAAATATGCAGTTCATGGATTTTGCATAAATTGGAATAATGAATATGTTAAAGATTTATATTTTATAGTAGATATAGATAACGTAAATAAGACATTTTCAATAACACCACTAAGAACAGAAGAATATGAATCCGTAAACGATATAAAATTAGATAGAATAGAAGTATCAATAAGTGCTAAGGAAAATAATACTGTAATGCTTCAAACTATTACAGATCAATACCTATGTCAACAATATTTTTTGATACAGAAAAGACTAATGCTAGCAAGACCTGAGTTTTCATATAATTACTTAGATGATGAATATAGAAATAAAAGATTTGGATCATTAGAAAACTATTTAAAATATGTATCAGAAAATAAAGCGCATATATTAAAAATGGTTGTAAGATCCTATGATGTAGAGAGAATAGGAGATACTGCTCAACTTATGTGTAAAGATCAATATGGTAATTATTATATATTTAATGTGGAAAAAGTATTAGATTATAAGGTGTTGTTAGATATATATACAGTAGAGCAAGAAGAATCAATAACTGCATATAAAGGCTACAATCGTAGACAAAAAATTGCTTATAATGTAAATAAATGGGTACAAATGATAAACAATAAAGATTATACAGGAGCTTATAATTTACTAAATGAGACTTTTAGAGATAATAATTGGAATTCTGTAGAAGAATTTGAGAGCTTTATAAAACAAAATTATTCATCATATTATGAAATTGAATATACAAGATATGAAGAAAGTAATGAAAACTCTATTCAAACAATTACTTTGAAAGATATAGATAAAAAAGAAGAAAATAAAAATCTAACAATAATAATGAGATTAAAGGATAATATGGATTTTGAAATGTCAATAGCATTATAATGTAAAACTAACTAGATAAAAATATTCATAAACCTCATATTTAAAAATATAATTTTAAATGTGAGGTTTTTTATTTATGAAAAAATATATAATTTATATAGTAATATTTATATATGTAATTGGAAGTACATCAGTCGTATTTGCAGATGATGAAGATTTTGAAGAAGATATAAACGATACTGCATGGATATATGAACAAATTGAATCTGCAAGTGCTAATGCAACAAATGAACCAGTTATAAATTCAAGATCTGCTGTAATATATGATAGAACGTCAGGAGAGGTAATATGGGGAAAAGACGAAAATTCCGAAAGGAAAATGGCTTCCACTACGAAGATTATGACTGCAATTGTTGTTATTGAAAATACAAAAGATTTAAGCCAGATAGTAACTATTTCAAGTAAATCAGCTGGTACTGGAGGATCGAGACTTCGGTTTACACACAGGTGATAAAATAACAATTAATGATTTATTATATGGTCTGATGCTTAAATCAGGAAATGATTGCGCAATAGCTTTAGCAGAATATGTGGGTAACTCTGTGGATAATTTTGTGGATTTAATGAATGAAAAAGCTAAAGATTTAGGATTAAAGCAAACTCATTTTGTAACGGTAAATGGGCTAGATGCAGATGAGCATTACACAACGGCAGTTGAATTAGCTAAAATGGCTGATTATGCTTTAAATATTGAAAAATTAAAAAAAATAGTAGGTACAACGAATTATACTGTGACAATCAATGGATATGGAAAAGCAATTGATAATACTAATGAATTATTAGGATACTTAGATGGAGTATATGGTGTAAAAACTGGATTTACGAATGGGGCTAATAGATGTCTAGTGACTTCTATAAAACGTGGAAATATGGATATAATCTCTGTAGTATTAGGAGCAGATACTAAGAAAGATAGAACACGAGATAGCATAAAAATAATAGAGTATGCTTATGCAAATTATAAAATAATGGATGTATCAAATAATATAGAAAATGCATTTAATGAATGGAAAAGAGAAAACAAGATTGAGTTAGTGAAAGGAGTAAATAAATATCTAAATGTAGAATTAAGTGAAACAGGAAATTATGTAATACCAGTATTTAATAATGATATAAATAATATAGATGTTACTATTAATAGTTTACAAATATTAGAAGCGCCAATAAACAAAGGGGAAAAAGTTGGAGAATTAAAATTAAAAGTAGGTAATGAAATAAGAATAAGTATTGATATAGTAGTAAGTGAAGGAGTTAATAAAAAAGACGAAAAAGCATATTTTTTCCAAATTCTATCAAATATAGATGAATATTTTAAATCAGCTATTAATAATTACATATAAATTGTTGTTTGTAAGAGTTTTTAATAAAGAAAATTTAATAATGAAAAATTCTTCATTCTTTGAAGTTTCGACTTCATATCATATAATTTCTAAATTTACCTTATGGCACCCTTTCAACGAGAGTTGAACTATTTCCATAAGGTAAATTAAGAAATTCTAATTCATTACGCGAAAATTCATGCGAATTTAGAATTTTTATTATTAAATTTATTAAAAATGATGATTATTTCCATGTTGTATGAATTTAATTACACAAACAACAATTTGCAAAATAAATAAAAAAGATATTGACAAAAAAATAATAAAGGTATATCATAATACAAACAGAAATTCTACGAACGGAGGTTTATTATGATATCAACTTTACACATAAAAAACATAGGTATAATTGGAGACTTAGTATTAGACTTAAATAACGGGTTAAATATCTTAACTGGTGAAACAGGAGCTGGAAAAACATTAATTATTGATTCACTTCAAATTGTAACAGGTGGTAGATGCTCAAAAGAAATGATTAGACAGGGAGAAGATTTTTCTTTTGTAGAATTATGTTTATATTTACCAGAACATAAATATTCTATTGATGGTAATATAATTATATCCAGAGAAATTCATGCTAATGGTAGAAACTCATGTAAAATAAATGGAAGACTAGTTACAGTAAGCGAATTAAAACTTTTTATGCAAAATTTAATTGATATACATGGACAGATGGACAATCAATATTTATTAAATCCAAGTTCTCATATTAAATATTTAGATGATTTTATAGGTGAAGATATATTATTATTAAAAGATGAATATTTGAACTTATATAACCAATACAAAAATTTGAAAAGTGAATTGAAAGAAAATTTAGGAGATGATAAAGAGAAACAAAGGAAATTAGATTTACTAAAATATCAAATTAACGAAATAGAATCTGCAAAATTAAAAGTGGGGGAAGATGTAGAGGTTGAAAAATTAAGAGAAAAAGTTATGAATTTTGAAAAAATTCAAAATAACTTAAATGAAGTTGATAATGAAATAGGAGAAGTAAGTATAGACTCTGTAAGTAATGCTATATGTGCATTAGAAAAAGTAGAAAGTTTGGATAACAAATATGAGAATACATTAAATACTTTAAAAGGTATTTTCTATGACTTACAAGAATTATCTAGAGATATAAGAGAATTTAAAGACGAAATGGATTTTGACGAAGAAGAAAAGCAAAGAATAGAAGAAAGAGTAAATTTAATTCATGATTTAAAAAGAAAATACGGAAATGATATAGAAGAAATATTAAAATATAAAGAAGAAATTATTAGTGAAGTTAATAAAATAGAAAACTCCGAAGAATATATTTTAAAACTAAAATCAAAGTTAAAGAATGTAGAGAATGGAATGCACGAATTATCAATGAAAATGCATAAACTTAGAATACATTATGCAGATGAGTTATCAAAGAAAATAAATAGTGAGTTAGAAGAACTAGAAATGAAAAACGCTAGATTTAATGTTCAAGTAGATTTTAGTGAAACAGAGGAATTTGGAGAAAATGGACAAGATAGAGTAGAATTTCTAATTAGTACAAATATAGGAGAAGAAAGTAAACCTTTAGTAAAGATAGCCTCAGGAGGGGAAATGTCTAGAATTATGCTTGCGATAAAGAATGTTTTGGCAGATGTAGACGAAGTCCCTGTTATGATTTTTGACGAGATAGATACAGGAATATCTGGAAAAGCAGCAAAAAGCGTAGGGGAAAAATTAAAACAGATATCAAAGAAACATCAAATAATATGTATAACGCATCAAGCAAATATTGCAGCAAGAGGAGACTATAATTATTTTATAAGTAAAAATGTTGAAGGTGGTAGAACAATAACAAATATAAAACAATTAGATGAAGAAGAAACTATAAATGAAATTGCAAGAATTGCAAGTGGAGAAAGTACAAAAGTTGCAATAGAACATGCAAGAGAACTAAGAAATATAGCATAATGTTAATATAGACGTAGAGAATTAAGTAGGTCAACACTTAAATTCTCTACGTCTATATTTATCTAATAGGGAATTTATATTATATGAATATTGTTACAATCACTATTGTGTTTGAAATTTGCTTGTTTGCATTCTCAAAATCAAATCTGCCAGAATAAATTACAGTTAAAGATAGCTTTTCCCAATTGGAAATTCAGTTTCAACTTCAAATTAACATAAATTAAAAACATGCATAAAATATGTAACATAAGGAGGTTGAATAAATGAAAAAATATATAATTTCTGGACGGAAATAAGCTTTCAGGAGAAGTGCAAGTATCTGGTTCAAAAAATGCTGCATTACCAATCATTGCTGCAAGTATATTAAATGGTGGAATGACTGAGTTACATAATATACCAGATATTTCAGATATAAAAATAATGTTACAAATTCTTAAAAAATTAGGTTGCAAAATAGAGCATAATAGTGATAAAATAATAATTAATTCTAAAGAACTAAATTCATGTGAAATACCACCAGATTTAATGCATAAAATGAGATCATCTGTAAGTCTGGTAGGAGCATTAATAGGAAGATTCAAAAGATGTACTTTTACGTATCCAGGAGGATGTGATATAGGAAAAAGACCTATTGATTTACACCTAAAAGCATTCGAACAACTTGGTGTGAAAGTAAGTATGAAGGATGAAAGTATAAAATGTACAGCAGATGAAATGAAATCAGCAGAAATTACTCTATCTTTTCCAAGTGTTGGTGCTACTGAGAATATAATGCTTGCTTCAGTTTTGACAGAAGGAGTTACAAAAATAAAAAATTCTGCAATGGAGCCAGAGATTGAAGATTTACAAAATATGTTGAATAAGATGGGAGCTAATATAAAAGGAGCAGGAAGCAGTATTATAGAAATTACAGGAGTAAAGCAATTAAAAAATGTAGTTTATAAGGTAATGCCTGATAGGATAGAAGCAGGAACTATATTATGTGCTGTTGCTGCGAATAAGCGGAGAAGTAACTTTAAAAAATGCAGAGCCAATGCACATGAAAGAAACAATAAATAAACTTAGAGAGTGTGGGTGCAGTATTGAAATAGATAATGATAGAATACATTTAAAAGCACCAAATAGTCTAAAATGCGTAAAAATTGAAACACAGCCTTATCCAGGATTTCCAACAGATATGCAGTCTATATTTGTGGCTACATTGATAAAAGGAGAAGGAATATCTTACATGAAAGAAAACATTTTTGAAAGTAGATATAAATATGTTGCTGAACTTAAAAAGATGGGAGTAAATATAGAACAAGAAGATAGAGTATTAAGGATAACAGGAGAAAAGACAATAAAAGCTACTAATTTAAAAGCTATGGATTTAAGAGGGGGTGCAGCACTAGTCATTGCAGCTCTACAAGCAGATGGTACTACAGAACTTTCTAATATAGAATATATATTGAGAGGATATGAGAATTTAGACAAAAAATTACAAAAATTAGGAGCTAAAATAAAGATTGAAGAAGGTGAATAAATGCAGAAGAACCTTAAAGAAAAACAAAGGTCTAACCCCAGAAATATTGCAAAGTTACAAAAAGAAAGAAGAATGAAAAGATATAGGATTATCAAATCAATTCTTAAAGTTTTAATCTGTATAGCTTTATTTGTTGGGTTAATAGCATATGGATTTACATCACCAATGTTTAATATTACTGAAATCAATGTAATTGGAAATGAAAAATTTGATGCAGAGGAATATATAAATTTATCTAATTTAAAAATAGATGATAATATATTTAAGTTTAGTAAATCAAAAATTATTTCTAATATAAAAAATAATAATGCTTATGTAGAAAATGTTACTATAAAAAGAAAATTACCATCAAAAGTAGAAATAAAAATTGAAGAAAGAATTGCGACATATATAATTCCTTTAGAGGAAAATCAATTTGCATATATAAATAATCAAGGATATATTCTAGAGAAATCAGAGGAAAGATTAGATTTAACAATGATAACAGGTATTTCTACAGAATTAGAAAATATAGTAGAAGGTAATAGATTAGAAAATGATGATTTAGAAAAATTACAAAGTGTAATACAAATAAAAGATGCAATGAATAATATAGGAATCGATAAAGAATTAAGTGCTATAAATGCAGAAAGTAAATTTAATTATATTTTAAGCTTAGAAAAAGAAGCAAAGGAAGTACAACTAGGAAGTATAAGCGACTTAAGTAGTAAAATGCTATTTTTAAAATACGTTCTAGAAGAACAAGAAGGAGTACCAGGTATAATATATTTAAACAGAGACCAAGTGTATTTTTCACCTAGGTAATAAATACACTTGGCATACATAAAAATAGGATATTTTTTAGAAGAAAAGTTGAAGGGAGTGAAGAGATGGAAAAAAGACAAATAGCAATTACATTAGGTGTAATGTGCATGTTACTAACTAGTGGAATAATAATTCAGGTTAATACTACAAAAAAGAATACTATTTCGAGTAATGTAAGAATATCTAATAGTGATTTAAGGGATGAAGTATTAGAATGGAAGGAAAAGTATGAGAGAGTATATGCAGAATTTCAAAAATCCGAAAACCAATTGGAAGAAATAAGACAACAAGTTGCCAAAGGAAATAATACTTTTACAGAAGAAGAACAAGAATTAAAATCTATAAATGCATTATTAGGATTAACAGATTTAACAGGAGAGGGAATAGTAGTTACTGTAGCAGATAATAATAATGCAAACATAAAAGATGAGAACCTTTTTGAAGAATTAGTACATAATCTTGATATAATAGGAATTGTAAATGAATTAAAAAATTCAGGAGCGGAAGCTATTTCTATAAATGGACAAAGAGTATTATCAACAACTGCAATAGATTGTGCAGGTGCTGTCATAACAGTAAATGGAGAAAAAATTAATTCACCATTTGTAATATCTGCAATAGGGAATAAGGATCTTTTAAATGGCATAACAAGACCAGGCTCATATATCGGTTTCATGGAGGAAGGTGGAGTTATAGTAAAAATAGAAAAGTCAGATGAAGTTAAAATTCCAAAATATAATAAAGTAATAAATGCAAAACATATGACGACAAAAAAATAGAATGAAAGGATAGGTATTTGCATGAGTGAAAAAAACAAATTTAAGTTAGACAAAAGTAAATTAGCAATTTCTATAACAATATTTATAATATGTTTTATAATTGTATATGTAATGTGTATTCAATTTAAAACTGTCGATAAAATTGATGTTGCAGAGATAGAAACAATGAGAGAAAATGATTTGAGAGAGGCATTGGCAAATTGGAAAGAGCAATATCAAGAAACAGATAAAGAATTAAAAACTAATGAAGAAAGAATAAACGAATATCAGAATAGAATTGAATCAGATGAAGAAGCTGGAGAATTACTTCAAGATGAATTAGAGAATGCAAAAATGTTATTAGGATTAACAAACGTACATGGAACAGGAATAATAATAACTTTTACAGATAATAATGACAAATACATTTTATCAGAAGATTTATTAAAGCTAATAAATGAATTAAATTCTGCAGGAGCAGAAGCTATATCAATAAATAATGAAAGAATAGTTTCAATGACAGATATTGTTGATGTAGGAGAATTTATTGTAATCAACAATAAAAGAATAACATCTCCTTATACAATAAAAGCTATAGGAGATTTAACATATTTACAAAGTGCATTAAGTATAAAAAACGGCTTTTTAGATGAATATCAGACAAACGGATACACGATATCAATGAAAACTGACAATGATGTGGTTATTGATAAATATGAAGGTAAAATGACATTAGACTATGTCAAGTAAATATAAATAGAGAGGTGATTAAATTGATAGTAGGGGCTATAATTTTAGGATGCTTAATAGGTGTGATTTTAGGAGTTAATGCTCCAATAATTTCATATACATATTCTGGATATTTAGCAATAGCAATTATTGCGGCGCTAGATTCAATATTCGGAGGAATTTCTGCAACATTAAAGGGAAATTTTGATTTTAAAGTTTTTGTATCAGGATTTTTTGGAAATGCAATTTTATCCATGTTATTAACATATTTAGGGGACAAACTAAATCTAGATATATATTTAGCAGCAATAGTAGTATTTGTAAATAGAATGTTCTTAAATTTAACTATAATTAGAAAATATTATATTGAAAAAATATGGTCAGAAAAAAAGAAAAAAACAAATTAAATAGTGAAAGTTAGTAATATCAATATACAACAAATTTGTTACGAAAATATTACGAAAATATTACAAAAATATTACGACTTTCTATTGACTTTTTTTTAAAAATATTATATTCTTAAAAACGTAGAAAATATATAAAATTGGAGGAGAAAAAAATTGGCAATAGGTGATATAATTGTCGGCTTAGATATAGGAACTTCTAAGGTATCCGCTATTGTTGGAGAGGTTAATAATTTTAATCAAATTGAAATAATTTCGTCCGTAAAAACGAAATGCAATGGCATTAGAAAAGGTAAAATTATTGATGAGGATGAAGTTGCATTATCAATTGCCAAGACAATTCAAGATGCAGAAGAGGAAGCCAATTTAAAGATAAATTCTGCTTATGTCACAGTTCCAGGAAAATACATAACGATAGTACAGAATTCAGCAACAAAGGAAGTGAAAGACAAATATGCAGGTATATCAATTAAAGATGTTGGTGCAAGTATGATGTTAGTAAAAGATATAGAAGTTCCAGATGGTAAAACTATTATAGATGTTGTACCTCAAAGTTTTACATTGGAAAGTGGAGAGATAGTCCAAGATCCTATAGGAGCACTAAGTTCTAATATTACTGTAGAAGCACAAGTAATATTATTGGACAAGGATTATCTAAAACAATTATCTTCTATATTTAGAAAAGCAGGAATAGAGAAAATAGACGGATTAGTTCCAGTTACTCTTGCAGAACGAAATCTTGTGTTAGATAGAAATGAACTTAATGATAATATTATGCTTTTGGACATAGGAGCTGGAAATACTGATATCGGTGTATTTGAAGGAAATAAATTTGTATATACAAATACTATTCCAATTGGTGGAGATACAATTACAAAAGATATAGCATTAGTATTAAATATTAGTGAAGAAGAAGCAGATAAATTAAAAAGACAATATGGACTTGCTTTAAGATCTTTTATCGATAATGATAATGAAATTTTCTTAAATACTTACATAGGAGATTGTAAAAATAAAACTATAAGAAGTTCAGAATTAATAGAGATTATTGAAGCAAGAATTGAGGAAATGTTTGCTTTAGTTAATAAAGATATAATGTTACAAGGAATTAAACCTAGAATAAATAATGTTGTATTGACTGGACAAGGTATATCAAGCATTAACAAGAGTGATGTTGCAGGTAAGATAGCACTAAATATTCCTGTAAAAATATCCACAGGAAGACTAGTAAGTACAATTAGACCAAGCTATAGAACAGCATATGCGTTAGTAAGATATATTGCATCAAAGCCATTTGCAAAATCAGTCTCAAGTTCAATAGACACTTCAAAAGAAGAAAGTATTTTGAAAATGGTATTTGAGAGAATGAAAGAATTCTTTTATAGTTAATTAGAGGAGGAATAGTGATGTTAGAATATAATGATGAAGATACAAATAAAATAAATGAAGGAACTGCAATAATTAAAGTAATTGGCGTTGGTGGTGGAGGAAACAACGCTGTCAATAGAATGATTGATTCAGGGATAAAAGGAGTAGATTTTATAGCTGTAAATACAGACAAGCAACAATTACTGTATTCATCAAAAGCAAGCACAAGAATACAAATAGGAGAAAAAATAACAAGAGGACTAGGAGCAGGAGCAGATCCTAATGTTGGAGCTCAATCTGCAGAAGAAAGTAAATCAGAAATAGCTGAAGCACTACGTGGAGCTGATATGGTGTTTGTTACAGCCGGAATGGGTGGCGGAACAGGTACAGGAGCAGCACCAACAGTTGCAGCATGTGCAAAAGAGATGGGAATATTAACAATAGGAGTTGTTACTAAACCATTTACTTTTGAAGGCAAGAAAAGACTTGCTCAAGCAGAACGTGGAATAGAAAGTTTAAAAGGAAAAGTAGATACATTAGTTGTTATTCCAAATGACAAACTATTACAAATAATAGATAGAAAAACATCAATTATAGATGCTTTTAAAATGGCTGATGATGTTTTAAGACAAGGCGTACAAGGAATATCAGACTTAATAGCTAATCCTGGACTTGTAAATCTAGATTTTGCCGATGTTAAGACAATAATGTTAAATACAGGTATGGCACATATGGGTATAGGAAGAGCTTCAGGAGAAAATAGAGCTGAGGATGCAGCAAAACAAGCAATACAAAGCCCATTACTAGAAACATCAATAGAAGGTGCAAGAGGAGTAATAATAAATATAACAGGTTCAAGTTCTTTAGGATTACAAGAAGTTAACACTGCAGCAGAACTAGTACAAAGAAGTGTAGATCCAGAAGCAAATATAATTTTTGGTACTGTAATTGATGAATCATTAGAAGATGAGTTATTAATAACTGTAATAGCAACAGGATTTGTGGATGAAGAACCAAGACAATCATTCTCAAGAATGGGAGTAGATCAAATTGTATCAAAAGCATGGGAACAAAAAATAAATCCTATTCCAGCATCAATAGAGAGTTCAAATGGTAATTCACAAGACTTAGATATACCATCATTTTTAAGAAAAAACAAAGGATTAAATAAATAGATTATATAACACTTTAAATGCAGTCTAATTATCATTAGATTGCATTTTTTATCTAACAGGAAATTTTATAATTAAATTAAAAAATATGTTAATTTTAAAGGAATGATAAAAATGAGAATAATATTGGCATCACAATCTCCAAGAAGGAGAGAATTAATGGACTTATTAAAAATTAAATACGAAGTAATACCAAGCGAATTTGATGAAACGTTTGAGGAGGGACTTTCTATTACAGAACAATCTAAGAGATTAGCATATATAAAAGCTAAAGAAATTTTTAATAAAACTACAGAAGATAGAATAGTAATAGGAGCTGACTCGATGGTAATAAAGGACGGTAAAATTTATGGAAAGCCAAAAGATAGAAACGAAGCAATAAAGGATTTAAATGAGCTAAAAAACGCATCACATCAAGTAATAACAAGTTTATGTATAATGATACAAGATAAAGGAAAATTTAAACAATATTTAGATTATGATTTAGCAGAGGTATATCTTAAGGATATGACTGAAAGTGAAATAAAAAAATGGGTAGATGAAGGTAGCCCATTTGATAAGGCAGGAGGATATGCAATACAAAGTGAATTTTGCGTATATGTAGAAAAAATAAAGGGAAATTACACAACAATAGTAGGATTACCAATGCATAAATTATATAATGTAATAAAGGAATACATATAGGAAAGGAAAAATAGATGGATTGTTCATATATATCATCACCAATAATTGGTGCAATAATAGGATATTCAACAAATTGGATTGCAGTAAAAATGATGTTTAGACCAAGAAAAGCAATAAAAGTCGGAAAATTCACATTGCCATTCACTCCAGGTATAATACCTAAAAATAGGGAAAACATTGCTAGAGTAATAGCTAGTACTATTTCTAATAATTTACTAACTGAAAATGATTTACGAAATACATTATTATCAAAAGAAATGAAAGAAAGAATAAAGGAATCAATAGATGCATTTTTATTAGATAATAATGAAAGATTAGGTAGCATATTAGAAAAAGAAATAGGAAAAGAAAGCTTAGTTAATTTAAGTATAACAGCGTCAAATAAAGTATCTAGCGAAATATATAGATTAATAATAGAAAAAGAAGCAGGTCATATATTATCAGAACAGATAAGACAAGCAATCAAAGAAAAAATGAGCGGTTCAATATTTTCTGTATTTGGAGGAGGAAAAATCTTAAATCCAATAATGGAAAGTATTGAATTAAAAATTAATGAATATATAACTGATAATGGAGAAAATTTAATCCATGAAATAACACAAAGTGAAATAAACGAGTTACTAAATAAAGAAGTATCAAAAGTAATAATACCAAATCAAGAATTTTATAATATTATGTTTGAATTATACGAGAAGATAATAGTAAATAGACTTCCATCAGTATTGTCAAAAATAAATATAGAAAGAATAATAAGAGACAAGATAAATAGTATGGATATAGTTGAGTTAGAAAATATTGTTTTAAAAGTAATGAAAAAAGAATTAAATGCGATAGTTAATCTAGGAGCTCTAATTGGATTTATATTAGGGCTAGTGAATTTATTGTTTTAATAAATTTATAGAAAACAAGAGGTGAAGAGTTAACAGTTATATAAATTCATAATGTAAATTTAGTATAAACTATATTAAGCGTAAAGTATGAAAACCATATTTCCATAAATTTCCAGTAGAAAAATACTTGACAACAATCAAGAAAAATGTTAATATAAAATAGACGCTGATGAGAGCAAAAAGATATTGCGAGGTATATATAAAGATATACGAAC